>CAZMKO010000103.1:0-8138 GCA_964566965.1 uncultured Rhodanobacteraceae bacterium
AGTCCAACCCGATGGACGGCTTGGCCTGGATCTGGTTGATGCCTTCGAGCTGGTATTCGACCGGGTCCTCGACGGTGATGATCTTGACCTTGTCGGTGTTGATGCGCGACAGCGCGGTGTACAACGTGGTGGTCTTGCCCGAGCCGGTGGGGCCGGTGACCAGCAGGATGCCGTTGGGGCGCTCCAGCACGTCGACGAACTGCTCCCGAAAGGCGTCGGTGAAACCCAGCGAGGCGAAATCGAACACCACCGATTCGCGATCCAGGATGCGCATCACCACCGATTCGCCGAAGCTGGTCGGCACGGTCGACACGCGCAGGTCCAGCTCCTTGCCCTGCACGCGCAGCTGGATGCGCCCGTCCTGCGGCAGGCGGCGTTCGGCAATGTCCAGCCGCGCCATGATCTTCACGCGCGAAATCACCGCCGAGGTGGAACTGGCCGGCGGCGCCTCGACCTCGGTCAGCACGCCGTCGACGCGGTAGCGCACCTTGAGGCGATTCTCGAACGGCTCGATGTGGATGTCCGAAGCGCGGTTTTCCACGGCCCGCTGCACGATCAGGTTGACCAGGCGGATCACCGGCGCCTCCGAGGCCAGATCGCGCAGGTGTTGCACATCCTCCTCGTCGCCGGCGCCGCCCTCGCCCAGGTTTTCCACGATGGTGCCCATGGCCGAGCGGCCCTGGCCGTAGTAACGCTCGATGAGGTCGTCGATGTCCGAGCGCAATCCCACGCGCAGCGGCAGCGGCCGTCCGCAGGCCAGCTCCATCGCCTGACACGGATAAGTGTCGCCGGGATCGGCCACCAACAACGCCGGCTCGCCGTTGCCGGCATCGACCGGCACCACATGCATCTGGCGCAGGAAACGCGGCGACACCTCGACGCCGTCCGGTGGCAGCTCCGGCGCCTGACGCGCCTCCATGAACGGCACCGCCAGCAATTCGCACCAGGTATCGGCCAGATCGCGCTCGGAAACCAGGCCCAGACGCGCCAGCAACGCCGTCAGCGTGCCGTCCGGCGCCTCCGCATGCAGGCGTCGCGCCCGCCCCAGATCGGATTCCTTCAAACGCCCGCGCTCGACCAGGAGGGCGCACACGCGCGCCTCGGCCGCGCCCTCGCGCTGCCGGTCATCGCCCCCTGATGGCGTCGGCACCACGGCAGCCGACATCGCATCCTCCCGAAAAACCTCCGGCCTGGCTTGGCCGGACGCTACAAGCGCCTACTGATAGCACACGTTGGCCGTGCAGTGCGACCACGGAAAATCACGCGTCCAGCAAAACGCGACAGCGTTCGGCATTCGCGGGAATCACCGATCCCGGACTTCAGCCGCGACGGCCCCGCTCTTGCCAAGGGCCCGGCCCACCCGGGCCATCGGGGCTGAAGCCCCTCCTACAGGGCACCTCGAAAAACGCCCGATCGTGTGTAGGAGCGGCGGAAGCCGCGATCAATCTGGCCGCAGGACACGCCATTTTCCCGCGTTGCCGGTCGCGCCTTCCAGCGCTCCTACCGTGGCCTTGATGAAAATCCAGGTTTTTCGAGGTTCCCTACAAGGGTTCCATGAAGCCCCGGGAAGCCCGCGGCTTTTCGGGCTTCCTACGACTGCCGCGTGCGGTGCGTGGGCGTGGCACCCCACGGGTCGCCCGGCCAGGGGTGTTTGGGATAGCGGCCCTTGAGTTCCTTGCGCACCTCGGGATAGGTGTTTTCCCAGAAACTCGCCAGGTCACGTGTGACCTGGATCGGCCGGCGTGCGGGCGAGAGCAGGTGCAGGGTCACCGGAACGCGGCCGTCGGCCACGCGGGGTGTGTCGGCCATGCCGAACAGCTCCTGCAGCTTCACGGCCAGCACCGGCGGATCCTCACCGCCGTAGTCCAGCCGCAGCTGGCGACCACTGGGTACCCGCACGCTCTCCGGCGCCAGCCGCTCCACGGCCTGGCGCTGCGGGTAATCGAGCAGGCCCGCCACCGCTTGCGACAGTTGCCCCGGGGTCAGCGCGTCGAGCCGGCGCACACCGGCCAGATGCGGCAACAGCCAGGTTTCCAGGCCGTCGAGCAGCGCCGCGTCGTCGAAGGCCGGAAGCGCCAGCTCCGGCTGCCACCGGCGCACCGCCTGCACCCGCCATCGCCACTGCCGAGCCGCCTCGCTCCAGGGCAGGATACCCAGCCCGCGTGCACGGATGCGCGCGGCCAGAGCCGGCAGTGCGTCGTCGTCCCGAACCGGTACGGGCCGGCGCTCCAGTACCAGGGCGTCGAAACGGTATTCCTCGAATGCCTGCACGGCATCGCGGGACACGTCCCAGAGCAGTACCCGCTCGTGCCGCAACAGATCGGCATGATCACGCTCCAGGCGTTGGGGATCGAACGGCGCGCCGGCCAGGATGCGGCTGTCGCGCACCTCCCGGACCAGGTCGGTCACCACCAGCCACGGTTCACCGAACAGGGCACTGACATCGTCCAGCCGCGCACCGCGTCCGTTGGACAGCCGGTAGCGCCGCGGCTGCGCGGCATCCTGGCGTCCGACACGATCGGGAAAGGCATGCAACAGCACATTGCCGATAGCCAGCGCGTCCGGCGTGCCGCTGGCGGCGGTGCGCACACCCAGACGCTTGCGCCAGCCGCGCGCGGCACGCTCGATCGCGGCCAGGGTCGTGGCGTCGGCGCCGGCACGTTGCGCGCCGCGCGCACCACCGTCCCGGAATGCGTGCAGGGCGGCCAGACGGCCCGCCAGGGCATCGTCGCCACCGTGGCGGCGCAACGGCGAGCGCGCTTCCAGCAAGGCCAGAAGATCGGCCACCAATGCCCGTTGCGACGGCGCGGCACGTACCGCCGCCGCGGCCAGGCGCGGGTGCGCACCCAGTTCGCGCATGCGCCGGCCAAGCGCCGTGACATGCCCCGAAGCATCCAGCGCGCCGAGGCGCTGCAGCAGCGTGTCGGCCTGCGCCATCGCGCCGGCCGGCGGCGCATCCAGCCACGGCAGGTCGCGGTGCCCCCAGGCCGCCAATTCCAACGCCAGCCCGGCCAGGTCCGCCTGTGCGACCTCCGGCGTGCGCGCGCTTTCCAGACGCCGGCTTTCGGGCCACAGACGGAACGCCGTCCCCGGCGCCACGCGGCCGGCGCGGCCGGCACGCTGATCGGCCGATGCCTGGGAAATCGACACGGTATCCAGACGGGTGAAACCGCTGTTGGGATCGAAACGCGCCTCGCGCGCCAGACCGCTGTCCACCACCACGCGCACGCCCGGCAGGGTAATGCTGGACTCGGCCACGTTGGTGGCCAGCACCACGCGCCGCACACCGGCGTCGCCGGGCAGCAGCGCGCGGCGCTGCTCGGCCAGCGGCAGCGATCCGTGCAGGGGCAGCACCTCGACATCGCCGCGCGGCATGCCTTCCAGCAGGTGCGCGACGCGCGTGATCTCGCGGTGTCCCGGCAGGAACACCAGGACGTCGCCCCGATCGGTTTCCGACAACGCCTGGCGCACGGTACGCGCGGCATGCATTTCCACGCTCTCGTCGCGGCGTGCCGGCGGGTACGCGATGCGCACCGGAAAGCCGCGTCCCGGGCTGCTGAGCCGCGGCGCGTCCAACCACCGGGCGATGTGTTCGCCATCCAGCGTGGCCGACATCACCAGCAGGCGCAGGTCCTCGCGCAAACCGCGCTGCACGTCCAGCGCCAGCGCCGCACCCAGATCGCCGGCCAGATGGCGCTCGTGGAACTCGTCGAAAATGATCGCGCCGACATCGGCCATCTCCGGATCGGCCTGCAAGCGCCGGGTCAGGATGCCCTCGGTCAGCACTTCGATCCGTGTGGCCTCCGACACCCGCGACTCGAAACGGATGCGATAGCCGACGGTCTCGCCCACCGTCTCGCCCAGCTGCGCGGCCATGAACGCCGCCGCCGCCCGCGCTGCCAGCCGGCGCGGCTCCAGCACCAGGATGCGTCGCCCGCGCAGCCACGGCGCGTCCAGCAACGCCAGCGGCACCTGCGTGGTCTTGCCGGCGCCCGGCGGCGCCTCCAGCACCAGACGGGCATGCTCCGCCAGGGCCGCCCGCACATCCGGCAGCAACGGTGAAATCGGAAACCGGTTCTCCTCCATGCAAGGCATTGTAGGCAGCATTGCACTCGAATTGTGACGCCAAGACGGCTCCGCGCGACGCGAGCACGGCCCCGGGCATACCTCGGAAACCGGTTTTTTGTGGGAGTGGGCTTCAGCTGCGATGGCGAGATACCCGCAAGCACCGATCGCGGCTGAAGCCGCTCCCACGGATCGATGCCGCCGTAGGCGGGCGTTTTTTTACGCGCTCCCAGTCCGTGCCATCATGCACAGCATGCCCGCCCCGCCTCCTCTGCCCCGCAATATCCGCCTGTTGATCGCGGTGCGCGCGGCACGCAGCCTGGGACAAGGCGCGATGGTGGCGGCCTTCACCCTGTACCTGCACGCGTTGGGGTGGTCGGGCACCGCCATCGGCGCGGTGCTGATGGGGGCGCTGCTGGTCGGCTCGGCCATGACCATGGCGGTGGGACCGCTGAGCGACCGTGGCGGCCGCCGTCGCTTCCTCATCGTCTACGACCTGCTGCAGGTGGGTGCGGCGGCGGTCGCGATGACCACCGCGACGCCGTGGCTGCTGGTCACCGCGGCGGTGATCGGCGGTTTCGGACGCGGCGCCAACGGCTCGGCCGGTCCGTTCTCACCCGTCGAGCAGGCCTGGTTCGCCATCGAGCTGCCCATGAACCGGCGCGGCAGCGTGTTCAGCCGCAACAGTGCCATCGGCTTCATCGGCATGGCCGCGGGCGCGGCCCTGGCGGCCCTGCCGCCGCTGCTGATGGGCCACGAATTGGACCTGGATGGCTACCGCATGCTGTTCGCCCTGCCGCTGGCCGGCTCGCTGGTATCCCTGGTCCTGCTGTGGATGTCACGCGAGCCGCTGCTGCCGGCATCGACGCCGGCCGCCGCGGACGAGCAGCACCGCGAACGCCGCCGCGAGAACCGGCGCCTCGGGCAACTGGTCGCCGTCAACACCATCAACGGCCTGGCCATCGGCCTGATCGGACCGCTGATGGCGATCTGGTTCACGCTGAAGTTCCATCGCGGCCTGGAATTCATCGGGCCGGGCCTGGCGGTCGGCTTCGTGCTCGGTTCGGCCGGTTCGTGGCTGGCCGGGCGGCTGGCACGCCGCTACAGCGTGATCGCGACCATCATCTCCATGCGTGGCACCGGCCTGGTACTGTTGGTCCTGATGCCACTGGCCCCGTGGTTCTGGCTGGCGATGACGCTGTACGCCCTGCGCGGCGCCTGCAACCGCGGCACCTCCGGCGTGCGCCAGGCACTGGCCGCCGGCCTTACCCGCGTCGAACGCCGAGGCCTGGCCAGCAGCCTGCAGAACATCTCCATCCAACTGCCACGCGCCGTCGGGCCACTCATCGGCGGCGCCCTGTTCCATGCCGGCTACCTGAACCTGCCTTTTTTCATCAGCGCCGTGCTGCAACTGGCCTACCTGATGCTCTACATACGTTTCTTCGGTGCGTTGCCGGCGGCACGGGCGCGGGGCTGAAGCCGCTTTTCGCCTACAATCGAACCCAGTTTTGACCGGACCATCCGCTTGACCCTGGACCTGCGTTGGCGCCTCGGGCGTCTTGGCAACACCCTCCACGGCGCGCTGCGCCACCTGCGTCGCGAAGGCGTCGCGCACACCGTGGCGCGCGCCGGTCGGCAACTGCGCGAGATGCTGGCCACCGGCACGACGCAAGATATGCCGCCGGCCGATCTGCCCGCGGACGCCGACGGCCGGCCGCGCATCCTGATCGTGGACGCGCTGATGCCCGACCCCTCGCGCGACTCGGGTTCGGTACGCATCTGCAACGTGATGCGGGTGCTCCACGACATGGGCTGGACGGTGGACTTCATGCCCGACAGCCTGCGCGCGGACGCGGATGCCTGCGCAATCGTGCACGCCACCGGCGCGCGTGTGGCATGCCGCCCACGGGTCCGCTCGCTGGCACACTACTTGCGGCACCCCGGCTGCACGCCGGATGCAGTCATGCTGTGTCGCCACTACGTGGCCAGCGCGCATATCGACCTGGTACGCCGGTACGCGCCATCGGCCCGCCTGCTGTTCGACACCGTGGACCTCCACCATATCCGCGAAATGCGTGCCGCGCGCCATGCCGGGGACGCCAAGCGTCTGCGCCAGGCCCGGCGCACCCAGCGTCACGAGCTGGACCTGATCCGCCGCGCCGACACCACCTTCGTGGTCAGCCCGCTGGAAAAGACCTGGCTGCAGACGGACATCCCCGAGGCCGACGTGCGCCTGCTTTCCAACATCCACCACGTGCATCCGCCGGGACCCGGCTTTGCCGCACGTCGCGACCTGTTCTTCGTCGGCGGCTGGGGCCACCCGCCGAACCGTGACGCCGTCGCCTGGCTGGCCGAGGCGATCATGCCGCAGGTGTGGCGGCAGCTGCCGGAAGTGATGCTGCACCTGGTGGGCGACCTGCCGGACGCCGAGCGCGCGGCGTTCCGGCACGAACGCATCATCATCCACGGGCGGATACCCGACCTGGAACCGATACTCCACCATTGCCGCCTGGCGCTGGCGCCATTGCGCTATGGCGCGGGCGTGAAAGGCAAGATCAACACGCCGATGAGCCACGGCGTGCCGGTCGTGGCCACATCCATGGCCGTGGAAGGCATGTTTCTGCAGGACGGCCGCGACGTGCTGGTGGGAGACAACGCCGAGACCTTCGCCGATGCCGTGGTGCGCGCCTACAGCGACGCCACGCTGTGGCAGACCCTGGCCGACGGCGGCCGCGACAACGTGCGCCAGCATTTTTCCTTCGAAGCGGCGCGGGAAAGCCTGGAAGCAACTCTGGCCTGAGTGTCCGGCACAAGGTCGGCATCGGCGGAAGTGGGGAATCGCGGCTGAAGCCGCTCCCACAGGGCTTGCCCGGACTGCCATGGAATCTCTGTGGGAGCGGCCCATGGCCGCGATGGCCCCGCCTTCCCTCAGCGCCCGAAACGCGGCTCGCGGTGCCAACGCCAGGCGCTGGCGATGATGTCGCCGATATCGGTGTAACGCGGCGTCCAGCCCAGTTTCGCGCGGGCGCGAGCACTCGAGGCCACCAGTACCGCCGGGTCGCCGGCACGACGCGGCGCCTTCTCGAAGCCGATCTCGACGCCGGTGACGCGACGCGACGCCTCGACCACCTCCAGCACCGTGAAGCCCTGTCCGTTGCCGAGATTGAACCGGTGCGCGCCATCCTGACGCTGCATGAAGTCCACCGCCGCCAGATGCGCGCTGGCCAGGTCGTTGACATGCACGTAATCACGCACGCAGGTGCCGTCGCGGGTGGGGTAGTCGTCACCAAAAATTTTCAGCCCGCCACCGATGCCCAGCGCCGCACGCAACACATTCGGGATGAGGTGGGTTTCCGGATCGTGCGCTTCGCCGATCGCGCCGGCCTCGTCGGCACCGGCGGCGTTGAAATAACGCAACGCCACCGAACGCAACCCGTACGCGGCGGCGGCATCGGCCAGCATGCGCTCGACCATCAGCTTGCTGGCGCCATACGGATTGATCGGGGCGGTCGGATGGTCCTCGTCGATCAACTCGGCCTGCGGCTTGCCGAACACCGCGGCGGTGGAAGAAAACACCAGTTTGTCGACGCCGGCACGACGCATCGCCTGCAACAGCCCGAGCGTGCCAACCACGTTGTTTTCGTAATACGCGTACGGCTCGCCCACCGACTCGCCGACCAGCGAGCGCGCGCAAAAATGCATCACCGCATCGAAGCGGTGCGCCGCAAACACGGCATCCAGGGCACCAGCGTCGAGCACGTCGCCCGCCACCAGCTCCGCCCCCTGAACGGCTTCGCGGTGCCCCGTCGACAGGTTGTCGAACACCACCACCTCGTGCCCGGCCTGGCCGAGATAACGCACCATGTGCGAGCCGATATAACCGGCGCCGCCGCAGACCAGCAGTTTCATGGGTGTCTCCGTGTGAGGGGTGGCAGGGATGATAGCGGGGCTCGGGTCCGGGTGTAGGCCATCGCGGCCATGGGCCGCTCCCACCGGGCCGGTCGGGAATTTCATGAAACCCGTGGGGGCGCGGCCCAAGGGCGCGATGGCCGGAGCCCACCGGTCGCCATAAG
>CAZMKO010000104.1:0-8102 GCA_964566965.1 uncultured Rhodanobacteraceae bacterium
GGGTCCAGAAATCCCATTGCATGTCGTTGTCGCGCAGGCCGTTGTCGGCGCGGCGCTTTTGCGAGCGGATGAAGTGCTGGAACTTCATCGGGTCGCGCATGAAGAACACCGGCGTGTTGTTGCCGACCATGTCGAAATTGCCGTCGTCGGTGTAGAAGCGCGTGGAAAATCCGCGCGGATCGCGCCAAGTGTCGGGGCTGCCGCGCTCGCCGGCGACGGTGGAGAAGCGCGTCAGCGTCTCGCACTTGGCACCGGGTTGGAACACCTTGGCGCGGGTCCAGGCGCTGACATCGCCGGTGACCTCGAAGTGGCCGAAGGCGCCGCCACCCTTGGCGTGGGGTTGGCGTTCGGGGATGCGCTCGCGGTTGAAGGTCGCCATCTGCTCGATCAGGTAATGGTCGTGCAGCACGATCGGGCCGTCGGGTCCGATGGTGAGGGACAGTTCGTCGCTGGCAACCGGGTTGCCGGCATCGTTGGTGGTCGGTGGGTTGGTTTTTTCGCTCATCGGTTCTCTCCGGCATGTGGATGAACCGCCCGGCGACATGGCGCGGTGACCGGCACGGGGCCGGGCGTGGCGGAAGTGGCCGGCGCATCGGGTCGGCCACCAGTCGCCAGCATAGGCCGTGGCGCCTGAACACCGCGTGCCCGGGACCGGCGGTATCGTCGCGCGGTACCATGCGCGTTTCCTTTCCTGGGTGTGTCGTGACCACAGACTGGTTCCATCGTCCCTGTGCGGAGGTGTCGGCACGGCACCGCCGGCGCGCGTGGCAGCGGCAACGCTGCCTCACCAAGCCGGAGGGCTCGCTGGGCCGTATCGAAGGGCTCGCCGTGGAGTTGGCGGCCATGCAGGGGCGCGATGGACCGCGCGCCACGCGTGTGCCGGTGATCGTGTTCGCCGCCGACCATGGCATCAGCGCGCAGGGCGTATCCGCCTACCCGCCGGAAGTAACCGTGCAGATGTTGCAGAACTTTGCCGCCGGCGGCGCGGCCATCGCCGTGCTGGCGCGTGAGCAGGGCCTGCCGTTGCACGTGGTGGACGTGGGCAGTCGTGCCACACAATCCATGGTTGGCGTGACGACCGATCGCCCGCGTCGCGCGACACGGGATTTTTGCACCGCGCCGGCCATGGACGAGGCGGACCTGCATCACGCGTTGGATGCCGGCAAGCGGGCCGTGGATACGGTTGCCGCCGGCGGTGCCGATGTGCTGATACTGGGCGAGATGGGCATCGGCAATACCACGGCTGCCAGTGCGATCGCCTGTGCGCTGACCGGCCTGGCCGCCGGAGAGGTGACCGGTGCCGGAACCGGGCTCGATGCCGGACGCCAGGCACACAAGCAGTCGCTCATCGAGCGGGGATTGGCCCGCCACGGTCATGCCATCGGGGCGGCATCGATACCGGCCATGGAAGCGCTGCGCCGCGTCGGCGGTCTGGAGATCGCGGCGTTGGCCGGGGCCATGCTGGCGGCCGCGCAACGCGGCATACCGGTGCTGGTGGACGGGTTCATCGTTACCGTGGCGGCACTGGCGGCGGTCGGCATCCAGTCCGGTGTACGCGGCTGGTTGCTGTTCTCGCACCGTTCCGCCGAGCACGGGCACGCGAGGATCCTCGAGGTCCTGCGGGCCGAGCCGCTGCTGCAGCTCGATTTGCGTCTCGGGGAAGGATCGGGCGCGGCTCTGGCACTGCCGCTGCTGCGCCTGGCGTGCGCCCTGCACAACGGCATGGCCACGTTCGCCGAGGCGTCGGTGAGCGGGCGGGGCGACGCGTGATGATTGTGGACCTGATACGCCATGCCACGACCGGCCGCGCCGGGTATCTGGACGGGCGCACGGACCCGGCACCGCTCCCCGAGGCGGTGCGGGCGGTCCGGCGGGCATACGGACACCGTGACTGGTCGCGGGTGATCAGTTCGCCGCGTCGGCGCGCCATGGAGACGGCATGTGTGCTGACGCCGGAGGCGCCGATGTGTGACCCGCGCTGGCGCGAAATGGATTTCGGCGACTGGGACGGCCGCGCCCTAGCGAGTCTGGATGCGGGCGCCGTGGCCCGTTTCCATCAGGATCCGGCCGGCCATGGCCCGCCGAAGGCCGAGCCCTGGGCGGCCTTCGTGACGCGTGTCGAGGCGGCACTGGCGTCGTTGCTGGATACCGGTGAGGACGGGTCGCCGGTGCTGGTGGTCAGTCATGCCGGCCCGATGCGCACGCTGTTGTCGCTGGCGCTGGGTTGGACGCCGGCGCAGACCTGGAGCCTGCGGCTGGACTACGGTGCGCGTCTGCGCCTGCGGCTGGGACGCGGCGACGACGGGACGCCGTGGGGAGAAATACGGGAGCTGGACCACCCATGATCGCGCGTCGCCTGATTCTGGCCATACAATTTCTGACCCGCCTGCCGACACCGCAGGTGCGCGATTTCGATCCGGTCGACCTGACCCTCAGTGCGCGCTGGCATCCCCTGGTGGGCCTGTTGATCGGTGCCTTGCTGTGGTGCGTGCTGCATGTCCTCGGAGCCCATCCGATGCCGGCCGCGGCGGTGACCGTGGCCGCCTGGGTATGGATCACCGGCGCGCTGCACCTGGACGGCATGGCCGACGTGGCCGACGCGCTGGGAGCGGCACACCGCGATCCGCAACGGTTCCTGGACGTATTGAAGGATTCGCATCTCGGGGTGTTCGGTGCGGTCACCCTGGTGGTGCAGCTGTTGCTGAAATTCGCGTTGCTGCACGCCATGGCCGGCACCGGTGCGTCGGCATTGCTGCTGATCCCGGCGTGGGCGCGTTGGGGCACGCTGGTCTGGAGCCATGGTCTGCCGCCGTTGCAGGCGGGCATGGGCGAGCGTTTTGCATGGCAGCTGGGGTGGGGCACGATCGCCGGCTGGGCGGTGTTGCTCGGCCTGGTCAGCTTGTGGTTGGCACCCGCCCTGCTGGTGGCGTATCTGGTCGTACCGCTGATCGCGTTGTACTGGAAGCATCGCCTCGGCGGAATTTCCGGCGATGGCCTCGGCGCCGGCATCGAGGCCACGGAAATGCTGTTGCTGCTGGCTTGCGTGATGACCTTGTAAACCGTGATCGGAACGGCACCGGCAGGGTGCGGGCACAAAAAAACCGCGCGGACGCGGCATGCGGGAACCGTAGCAATATCGGGGTGCCGGAAGTGGTGCCGTTGGAGGGAGTCGAACCCCCGACCTACTGATTACGAATCAGTTGCTCTACCGACTGAGCTACAACGGCGTGTTCCAGCGAGCCCGCGATTTTAGCGGCGCGGACTTGTCGATGGCAAGCGCCGGACAAGAAAACGGCAGGCGAAATGCCTGCCGTTCCAAAACCGGTTGCCCGGCGTTTTCAGCGCTGGCGCGCCTTGAAACGCGGGTTGCTCTTGCAGATCACGAAAACTTTGCCGCGACGGCGCACGACCTTGCAGTCGCGGTGACGCTGCTTGGCGGACTTGAGCGAGGAAAGCACCTTCACGGCGGACTCCTGAATCTGGCGAAATGACTATATGAAGTCGGCCATTTTAGCGTGCGTTGTACCGGTTTACAAGCACCCGGGCATGTCCCGGAGTATCCGGGGGGACGCGTGTCGCGGGCCGGCTTTTCCGATTGGCGGCGGCTTGCCTTGCGCCTGGTGGCGTGCCGACGTGTACGGGCCGTGCGGCCGGGACCGCATGCTAGCATGCGGCTTTGCCTTTCGCGGAGCCTCCGAGATGCGTCTGGACACCAAATTGCCCAAGGTCGGCACCACCATTTTCAGCGTGATGAGCCAGTTGGCCGTGGAGCACAAAGCGGTGAATCTGGGTCAGGGGTTTCCCGATTTCGAACCGCCCGAAGCCCTGCGCGAGGCCGTGACCCGCGCCATGGCCGAGGGCCACAACCAGTACGCCCCCGGCATCGGCATGCCGGCGCTGCGCGAACAGATCGCGCTGAAGACCGAACGCATGCATGGTCGCCGGGTCAGTCCCGACACCGAGGTCACCGTGACCTCCGGGGCCACCGAGGCGATCTTTGCGGCCATCGCGGCCGTGGTGCGGGCCGGCGACGAGGTGATTGTGTTCGATCCGGCGTACGACTGCTACGAGCCGGCGATCAACCTGCAGGGGGCGACGGCGGTGCACCTGCCGCTGCAGGCGCCGTCGTTCCACGTTGACTGGCAACGCGTGCGCGAGGCGATCACGCCGCGCACACGCATGATTTTGATCAACAGCCCGCACAACCCCACCGGCGCGATCCTGGCCTCCAGCGATCTGGATGCGCTGGCCGAGCTGGTGCGCGGGACCGATATCGTGGTGCTTTCCGATGAGGTCTATCAGCACATCGTGCACGACGGTGCCGAGCACCAGAGCGTGTGGCGCCACGAGGAACTGGCGGCGCGCAGTTTCGTGGTCGGCTCGTTCGGCAAGACCTGGCACTGCACCGGCTGGAAGGTCGGCTATTGCGTGGCGCCGAAGGCGTTGTCGGCCGAATTTCGCAAGGTGCACCAGTATCTGACGTTCTGCACGTTCCGTCCGGCCCAGGTGGCCTTGGCCAACGCGCTGGAAAACGATGCGGCGCATTACCAGGGGCTGTCCGCCTTCTACCAGGCGCGCCGGGATCGTTTCCGCGCGTTGCTGCAGGATTCCCGATTGACCTGCCTGGATGTCGAGGGAGGGTATTTTCAGCTGGTCGACTACAGCGCCATCCGCGACACTGACGACATCAATTTCAGCGAATGGCTGGTGCGCGAGGCCGGCGTGGCGGCCATTCCGTTGTCGCCGTTCTACGCCACGCCGCCGTCCTCGCGCCTGCTGCGCCTGTGTTTCGCCAAGAACGATGCCACGCTGGAGGCGGCCGCCGAGCGACTGCGGCAGTTGTGAACGCGGGCATGCGCGACCTCCGGGTGTCGCTGGTGCAGGGGGACACGCGCTGGCACGATCCGGTGGGCAATCGCCGGTACTACGGCGAACTCGTTGCGCCGCTGGCCGGTCGGACCGACCTGGTGATTTTGCCGGAAACCTTCACCAGCGGTTTTTCCAACGCGGCCATCGATGCGGCCGAGGACATGCAGGGTCCGACGCTGGACTGGTTGCAAGACATGGCTGCCCGCCTCGATGCCGCCATGCTGGGCAGTGTGCAGTTGCGGGCGGATGGGGCCGGCGGGTCGGGCGTGTACAACCGCATGCTGTTCGTCACGCCCGACGGGGACGTGCGTCATTACGACAAGCGGCATTTGTTCCGTTACGCCAACGAACACGAGCACTACAGTGCCGGTGGCGAGCGTCTGGTGGTGGAATGGCGTGACTGGCGTCTCCTGCCGCAGGTTTGTTACGACCTGCGCTTTCCGGTGTGGATCCGCAATCGCCGCGACGATGCGGCGGCGGCCGGCATGGAGTACGACCTGGCGGTGTTCGTCGCCAACTGGCCGGCCCCGCGTCGGCACGCCTGGCGCACGTTGTTGCGCGCACGCGCCATCGAGAACCTGGCCTGCTGCATTGGCGTGAACCGTGTCGGCCGTGACGGCAACGGCCACGAGTATGCCGGCGACAGCGCGATCCTGGATCCGCAGGGCATGCCGCTGGTTGAGCTTGGCGCGCGTGAGCAGGTGGTCACCTGCGTGCTGGAGGCCGCGCGGCTGCAAGCCCATCGCGAGCATTTTCCGGCCTGGATGGATGCCGACGGTTTCAGTCTGGACGCCCCATAGCAGCGCGTCGTGAGCGTCCGCCTGTGGGAGCGGCTTCAGCCGCGATGCGTGCTTGCCGGTATCCGGTCATCACGGCTGGGGTCACTCCAACAGCTTGTCGAGCGGCTCGCACGGGCACGGATTCAACGTGCAGGATGCATTCAAGGCCGGGTCATCTGTCTGAACCGGGCATGCGTCGTCCATACGCCGACGCATGTAAAACGGTTGCAAAGATTCGATAATGACCTCTCCCCACCAAGCGAGGTTCCCCCATGTCGAAACATCGTTCACGGCGTGTCGTCGCCACGTTGGCCGTCGCCGGTGTGCTCGGCGTCGTCAGCACGGCGGCGTCGGCGCAGCACTCGCCGGCCCTGGATCGAACCAGCATCTGGCTGGGTGGTTATTACTCCAACAATGACACCACATTGACCGCCAATGGCGAGGGTCCGGTCGCCGGTGTCGATGGCAAGCTCAGCTTCGAGGATGATCTCGGTTTTCGCAAACGCACCACCGACCCGCGGTTGCGCCTGGATTTCCTGATTGGCGACAGCCAAGGCTTCTCGTTCGATTATTTTCAGGTTCATCGCGACCGCAGCAAGAGCTATTCGCAGCCGATTCCGGCACTTGGCACCGATATCGACGCGCACATCAAGAGCAGCGTGGACTTCGACTTCGGGTCGGCTTCCTACAAATGGTGGTTCGGCCAGGACAGCGATGTGTTTGGTGTCGGCCTCGGTGCCGCCTACTACAAGGTCGACATGACAGCGCGTGGTTGGGCCAGTGCCGGTGACGAGTCACGAACCGGCAAGGCCGGTTACGAGGGCAGTGCCGTCGCCCCCATGCTGACGCTGGGTTGGCGCCACGCTTTCAACGACCAGTGGCGCATGTACGCCGACGTGGCCGGCGTGAAGAAAAACGGCGGCGACCTGAACGGCCACATCTGGAACGCGGCGCTTGGCGTGGAATGGTTCCCGTGGCAGAACGCCGGCTTCGGGCTGGAATATTCAGCCTCGCGACTGCACGTCAAGAAAAAATACGACAATGCGACGGCCAAGCTGGACTTGAAGACCGACGGCCCCACGTTCTACCTGCGTCTGCGTTTCTGACGGCGTAACCCGGGCGCGGCGGCCGTTGGACCTCCGCGCCGCTCCTACAAAAAACCGGTTTTCCGGGGTGCCCTGTGGGAGCCGCCCATGGCCGCGATCGTGCTTGCGGCACGCCATGCCATCCCCGATGGCATCAACGGGTGTCGACGGATCAGAGAATATCCAGCACCGCTTCCGGCGGACGTCCCAGCGAGGCCTTTCCGTTGGCCAGCACGATGGGGCGCTGGATCAGGCGCGGGTGTGCGACCATGGCCTCGATCAGCTGCGTGCGGGTGAGACTGTTGTCGGCCAGGTTGAGTTCGCTGTACTCCGCCTCGGTGGGGCGCATCAGCTGACGCGGCTCGAGTTTCAGCAGCTTCAGTATCCGGTCCAGCTCCTCCGCGCTCGGCGGTGTGCTCAGGTACTTGATCACTTCGGGCTCGATACCCTTGTCCTGCAACAGTTCCAGCGTGGCGCGGGACTTGGAGCAGCGGGGGTTGTGGTAGATGCGCACGTCACTCATGAGTGGGTTCCTTCATTGAAACTCGAATGATTGTTCGTGATGGCGGCCGCGGCGATGTCGGGAAGGGAGTCAGCGGTTGCCGTGCCGGTTGCCGCCACCGCGCCGTGAGGCCCCCGGCTTCTTGCCGGAACGGTTGCCGCTCTTGCCGCCATGCGGCGGCTTGCCGCGGTTGTCGCCGGCAAACCAGGTACGCACGGATGGCAGTTCCTGGCCCGGTGCCACGCGTTTCTTCTTGGGCTTGCGCTTGTTGCCCGCGTTGTCCGGCTGGGCCACGTTGCCGTTGACCGGGCGCCGCCGCTTGCCCTTGTTGCCACGCGCGGGGCGTTCGTCACGGATGCGGTCGAACGCGGTAAGTTCGCGGGCCTCGCTCTGGTAGGCGCCGGTCCAGGCATCCTGGCTCTTGCGCTCGGGCTTGAACTCGGTGACATGGCGGCTGGCGCGGCGCTGGCGCAACACCGGCGACAGGGTCAGGGCCGGCGGCGGGTCGCCAAGGCCGGCCTTCTGGCGCAACGATTTGATGGTTTCGGCATCGAGCAGCCGCGAATCGCCGCGGCGCAGGTTGCGCGGGAGCTCGATGTTGCCGTACCGGATGCGCTTGAGACGGCTGACCAGGAAGCCCTGCGAATCCCACAGCCGGCGCACCTCGCGGTTGCGGCCTTCGGCGATGGTGACGCGGTACCAGCTGTTGCTGTTGCCCTCGCTGACCACCGTGATGTCGTCGAAGCGGGCTGGCCCATCCTCCAGCTCCACACCGGCCTTGAGCTTTTCCAGCGCGTCGGGCGGTACTTCGCCGTGCACGCGGCACAGGTATTCGCGTTCGATGCCGGTGCCCGGATGCATCAGCGC
>CAZMKO010000105.1:0-8048 GCA_964566965.1 uncultured Rhodanobacteraceae bacterium
GGCGGTAGGCGCGGTGGTTGGCGCGCGCGCGGCGGCGCTCGTCGGGGGACATCTTCTCCCAGCGCGCGATGCGTTGGCGGATCGCCTCGCGCCGTTTTTCCGGCAAGGTCTTCCAGTGTTCCGCCTTGTGCACGATGTGGTGCTGGACGTGCGCGGGCATGCGGTTCCAGCGCGATTGCATCGGTGCAAGCAGGTGGCGGGTGTCGGGATCCAGTCGCGACCACGGCACGGCCGTCTGCGGATCGCGTTGCGCCTGTGGCGCCGAGGCCGCGGTTCCGGGCACGGGCATGCCGGCCACCGACAGCCCGGGAAGGGCCGTCAATGCCAGCACCGGCAGCAGCCCGAAGAGCAGGTGAAAGCGGCTCATGGGTGCGCGGTCCGGCTGGCGACCCGCGGCTGCTCGGCGAGCCACGCATAGAAATCCATGTCCTGGTAGAGCGCGGGGTCGGTCTGGTCGGCGTCCGGGGGCAGGGCCTGCTCATCGGTGACGGCGACGTGGCTGGCCACGGGGGCGGCATGCTGCGGCGGCAGCGAGGACCAGTTGACCACCAGCGCCAGCACCGCCGCCGCGAAGGCGCCGGCGGGCACCATCCAGCGCAGCGGACGGCGTGGCGCCGTGCCCTGTTCCAGCGCCGTGCGGCGCGCGGCGCGCAACCGCGCGGCGGTGGCGGTGTCGACCCGTGGCCCCCACTCGCGGTACAGCTCGCGGGCGCGGGTGGTGATGTCGGTGTCCGGCGAGGGTTTCATCGCCAATCCTCCAGTTGGTCACGCAGTGCGTGCATGGCACGCGACAGGTGGGTCTTCACGCTGCCTTCGGAGCAGCCCATTGCCGTGGCCGTGTCGGCCACGCTCATGTCTTCCAGCACGCGCAGCATGAAGGCTTCACGCTGGCGCGCGGGCAGGCCGTCGACGGCCTGTTGCAGTTCGCCCATGGCTTGGCGGTCCTGCAGGTGTTCCTGCGGCGTCGGATCGTGGCTGACCGGCTCCCAGACCGGCATTTCGCCGCCGTGGCCGTCGCTGCCGCCGCCCAGCCAGCCGACCACGATCGAACGCACCTTGCGGCGTCGCTGCAGATCCACGATGCGGCGGCGCAGGATCGACCAGAACAGGGGCGCCCACTCGGCCGCCGGCTTGTTGCGGTAATGGCGCACCAGGCGCAGCATGGCGTCCTGCACGGCGTCCATGGCTTCGTCGGCGTCGTTCAGCGCGAACCGGGCCATGCGCCATGCGCGCCGTTCCACGCCGGCGAGAAATTCGTCCAGCGTGGCCGGCACCGCATCGTCGGACGCGAGCGGCGTGTCCAGTGCCTGTACGGCGCTGTTCACGGGGCGGTCCTCGTGTTGTGGGTCATGCCCGGACTCCATCGTGGCGTGCTCCTCTCGACTAACGCATCGGCGCGGTGGCGGTTGACACCGGCCGGACGTTTCCGGGGCATCTCCGCAAGGCGGTCCATTGCGCTATCGTAACCGGTATGGCAGGGCTGTCCGCCGGACCGGCACCGGAACCGGCGGCAACGACTTCGGCGGGACCGACCCGGGGAGGGCACATGATCGACGGTTTTGTGGCGTTGTACATCTTCATGCTGGCGGCGTTCACCGGCTACGAGATCATCAGCCGGGTGCCGGTGATCCTGCATACGCCGTTGATGTCCGGATCCAACTTCGTGCATGGCATCGTGCTGGTCGGGGCCATGGTGGCGCTGGGACACGCCGACACCGGCTGGGAGACCGGGCTGGCCCTGGTGGCGGTCCTGCTGGCGGCGGGCAACGTGGCCGGCGGGTACGTGGTCACCGAGCGCATGCTGGACATGTTCAAGACCAGCCGCAAGCCGGGAGACAAATCATGAGTGCCGTCGAATGGGGCGTGCGTGGCGTCTATTTTTTGGCGGCGGTGCTGTTCATCCTGGGCCTGAAGCGCATGAGTTCGCCGCGTACCGCGCGTGGCGGCATCCGCTGGGCCGGCGCGGGCATGCTGCTGGCGGTGCTGGCCACGTTCTTCCTGCCCGGCATGCATCATCGCGGACTGATGTTCGTGGCGATCGCGCTGGCGGTGGCCGCGGCGTGGATCAGTGGCCGCCGCGTGGCGATGACCGCGATGCCGCAGATGGTGGCGCTGTACAACGGCATGGGAGGCGGCGCGGCGGCCGCCATCGGCGCGGTGGAACTGCTGGGTGTGGCCGCCTTGCTGCCGTTGGCCACGGATGCGGAAGCCGTGCCCGGCAGCATGCACATGACGCTGGCGGTACTCGGTTCGCTGATCGGTGCGGTGTCGTTCTCCGGGTCGTTGGTGGCCTTCGCCAAGCTGCAGGGCTGGATGGATCGGCGCTGGGTGTTTCCGGGCCAACGCCTGGCCAACATGGCAGTACTCGGGGTGGCGGTGATCCTCGGCATCGTGCTGGCCAGCGCGCACGGCGGGACCGGCACGATCGTGCTGTTTTTCGTCCTGGCGCTGGCGTTCGGCCTGATGATGACCCTGCCCATCGGGGGCGCCGACATGCCGGTGGTGATTTCCCTCTACAACGCCCTGACCGGGCTGGCCGTGGCCTTCGAGGGCTTTGCGCTGGGCAACGAGGCCATGATCATCGCCGGCATGGTGGTCGGCGCGGCCGGCACCTTGCTCACCCAGCTGATGGCCAAGGCGATGAACCGTTCCCTGGGCAACGTGTTGTTCGGCAATTTCGGTGCCGCGGCCGCTGCGGCGGCCGGGGAGGTCGAGGGATCGATGAAACCCATCGAGGCGTCCGATGCGGCGGTGATGATGGCCTATGCCGAGCGCGTGGTCATCGTGCCCGGTTACGGCATGGCCGTCGCCCAGGCGCAACACAAGATATGGGAATTCGCCAAGCTGTTGATCGAGCGCGGCGTGAAGCTGGCCTTCGCCATCCACCCGGTAGCCGGACGCATGCCGGGGCACATGAACGTGCTGCTGGCCGAGGCCGGCGTGCCGTACGACCTGATCGCCGACATGGACGACATCAACCCGCAGTTCGCCGGCACCGACGTGGCCTTGGTGATCGGTGCCAACGACGTGGTCAACCCGGCGGCCAAGACCGACCCGGGATCGCCGATCTACGGCATGCCGGTGCTGGACGTGGCGGCGGCCCGCAACACCATCGTCATCAAGCGCGGCAAGGGACGGGGCTTCGCCGGCGTGGAGAATGCACTGTTCTACGCCGACCGCACGCGCATGCTCTACGGCGACGGCCAGGCCATGGCCGCCGAGCTGGTCACGGCGCTGAAGACGCTGGACGACGGTTGACGCCACCGCGCGCGGCCAAGGCCACCGCGAGCAGCATGCCCACGGTGCAGGCCAACGTCAGGTGCGGCTGCGCCATATGCCGCGCCAGTGCCAGCAGCATCCCGATACCCGCGCGGCGCAGGGTGTGCAGGTAGGGCAGGCCCATCACGGCCGCCAGCTGCAGGCCGACCAGCAGGCATTTCATGTACAGGGTCGCCAGCAGGGTACCGCCGGCGGCCAGGAGCATGGCCGGCGTGCGTCCGCGGACCACCCAGGCCCGGACGGCCACGCCCATTGCCGCGCCGACCGGCAGCGCAAACCACCATGATGCCGATGGCACGCGCAACATCACCGCGACCCAGACGGCGCCGAACGCCATGGCCATGGCGGCGGCACACACGATGGCGATGACGGCCTGCGCGAGAGCGCGCAGCCAGGTGGTTGGCGAGGATGCCTTGGGTGACGGGGCCATGGGCAGGAACGGGGCAAAACCGCCATCATACCCGGATCCGATACGGCGACGCTTGATTTGGACCGCGACGGTCCTTATCCAAGCAGGCATAATGGGCGTTCGCCCATGGCCGCCGGCGGTTACTGCCGCGGGTCATGCGCCGCGCCCTTTCTCCCCCCTCCGTCCCCAAGAGAGCGTCATGAGCGGTTTCAGTGTCAACAGCGAGCCTTTCACCTTGCAGCGCGACTGCCCGGCGGTCATGGTGCCGCAGGGGGATCGCGTGACGTTGCCGGCCGGACAGATCGGCTACATCACCCAGGCCCTGGGTGGCAGTTTCACGATCTACGTCGAAGGCAATCTGTTCCGCGTGGCCGGCAAGGACCATGACGCCCTCGGCAAGCCCGAACCGGAGCCGTTGACGCTGCCGGACAATGCCGATGACTCGGATGTGGAAAAGCTGGTGTGGGCCCAGTTGCGAACCTGCTTCGATCCCGAGATACCGGTCAACGTGGTGGATCTGGGCCTGATCTACGACGTCAGCCTGGAGCACACCGAGGACGGCCAGCGCACGGTGTACGTGAAGATGACGCTGACCGCGCCGGGCTGCGGCATGGGCGACATCCTGGTGGACGACGCACGCGAGAAGCTGGAAATGATCCCGACCATCGTCGAAGCCGATATCGACATGGTGTTCGATCCGCCGTGGAATTATTCGATGATGTCCGACGAAGCCAAGCTGGAAACCGGCATGATGTGAGTCGGGAAGGCGAGATATGACTTGCAATATGTTGTATAACATATTGAATAATATAATTTATTTTTTTGCCGCCTTGCATGGTTTGGAGACAAAGACACCGTGCTCACGCTGACCAGGCCCCGATTTTGTGCGCAAGTTCACAGCCTGAGGCATGACCTTGGTCACATGACAGAAAATGTCACTTTGTGACCTTTTTTGTGTTGACAGCCTGAGGATACGGGTCTAGTTTTTAGATCGTCCGCCGGCGGGGAGGTTGGCGGACGGCTCCACAGCGATACCGACACGCCGCGTATCGTCCCGCACGCAACACCCGCACGCTGCCGTTCTGGAAGGACCTACAGGGCAGAGCCAGTGCCTCCGGGTGCCCGTGGAGCCGCAAGGCCGAAAACCAGCCGCCAACGAGCGGCCATTCCATTTCATGAGGCTCTACGCGGGCCGCATCGGGTTCGCTTTTGCCCAAATTCGGAGGACGGTCACCAATGCAATTCCATTCACGCATGAAAACGCTTGCGGTTGCCGTGGGCATGGGCATCGCGTCGACGGCCATGGCTGCCGGCACGTTGCCCGGAAACACGCAGTCCACGGCGGTCACCCAGGCCACCACGGTCAATCAGGGAGCGCAGATCATGGGGGCGTTGCCGGACACGCATCCCATCCACATCGAGGTGGCGTTGAAGTGGCGCAACCCCGCGCAGTTGCACACCTTCATCAAGAACGCCCACTCGCCCAGCGCGCTGATCGCCAAGCGGGCGTTGACGCCGGCCCAGTTCCGCAGCAGCTATTCGCCCACCACCGCGCAGGCGAAGAAGGTGGCCGCGTACTTGCGCAGCCACGGCTTCACCAACGTGAAGGTGTCGGCGAACCGCATGCTGGTGTCGGCCGACGGTACGTCGGCCGCGGCGCAGACGGCATTCCAGACCCGCTTCGCGAAGGTGCAGACGGCGCAGGGGAATATCGGCTACATGAACACCGCCGCCGCGCACGTACCGGCCGCCTTGCAGGACGTGGTGCTGTCGGTGATCGGCCTGCAGGACGTGCATCATGCGCACACCTACACCCGCATGGACAGCCAGGGCCAGGTCCAGCCGCAGGCGGTGACCGGCCACGACCCGACCGATTGGCCGGCGATCTATGGCGGCGACAATCTGCCGGATGCCAGCGGCGTGCCGGTGGGCATCATCACGCAAGGTTCGCTGTCGCAGACCATTACCGATCTCAACAGTTTCACCAGCAGCAACGGGCTGCCGCAGGTCAGCACCCAGACCATCAACGTCAATGGCACCAGTGGCGATACCAGTGGCGTGGGCGAGTGGAATCTGGACAGCCAGGACATCGTCGGCATGGCCGGGGGCAAGGTCGGCAAGATCGTGTTTTACAACATCCCGACGTTGTCCAACGCCAACCTCACCGCGGACATCAACCGCATCGTGTCCGACAATTCGGTGAAAATCATCAACGTGTCGCTGGGTGAATGTGAAACCTACACCCAGCAGGACGGTTCGGCGGCCGCGCAGGACCAGGCCTTCCAGCAGGCGGTGGCGCAGGGCCAGACCTTCTCCATTTCCACCGGTGACAGCGGCGCCGACGAGTGCGGCGACGGCGGCACCACGCCGAGCTGGCCGGCGGCCTCGCAATACGTGGTCGCGGTGGCCGGCACCCGCGTGAACACCTCGGGCACCACCTGGCAGAGCGAGACGGTGTGGAGCGACACCGGCGGCAGCGAAAGCAAATTCGAGCCGCAACCCAGCTGGCAGCAGGGCCTGTTCAACGGCAGCCACCGCGGCGTGGCCGACGTGGCCTATCCGGGTGATCCGAGTTCCGGCGCCAAGGTCATCGTCAACGGCGGCTACCAGCAGATCGGCGGCACCAGCCTGTCGGCACCGATGTTCGCCGGCTTCTGGGCCCGCGTGCTGGCGGTGAAGGGCTCGAACGTCGGCTTCGCCGCACCGTTGCTCTACGACCTGCCGTCCTCGGATTTCCATGACATCACCTCCGGCAACAACGGCGGTGAGCAGGCAGGCGCGGGCTACGACCTGGCCAGCGGTCTGGGCACGATCATCATGGGTCAGGCCATGGACGACCTGGGTGGCGGATCCAATCCGCCCGGCAACACGCCGCCGTCGGCCTCGTTCACCGACAGTGTCGACGGGCTCAAGGTGAGTTTCACCGACACCTCCAGCGACAGCGACGGGTCGATCGCCTCGCGCAGCTGGGACTTCGGTGACGGTGCCAGCTCCAGCAGCGCCAATCCCAGCCACACCTACACCAGCGCCGGCAGCTACACGGTCACGCTCACCGTGACCGACGACGACGGCGCCACCGACAGCACCAGCAAGCAGGTCAGCGTGTCCGACGGCAACGGTGGCGGTGGCGACCTCGACAACGGCGTGCCGGTGACCGGCATCTCCGGCAGCGCGGGCCAGTTCACGCAGACCTGGAAGGTGGACGTGCCGGCCGGCGCCGGCAACCTGGTGATCAGCACCTCGGGCGGGTCCGGCGATGCCGATCTGTACGTGAGGTTCGGTGCCGAACCCACCACCGGCAGCTGGGATTGCCGCCCGTACCGTACCGGCAACAGCGAGAGCTGCAGCTTCGCCTCGCCGCAGGCGGGCACCTACTACGTGAAGCTGCGCGGGTACCAGAACTTCTCGGGCGTATCGCTGAAGGCCACCTGGGACAGCGGTGACAATGGAAACGGTGGCGACAACGGCAGCTTCGACAACGACACCGACACGCCGATTCCCGATGGCGGCAGCGTGACCAGCAACATCAACGTCAGCGGTGAGCCGGGGGCGGCCGCTTCGGATCTGAAGGTCCATGTCGGCATCGTGCATCCGTATCGCGGCGACCTGCGCGTCACCCTGTACGCGCCGAACGGGGCGTCGGTGGTGCTGAAACAGCCGGATTACAACGACTACCAGAGCAATGTCGACCAGACCTGGAGCGTCAACGCGGCCTCGGTGCAGGGCAACGGCACCTGGAAGCTCAAGGTGGACGACGTGTATACCGGCTACAGCGGCTACATCGACGACTGGAGCCTGCAGTTCTGAGCGCATGGATACGCCGCAGGGACGCGGCGGTTCAGGGATGAAAACGCGGGAGCCCGGCGACCAGGCCGGGCTCCCTTTTCATGGGTCGGTGGCGAAGGGCGCCGCGTCAGCTTTCAGCGGCCTCGAAGCGGTTGGCCTTGCGGTTCTTGCGCACATGGCGCGGGTCCCATACGCGGCCGTTCATGGCGATCCACACGCCGTCGGCCAGCGTCTGCACCGCACCCACCGCGCAGCCGATGTTGAACACCGCGTCCGAGCCCTGGAAACGGGCCGGATTGAGCGCACCGGTGAGCACGATGACCTTGCCCTCGATGTCTTCCAGCACGCGCGCGGTGTCCACCATGGAGTCGGTGCCGTGCGTGACCAGCACGTGGCGGTGCGGTTGCGCCTCGATGGTGGCGCGGATCAGCCGGCGGTCGGCGTCGGTCATCTCCAGGCTGTCCTTGCGCAGGATCGAGGCCACGTCGAATTCAAACGCCACACCCAGCTGGGACAGGATCTCGCCGATCTGCGGTGCGCCGATCTGGTAGTCGGACTTGGCGTCGAAATAGAT
>CAZMKO010000106.1:0-7344 GCA_964566965.1 uncultured Rhodanobacteraceae bacterium
CGCGTTTGCGTGCTGTCGGTAATTTCCATGGCTGAGAAAGAAGGCTAATCAGGTGTATGGATTGCAGATCGCGATTGAGTGGCAAAGCGAAATCGGCCGTGACCGGCTTATCCTGAATGTGTTGATGCCCAATTATTCGGACGCAAGCGATTACGCGTACAAGGTGGTGTTGCGCGGTAACAAGGGTGAACAGGTGCTCGCGACCCACGCCAGCGGGCTCAGCAGTGATGCCGAACTGAAACCGCACAAGAAGGGTACGCCGACGCTCAGCGCCGCTCCGGAAAAAAGCTGGGGAGAAAAACTACTCGACAAAGCCGAAAGTTTTTTCCCGGTGGGGAGCGGGGGGGCATGATGTCGTGGAAAAAATCAAGTCCAGTCGCAACCCGGTGGAAATTCAAGTGGATCCGGTAGATGCGGTCACCAACCCCGGCAACAGTGCAGTCAAGTTTCGACGTGGTGACGGTTATGCAGCACTAAGCATGGAAGTTCTCGTTGATGAGGACTGGTATGACCGCTGTGGCCTCAAGTTTAGCTATTGGCCGGATCCGATCCGTCATCCGGAGCTGGAGATGCAGCCTGTTGGTTACGAAGAAACGTATCGGCTTGAAAAGAAAAGTGGCGTGATGAGTTGGATTTTTTGATCTGAAATAGAAACATGTATGTTTTATGATTTAATTATAATGAAACAAATATCTATGAATTCAAATTTATCTTGTAACGTAAAAGTCACAAATGTTTTCGCACCACTCGCATTGATCCTCTTGGAGGTAATTTCAATTTACAGTGCGGTGCATTTATTTGTTTTTGAGATTTCAGTTATTGATTCTAAAGTTTTTGCTATAATATTGATGTTTGTTATTTTTTTTGGATCATTTGTTTTACCAGTTTTTTTCCTAAACAAAATAATTCGTTACCAAACATGTTGCCTTGAAGATGATGGGCTGCGCCTTGGGCGTAAGGGATTTATTTCATTTAATGAAATAAATAGCTTTGACACAAGCGCTGTAGAATTTGGAGAGCATGGTCGTCTGTATCTCGTAATACGGCCATATAAAGGCATGACATTTCGGCTAATGCCAAGCGCGGACAAAGCCGAACATCGTATTTTTTATTACCTTTGTCTTGCATTCCATCGACGTATGGAGCAGGCGCGTGCGCGAGGTATGCCCGATGCACCAGTCCAGAAAAGCTTCTGGGGCAGCAGGCGTGCGAAAGCGGTGGGCTTATTCGGGTTGGCGCTGGAAGCGGTGGTTCTGGTGGGGGTGTTGATTTTTGCACCGCACATGCTCAGCTATGCAGGCTATGCATTGATAGTCTCGACGCCGGTCTTTCTCGCCATACTTGCTGGAAAACGATCTCGGTAGTGTCAGGGTCGGGTTTGTTTGCTGGATATGATGTGACCACAGCATCAGTTGCTGGCGTCTTGTCGGGTGTTCAGCGCGGCACCTGGACCGCTTCGGCATGTGGTGGTTGTAAATGGGCATTCAAGGAGGAGAGTGTTATGGATACGATATGGCTCATATTGGCGAAACTACGTGACGAGGAGCGCGATGCAAGGAGGAAGCAACACGGTACATGGGGTGATGTCGTGTCGAAGCGAATCCTGTGGTGCGCAGTCGTCCTGGGTGTCGCTATCGGTGTTGTGTATGTCTTGACTCGTTTTGGGGTAATGTCGCGGCAAAATGGTTACGTTGCCGCACTCGCTTTATTGTTGGGCGTTTACCTGCTGGTATTCCTCTCACAGATGGCAATGATCATCCCGGCGCTGGGACGCCTGCGTAAACCATCGGACATGTTGTTCGACAACATAAAAGTGTATGCCAGTGTCGATATGGCGCGACTCGAAGATCTGGCCGATCAAGGTGAAGTGGTATTACGGCAGGCCCGACATGCGTTGAGTACCGAGATCACCCGGCTGCGAGGAAGTGTTGGCCTGTTGGTGGGCAAGGTGGGTAGCATTGGGCTACTGCCTGGATTGGTTGCGGCTGTTTTGTTGATAGAGAAAGTTGTACACATCGAGCAGGCAGCGGATCCTCATTTGGGAGGCTTCGGGGTAATCATGCTTGCCGTCGCAGCCGCCAACCCCGTTCTGTTTGTTTTGGCTGTGTCCATGCAACCGCTGCTTTGGCAGTTCGAGCGTTTTGGCAGGCTTCTTGATCTAGCGATCGATACGTGCGAGACGCGTGTTTCGCCGTGACCAGAAAGCTCTACTTTTGCGGTGTCTCGCTAGAGGGGAAGCTTACGGACTGACTTGCGACGACCTGCATGGTTGCGGGGGACGACGACTTCAGGGTTTCGACACCGGCACGGTGCCGCCATGCGCGGCTGCGTGACGCCAGGCGCGCAGGCCGATGATGGCGAGGCCGATGAAGCCGGTGTAGAGCAGCGCGGTGATGTGGAGATCCTTGTAGAGGTATACGCCGGTGTAGATGGCGTCGACACCGATCCACAACCACCAGGCGGCGGTGTGGCGGCGGGCTTCCCACCACTGCGCGATGAGGCTGAAGGCGGTGAGTGCGGCGTCCAGCCATGGCAGGGCGGCGTCGGTCCAGCGTTGCATGGCATAGCCCAGGGCGACGGCGACAATGGTGCCGACGGCCAGATGGAGGGCGGCGGCGGTGCGCGCCAGTGGCGTGATGCGTACATGACCGGTGGCATCCAGGTGCTGCATCCAGCGGATCCAGCCGTAGACCAGCATCAGGCCGAATGCGCCCTGCAGCAGCGCATCGGAGTACAGACGGGCGTCGATGAACACCACGGCATAGATCAGCACCGAGACCAGACCGACCGGCCAGCACAGCGGGTGGCGGCGTGCGGTGAGCCACACGCCGAGTGCGCTGAGGATGGCGGCGGCCAGCTCGATCCAGGTCATCACAGGCCCATGTTCACGGACAGGCGGGCCTGGCGTGGCGCGCCCGGGAACAGGTAATGGTCTCCGTAGGCGCCGCCGGTGTCGCGCCAGTAGAAACGGTTGAACAGGTTGTCGACGCCCAGCCTCCAGGTGACAGGGTGTCCGGACACGGTATGCCGGAAACGTATGCCGGCGTCGACCACGTGGTAGGCCGGCACGCTGACGCGGCCGTCCGGAGTGGCCGGGTTGCTGGCGGCGTAACGCCAGCCGCCGCTGACGGTCAGGCTCGGCATCCACGGCACTGTCCAACCCAGTCGCACCAGGGCGCGCAGGCATGGCACGTTGACGACCTGGTGGCCTTCGTAGGCCGGCGTGTCGGCATGGCGCGCGCGGGCACGGATGTGGCTGATGCTGGTGTGCAGGTGCAAATGCGCCGTGATGTCGCCGTCGGCGGACAGCTCCACGCCGTCGTGCACTTCCTCGCCACGCTGGACGAAGGTGAAGCCGGCGATACTGTCGTCGGGGCGCGCGTGTTGCCAGGGCTGGCGGATGTGATACATGGCGACACCCAGTTGCAGCGCGTCGCGCCAACGGTATTTGCCGCCGATCTCGATCTGGCGCGACAGGCGCGGGCCGAGGAACGCGCCGTCGTTGCTGGTCCAGAACGGCGCTTCCTTGCCCAGTGACAAGCCTTCGCTGTAGCTGGCGTACGCCGTCAACGCGGCATCCGGTTGCCACAGCACGGCGGTCTGCGGCAGCGTGCGATGCAGGCGCTCGGCGCGTTCGGCGCTGCCGTCGTCGTCGTCCCAGGTGCGCTCGTGCAGACGCACGAAACGGGCCCCGACCAGCCATTGCCAATGCTCGCCGATGTGCATGCGGTCCAGGGCGAACGCGGCGCGCTGCCAGGCGTCGAAGGTGCGTACCGGTTTGCCGGGCTGCAGCGGCGAGGCGGGGAAGGCGGGGGGCGACGGCGCGTGAATGTTGCTGCTGCCGACATATTCGTTGACATCGGCGCGGTTGCGAATGGTGCGATGGAACACGTCCACACCGAGCGTGAGCTCGTGGCCGACGGCGCCGGTATCGAAGCCGCCTTCCAGTGTGGCGCGGGCCTGGTCGCTGGCGCGGGTATCGTCCGGGCTGCGGTAGTCGTAGATGTCGTAGTCGCCGTTGGGCGCGAAGAAGTTGCCCGGGTGGCTGCCGTCGGCACACTCGGGTGTGCCATAACAGCCATACGCGAAGGCGACATTGTCGTCGATGACGCTGCGGCTGTGACCGGCGGCCAGACGCAACTGCCAGCGTTCGCCAAACGCATGGCGCAGTCGTGCGCTGGCGTTGCTGGTGTGGATGCGCACCGGCTGTTGCCATGGCTGTGCGCCGAGCATGCGGTCGGGGTCGGCGTGGCGCGGCACGATGTCGCCGCCCAGCAACTGGTAGCCGGATACCGAGTTCTGCGCGCTGGCCTGGTAGTCGGTGTCCAGCTCCAGTGTGGTTGTCGGCGTGACATGCCAGTCGGCCGCCAGCGCATAGGCATTGTGGCGTCCGTCGGCGTGCTCGACGTGGCTGTGGATGTCCTGCCAGGCCAGATTGGCGCGCAACCCGAAGGTCGGCGTGAGCCAGCCGCCGATATCCAACCCGACCAGCCGGGAGCCGTGCGAGTCGGTGCCGAGGGTGACGGTGCGCACGTCGGTCGGCCGCTTGCTGATGTAATTGACGACACCGCCCGGTTCCATCACGCCTGCCTGCAGGCCGGCCAAACCCTTGAGGATGTCCACCCGCTGCACGTTTTGCAGCGCGACCACCTGCTCGCCCGGAACCATGAGACCGTTGATGCGATAGCCGGTGCCGAGATCCAGCGGATAGCCGCGGATGGCGATGTTCTGGTAATAGCCGACTGGTGCGTAGTTGTCGCCGAGGGCCGCGTCGTTGCGGGCCAGTTCGCTCAACGTGCGTACGTGCTGCGCATCGATCTGGTCGCGGTCGATCACGGTGACGGCGGCGGGGGTATCGTGCAACGAGGCGTTGCCCCAGCCGTCGATACCGGTCCCGTGCGGGTCGCCGGCGGTATCGGCATGGACATGCACAGCGGACAGGTCGGTGGTTTGCAGGGGCGACCCGTCGTCGGGTTGGGCGGCATGTGCCACCGCCAGCCAGGGCAGCAGGGCAAGCAGGAGCGGAGTACGGGAACGTTTCATCATCGTCTTCATGCGTGGGGACACGAAGCGACGGCGGACGGCGCGTTGAGACGCGTACCGTCCTGATCAAGCTCCCTACGCCGGTGCAAACCGGATCAGGTTCCAAGGGTGTTTCTCAGCCCGTTGCGTCGGGCACCCCCGCTTCACGGCGGTATTGAAACACGAATGCGGCGGGGATGTCAGGGTGGGGCGGGGCTATCGGCAAGCCTGATCGCGGCTGAAGCCGCTCCCACAAAGTGGACCCGCCGTGTGGGGCACCTCGAAAAACCGGATACTCGACATCAACCTGTGGGAGCGGCTTCAGCCGCGATGGCCCCGCACTTGCCAAGCTGCGGGCCCGCCCGGCCAATCGGGGTTGAAACCCCTCCCACAACGGTTTCATGAAAGTCCGGCCAATCCAGACAGGCCCTGTGGGAGTGGCCCATGGCCGCGATGCAATATTCCGCACCGTCACGGCTGTGCCACGGCCTCCAGCATGGCCTGGCCCGGCGTGCTGTCGAACCAAGCGGCGTGGCCGAGGAGAAAGGTGTCGTAGGCGGTGTCGGCATCGGCGGTGGAGCCGGTGGCGCCCCGGAAATAGGCCACTTCGGACAGTGCAAAATCCAGGTGCACGATGGGCAGCAGGTCAGCCAACAGCGCCCGTGTTCCGGCATCCAGCGGCGTGATGTCGGCATAGCCGTCGATCAGCTGGTGTGCGATGCGCGGGAACACGGCATCCAGGCCGCGTTCAAGGTGCAGCCAGGCAATGGCGTTGCGCTCGATGGCGGTGGCCAGGTCGTAGAGCGCGAAGGTGGGTGACGCCAGGCCGAAATCCACGATGGCGCTGACCTCGGCGGCCGGCCCGGTGCCGCGCCAGAACAGGTTGGATACGTGCCAGTCGTTGTGCGTCCACAGACGTGGCAATGCGGCGATACGGGGTTGTACGCGGCGATGGCGTTCCAGGAGCGGCTCCAGGTCGCGCTTCCAGTCGCGTTGCGACAGATACGCGCTCAAGGCGGGGCGTTGCGGCAACTGGGCGGCCAGTGTGGCCACCGGGTCCGCCGCGCGCAGCATGTCGTCGCGTGCCACCAGCATCCACGTGGCGCGTTGCGGGGCGACAAAGTCCGCGGCGGCCTGGTGCAGGCGCGCCAGCATGCGGCCCGCGTGCCGGGCCTGGCCGGTGTCGGTCAGCGGCGCCCATGACACCTGGTCGCGATACAGGTCGGTGCCGGAAGCCGGCGCGTGCACCTCCCATGTCCACGGTCCGAATGCGACAGCGGTACGTCCATCCGCCGTGGCCAACAGGTCCGGGACCGGCATGCCGTGCGCCCGCAGATGCGTGATGAAGGCGTGTTCCTCGCCCAACGTGCGCGATGTGCGCACACTGGGGTGATGGCGTTTCACGAATACCTCGCCGGTGCGTGTGCGCACGCGCGCCGCCGCCGAGAACGGGCGCGGGCTGCGCCAGACGATGGCCGGATCCTCGCCGACGGCCGGAAACAGCGCCAGCAATGCCGCGACTTCACGGTTTTCCAGCGGCGGCCAGTCCGGCGCGGTCTCGTCGTCGGCCAGGCCGTGGCTACGATGAAGGGTGGCTGTCATGAGGGTATTGTAGGCGGGGCCTTGTCGTAGGGGATGTCGAAAACCGGGTTTTCGTGGGAGCGACTGTGGCCGACGGCTCGGAGCGACAACATGCCATGTCGTCATATGGACGGCTGGATGTCCGGCGCAAATACGTGTTGACACACCGGGTGGAAGGCGCGTAGCGTGGAGCGCATGTTCTCAAGCGCACGCCAGTTTCTGATTTCCCGCCGCGATTCGGTCGCGGCACTCGGCGTGCGCGTGCCGTCCGTGCAGCTCATCGGCCTCATTCTCGTACTCGTGCTTATTACCGGCTCGGGAGCGGGATAGGGCGCGCGTCAGAAAAACGACTCGATCACCCCAAAACCCCGCACCCGAAAGGATGCGGGGTTTTTTTGTTGCCTCTTTCACCCACACGGAGCCCCTCCATGCCCCAGCAACCCCCGGACAGCGACGTGCGCGAGCACGTACGTATCTTCGACACCACGTTGCGCGATGGCGAGCAGTCGCCCGGTTTTTCCATGAATCGCGCGCAGAAACTGCGCATGGCCGCCGCCCTCGGCGACCTCGGCGTGGACGTGCTCGAAGCCGGCTTCCCGCAGGCCTCGCCGGACGACTTCGCGGCCGTGGCCGCCATCGCCGGGAGTGTGCGCGGACCGTCCGTGTGCGGGCTGGCGCGTTGCCAGGGTGGTGACATCGAGGCGGCGGCACGGGCGCTGGAGAAGGCGCATGCCCCGCGCA
>CAZMKO010000107.1:0-7224 GCA_964566965.1 uncultured Rhodanobacteraceae bacterium
TAGACGTCGTCGAAGGTGAGAGCCTCGGCAAGAATGCGCATGGCGATATACCCGCTGGTAAATTTGTCAATTATAGCGGCTGCCCGACACATGCCGCCAGTGCCGTGCGCCGCCGGCAGTGCCCGGTATCAGGCCACGGAACGCGCCTGGCGTTCCTGGGCCGCTTCCAGCGTGTTCTCGATCAACGTGGCCACCGTCATCGGGCCGACGCCACCGGGTACCGGGGTGATCCAGGATGCACGCTCGGCGGCGGCGGCGAATTCCACGTCACCAGTCAGCTTGCCGTTGTCGAGACGGTTGATGCCCACGTCGATCACCACCGCGCCGGGCTTGACCCACTCGCCCTTGACCAGGCCGGGTCGGCCGGCCGCGACGACCAGAATGTCGGCCCGGCCCACATGCGCGGCCAGGTCGTGCGTGAAGCGGTGGCAACAGGTCACGGTGGCGCCGGCGATCAGCAGTTCCAGCGCCAGCGGCCGCCCCACATGGTTGGACACCCCGACAATGACCGCGTCGCGCCCACGCACCGGCCGGTCGGTGTGGCCCAGCAGGGTCATCACACCCTTGGGCGTGCATGGTCGCAATCCCAGACGGCGCAACACCAGCAGGCCGACGTTGGTGGGATGGAATCCGTCCACATCCTTGCGCGGATCGATACGATCGACCAGCACGTCCTCGTCGACGTGCGCCGGCAGCGGCGACTGCACCAGGATGCCGTGGACGGCGGGATCGGCGTTGAGCTTGTCGATCAGGGCCAGCAATTCGTCTTGCGAGGTGCTGGCCGGCAGGTCGTAGTCGAACGAGCGGAACCCGACCTTGGCGCAGGCGCGGCGCTTGTTGCGCACATAAACCGCCGAGGCCGGGTCGCTGCCCACAAGGATCACCGCCAACCCCGGTGGTGGCAGGCCCTCGGCGACACGTTCGGACACGCGCTGGCCGATGCGTTCGAGAAGCTGCCGGGAAATGCGTTTACCGTCGAGGATACGTGCGGTCATGGCGGGACATCGAATAAAGCGCGCATTATCCGCGTTCAGCCCACGCGGCACAAATCCGGCCTGGCCCAACGTACATGGGATGCGCTCGTACACACGCCACGCAAGGCGGCGGCCCCTGGCCTGCCCTACGCCCGGCAGATGTGCTCGATATCCGTGTAGCCGGTGAAATCGGCATCGGCACCGCAGCCGGGGCATCCGGGATCACGCGGCAGGCGCAGCTCGCGCACGCGCATGGTCAGCGCATCGAGCATCAGCAGGCGTCCGACCAGCGGCTCGCCGAGGCCGAGGAGAAGCTTCAGCGTCTCGCACGCCTGCAGCAGACCGATCATGCCGGGCAACACGCCCAACACGCCCGCTTCGCTGCAGTTGGGCGCATCCGCCGCCGCCGGCGGTTCGGGAAACAGGCAGCGGTAACACGGAGAATCGTCGCGACGCGGGTCGAACACGCCGACCTGGCCGGTGAAGCGTTCCACGGCACCGTACACCATGGGAATGCCCAGGCGCACGCTGGCCGCCGCCAGCAGGTAGCGCGCCGGAAAATTGTCGGCCCCGTCGAAAATGATGTCGTGGTCCGCGAGCAGCGCTTCGACATTGGACGCATCCAGCCGCTCGTTGCGAACTTGCACATCGATACGCGGGTTGAGCGCGGTCAACGTCATGCGCGCCGAGGCCGTCTTGTGCATGCCGACACGGGCATCGGCATGGACTACCTGACGATGCAGGTTGGAACGCTCCACGCGGTCGTCGTCGATCAAGGTCAGGGTGCCGACACCGGCCGCCGCCAGGTACAGCGCCGCCGGCGCACCCAATCCGCCGACTCCCAGCATCGCCACGCGCGCCCGCGCCAGCCGCGCCTGTCCCCGCCTGCCCACGCCGGGCAGAATCAATTGGCGTGCGTAACGTTCGACCGCATCGGCATCCAATGCCGTCTCGTTCGCGGCGAGCGGCAGTCCCTCGGCCTTCCAGCGCGTGAAACCGCCGGCCACGGAACGTACGTTGGCATACCCCATTTCCCGAAGCGTGGCCGCCGCCAGCAGCGAGCGCAGACCGCTGCCGCACAAGGTCAATATCTCACGCGTGCGGTCGGGTTCGATCTGGTGCATGCGCGGTTCCAGGAAACCGCGCGACAGCCCCACTGCCCCGGCCGGCATGCCATGCGCGTCCCGTTCGGCGTCGTCGCGCACATCCAGCAACAAGGCGCCGTGTGCCTGGCGTGCCAGGGCTTCGGCGGGCTCGATGTCACCGATGCGCTGGCGCAGGTCGGCGATCAGGGAAGCAGTCGCAGTGTTCATGACGTCATGGTAGCGCGGCCGGACGGGGCCGCGATTCCCCGCCCGCCTCAGCGATTGCGCTTCTTGGCGTGACGGATCATGCGCTGACGCTTGCGCTTTTGCCCTTCGGTCAATGTGTTGCGGCGGCCCGCAAACGGGTTGTCGCCGTCACGGAATTCGATGCGTACCGGGGTGCCTTCCAGGCGATAGCGCTTGCGGAAGGTGTTTTCCAGATAACGCCGGTAGCCGTCGGCGATGTGCTTGGTGCGGGTGCCGTGGATGACAATGGTCGGCGGGTTGTGCCCGCCCGGATGGGCATAACGCAGCTTGGGGGTGTGGCCGCGCACCATCGGTGGCTGGTAACTGGCGTAGGCCTGTTCCAGAGTACGGGTGAGCTGCGAGGAGGTCATCTCGCAGGTGGCCGATTCATGAGCCCGGTTGACGGCGCGCATCAGTTCACGCAGTCCCGACCCGTGCAACGCGGAAATGAAAACCCGCCGCGCCCAGTCCACGAATGCCAGCCGACGCTCCAGGGCCTTCATGCACTGGTCACGGTCGTAGGCACTCATGCCGTCCCACTTGTTGCAGGCGATGACCAGTGAGCGCCCTTCCTGAAGCACCTGGCTGATCAGGTTGAGGTCCTGATCGGCCAGATTCTCACGCGCGTCGATCATGAGGACCACGACCTGGGCCGCGGCAATCGACTGCATGGCCTTGATGACGCTGAATTTTTCCACAGCCTCGTCGATACGGGCGCGGCGTCGTACGCCGGCGGTGTCGATCAAGGTGTAGCGTCGGCCGTCACGTTCCAGCGCCACATGAATGGAATCGCGCGTGGTGCCGGCCACCTCCGACACCACCAGCCGGTCCTCGCCCAGCAGGCGATTGACCAGGGTCGATTTGCCGGCATTGGGGCGGCCCACGATGGCCACGCGGATGCCCATGTCGGCGGCCTCGTCGGGCGCCGGTTCGGTGTCTTCCGGAAGGTGCGGTGCCAGCGCCGACAGCAATGCCTGGGTACCGCGATTGTGCGCTGCCGACAGCGCCAGCGCATCGGCAAAACCGAACCCGGCGAACTCGGACACGGCGACCGTATCGTCCAGGCCGTCGGTCTTGTTGACGGCCAGCAGCACCGGTTTGCCGCTGCGGCGCAGCTCGTCGAGAATGTCGCGGTCGCGCGGCAGCATGCCATCACGCGCGTCGACCATCAGCACCACGGCGTCGGATTCATCCACGGCCAGGCGGACCTGGCGTGCGGTCAGTGCGTCGAGGCCGGTCTCGTCGTCGGCAAGACCGCCGGTGTCGATGGCCACGAACGGTCGCTCGCCCAGATGACAGATGCCGTAGTGACGATCGCGCGTGACGCCCGGCAGGTCGGCGACCAGGGCGTCACGACTGCGCGTGAGGATGTTGAAAAGGGTCGATTTGCCGACATTGGGACGGCCGACCAGGGCGACGACGGGCAACATGGGAGGTCATGGTTCCGTTCAGTTGGCGCCGCCGGTGATCTTGTAGGCGCCGAGGTGGCCGTCCACGTCCATGACGTAGGCCACATCGCCCACCACCAGTGGCTGCGCGCGGATGGCGTCATGCGACAGGCGGGCACGGGCGACGAACTTGCCGTCCTCGGCGCGCATCCAGTGCAGATACCCCTTGAGGTCGCCGACCAGCACGTAGCCGTCCTGGATGGCTGGACCACTCAGCCAGCGCCAGTCCAGCTTGTCCTGCTTCCACATGTCGCTACCGGACCCGGCGTCGTAGGCCCACACGTTGGAAGCGTCGTCCACGGCCACCAGCATGTTGCCGTCCACCGCCATCGACACGTAGCTGGAGAACTTCTGTTCCCACAGCGGTCGCGCGCTGGGACCGTCCACCGCCGTGATGCGGCCATGATAGGAACTGGCATACAGGGTGTTGCCGTTGATCAGCACCGAGCCGTCGGCGTCGCCGAGACGGTCGATCTCGGTACGACCTTCGCCGTTGGACAGCGGCAGATCCCACAGCTTGTCGCCGTTGTCCAGACGCACCGCTTCCAGCTTGCCGTCGTCGCTGCCGAAGAACACCACGCCCTTGGCCACCAGCAGGCTGCCGTTGCCGCGCAGGCTCAGCAGCGGCACGGTGCTCTGGTCGTAGACCCACTGCTGCTTGCCGTCCTCGGCATTGAGCGAATACACCCGGCCGTCATTGGTACGCACCACCACCCGGCCGCCGACGATGGCCGGCGCGGCCAGAATGCCCGCGCTCAGGCTGGTTTCCCAGCGCGGCTCGCCGTCCTTCGCGTTCAGGCCGTATACGTGGCCGTCCAGGGTACCGATGACCAGCAGACCCTTGTTCACGGCCGGACCGCCCGCGTACAGGGCGTCCTTGCGCTTGGAATCGCCCCAGCCGAACCAACCGTGGATGCGCGAGTGCTTTTTCCACAGGCTCTTGCCGGTGTCGGCATCGAAGGCCTCGATGGTACCCATCGGGCTGGCCGCGTAGACCACGCCGTCGGCATAGGCCGGACGCAGGCGTATGCCCGAGTCGCCGGCGCCCTTGCCCACGCGGGACTTCCACACACGGGTCACGGTGGCCTGCGGCGTGAAGTCGACCAATTCGTGAGGCGGCTTGATGTTTTCCTTCTTCGAGCACCCCACCAGAGCCAGCAGGGCAACCGAGGCGATCAGGGCAATGCGTTTCATCAGGCGTCCTGTTTTTCGCTACTGGATGCGGATGCGGCAGTCGGTTTGCCGGCATCCTTGTGGTTGGCCACGGACGACAGGCTGTCGATCTTCATCTCCAGCGTGTGGCGTTGCGGCGCGTCGGGCTTGTAGGCGGCCAAGGCCTTGCGATAGGACTTGACGGCATCGTCACCCTTGCCGAGTTCGACCTGGGCATCGCCGCGCAGTTCCGAGGCCATGCCCTGGAACGCCTCGGCCGGCAGTGCGTCCAACGTGGCCAGAGCCAGATCGGATTTGTCGGCTGCCAGCTGGGCACGGGCCAGACGGATGCGTGTAAGGTCCTGCAGAGGCTTGGACTTGGCGTGCTTCACCGCCCACTGCAGCGACTCGACGGCCTTGTCGGCCTTCCCGGCATCGATCTGGCGCTGCGCGCGCAGGGTCATGGCGAATACCGCGTAGGCGGTATCGCCGTGGTTCTCGACGAGGCTGTCAGTGAGCGTGTCCGCCTCGGAGGTCTTGCCCGCGTCGATGCTCTGACGGATCAGTTCGAATTGCGAGGCGGCTTCCACGCGGGCGTTGGCGCGATGCTGGTCCCACTGCCGGTAACCGAAAATCAGTGCCAGCCCGATCACGATGCCGACGATGATGGCCACGCCGTTGTGGCGCAACCATTCCTGTACGCGTTCACTCTGTTCGTAATCGTCGTATGACATGCACGCTCATCCAGACAAAAACCGTGGCGGCAACGTGGGCGTGCACGTCGCGGCCGGAAAAAAGACCCGCGCCGGGCGCGCGGAATCGAATCTCGCAAGCATACCGGACAAGCGCCGCGTTGGCGACGCCGATCGTGCCGCGGGGAGACGCATGGACCGGTCAATCGTGGTTGCGGTCCCAACCACGCAGGTCGTCGCGGATGTGGGCGATGCGCTGGCGGCCCAGCGCGTTGCGTTCCTCGTCCACCACCAGGCCATCCAGCAGCTTGGCCAGACGCTGCGCGGTGGGCAGCATGGTGTCCCAGGCGTCCAGTGCCGACAACGGCCCCGGCAAGGTCATGAAAAAGCTCAGGCCCGGCGTTTCCAGCGTACCGATACCCGCCATCTCGAAACTGCCGGGCTTGACCATGTTGGCAACGCTGAACACGGCGCCCTGCTCCGGCTTGCCGTCCAGCAGACGGTGGAAAATGCCCAGGTCGCCGTATTCCAGGCCGGCCTTTTCCATGGCCACGACCAGGTCCTCGCCCCGGAACGCGGCGCCGTCGCGTGCCATCACGAACAGGCTCACGATGCGCTCCACCGGCTGATCCGGGGGACGTCGTCCCACCGTGGAACGCTTGGGCATGCGCGGCCGATCCGCCGGCGCCGATGTCGGCGCGGAGGCCGCGGTTGCCGGGGTGGACGCGGCCGGCGTGGAAGACGATGTCGACGCCGCGGCACCACCGCGCTCTACCGCCAGCGTGGCGCCGAGCCGCTCCAGCTCCTCGCGCATGCCGACATCCAGCTCGCCCTGTTGCGGCGTCGCGGCGTCCTCGTCGGCATCGGCGGGATCCATGTGGAAATCGTCGACCTCGTCGTCGGTACCGTCGAAAGTCGGTTCGCGACGCGCCTCGCGCGCCTTGCGTGGTGGATCGACACGCTTGCCCTGGCGTGGCTTGCGCGGCTGGCCGAACAGCCAGATCGCCGCCAGGACGATCAGGCCGATAATGAGTAGTGGGATGCCGACGGCTGGGTTCCAGTGCATGGCCAAATCCTAGGTAATCGCAGTCATAGTATCCATCATCGGCGAGCGTGACGGTCAGGCGCGATGCAGGTTTTTCAGGCCGCCCCGGCCAGCTGCGAGGCTTCGGCCAGATCCACCTGCACCAGGCGCGACACGCCGGGCTCGCGCATGGTCACGCCACACAGCTGCCGCGCGGCCTCCATGGTGGCCTTGTTGTGGCTGATGTAGATGAACTGCACCTGCTCGCTCATCTCTCCGACCATGGCCGAGAAGCGCCCGACGTTGGCTTCGTCCAGCGGCGCGTCGACCTCGTCCAGCAGGCAAAACGGAGCCGGATTGAGGCGGAAGATGGAAAACACCAGCGCCACTGCCGTCATCGCCTTCTCGCCGCCGGACAGCAAGGTGATGTTGCTGACCCGCTTGCCCGGTGGACGCGCCATGATCGCCACGCCGGTATCGAGCAGATCCTCGCCGGTCAGTTCCAGGTAGGCATGGCCGCCGCCGAACAGGCGCGGGAAAAGCTCCTTGATGCCGGCGTTGACCTTGTCGAAGGTTTCCTTGAACAGCTGGCGGGTCTCGCGG
>CAZMKO010000108.1:0-6901 GCA_964566965.1 uncultured Rhodanobacteraceae bacterium
GGAAGCTTTGCCACTCGTTTTCGAAGATGTAGCTGCCGGTCCATTTTTCCTCGAACTCAACGGCTGGCTGCCCGTCACTCCCGGTGCCGCCACTTGACACATCGGCCACGGCGGCGCCGATATCGGTGCCGGCGGCCACCTTGATGATTTCCTTGCGCGACTGGTAGTCGAAGTCGACAGCCCAGTAGTCCACCCAGTCGGTCCAGGTTCGCGTGAGCACTTCGCGCGTGATGACGCCGTTCTTGTCCTTGCTGACCTTGACCAACTGGCCCTGGTCGCAGATGACGCTGCTCTTGCCGTCCTTGATCGCGGCGATGGCCGCCTCGGCGGCGCCCTGGTTGTAGTAGACGGAAAAATCGACAAGCTCGATCTGCAGCGTGAGCTTGTCTTTCGCCGACTTGCCCCTGGCGTAGCGCGGCGTGGCCTCGACGAAGCTGATGTCGTGGAATACCACTTGGCCGCGGTCGACGGCGCGCTTGTCGAACACTTCGGCGGGGATGTATCGGGGCGTGAGGGCGATGCCCTTCTGCTTCGCTTCTTCCAGCACTGCCGGGAACAGGCCCATCTCGAACTCGAAGGCCAGCACGTCGACGCGGGTGGCGCCGCGTTTGCGCGTCTCGACGATCACCTCCTCGACGAACAGGCGCCCGACCGGCAGGTTGATCGGGCCGATCACCACCAGTCGGCCAGCCTGCTTGCCGTCGAAGAAGGCGTCGTTGTCCAGCGCCTCGCCGCGGTAGGCACGCAGGATCAGTTTGCGGAACTCGCACTCCTTTTGCGCCAGCGCCTGTTCCTTCTGTTCACTGGTCAGGCGACCACCGACGTTGAGGTAAGCCTGGCGCTCGTAGCGGCCCAGGTTCAGCACCTCGAAGGCACGGAACGGTTTTTCAGCCGCCTTCAATTCACGCTGCACGCCGATCAGGCGCTTGCGCGTTGTGTGGATGGCGAACTTGCCCAGATCGGTGCAGATCCATTTGCGATTGAGCTTTTCAGCGACGGCTGCGGTAGTGCCGGAACCCGCGAAAAAATCGGCAACCAAGTCACCTTCGTTTGTACTGACCTTAATGATTCTGTCGAGGAGCGCTTCTGGCTTCTGTGTCGGATAGTCAACTCGTTCATTCGCCTGTGAATGGATGAACTGAATATCTGTCCAAACATCCGGAGCGACTGTGTCCTTTCGGTCGATATAGACGATGCGTCCGTAGTTTTCAGGATCAATCTTTCCATCTGCAATCAGCTCATCAACGCGCTGACGATCATAAACAAGAAGTTGCCGAACTTTGCCACTCTTTCCTTTGACGACATTGACGTTATACCCCTTGTCGATAACACTTTTTTGGCTCTCAGTTGGATCAATTGCCACCGGATTAAACGTGTATCCATTGCCCCTTGTATAGAACATGATGAGGTCATGCATGCTCTGATATGACGTGCTTGCAGCGGTCCATCTTCTGTAATGCCAAACGATTGCGTTCTGGAAGAAGCTTCTTCCAAACACCTCATCCAATGCAAGTCTTAGAAAAGCACTTACTCTGTTATCGCAATGCACATAAATGCTCCCTTCCGGATGCATCAGATCGCGCATCAGAATCAGCCGCTCATAGAGCATACTGATGAAGCTGTCGGCGCCGTGGCCCCAGGTGTCGCGGTAGGCGATCTGCTCCAGCAGGTTCGGCTGCTTGTGGAAGGTCTCGCCGCCGATTTCGATGTCCATCGAGAAATCCGCGCCGACGTCGAACGGCGGGTCGATGTAGATCAGCTTGAGACCGCCGGCGTCCTCGATCTGGCGGCGCAGGGCGCCGGCCTTCAGTGACGACAGGATCAGCTTGTTGTCGCCCCAGATCAGCTTGTTGGTCCAGCCTTGGGTCTGGCGGCCACGGGCGTCGAACAGCTCGTGCTGCACTTTCGTTTCCGCGCGCGGTTCGTCCACGTGCTCCAGGGTCTGGAACGGCAACACCGTGGTGCACACGTCGCGGGTCTTGCCGTTCCACACCAGCTCGACCTCGCGCTTGTCGGCGAACAGGATGAAGCGGTACTTCTCCGGCAGGCTCTTGCCCTGCTGGATCAGCTGTGCCAGGTCGCGCTTCTCGGCATCGGTGAGTTCGTAGGCGGGCTGGTTGGACTTGGGCATGGCTTTGGAAGGCAAAGAGTGGACAGGGGGCGATTGGGCGTCAAAAAATGTTATACAAGTTATTGATTTACAAGGATAGAGCAACTGACTAAAGCGCTTCTAAGAGGATATTTCCGATGCAGATGTCTTAGGCGTGATATGCCATCGTGCCCAGCGTCGGCTTCCCTCGACACGGATGCGCCCCTCATCACGCAACTCGTGTAGCAGGCGTTGAACCTGGGGGCCGGTCAACGCCGGCAGCACTTGTCGGAGTTCGCGAAGAGGACTGCCATCGGCATCGTTGTCGCGGATGTGCCTGAGCAGGAGCTCCTTGTTGGTTTCGTGGTCCAGTCCGCGCTCGCGCGTGTACGCACCGCGCCGCCCCAGGGCCGCGTACAACCCCCGCGACAATATGTACCGTACCCCGCGACCACGCCCGTAGCGCTCCACCACCCCTGCCTCTGCCAGTGCGGGCAAGCGCGATTCCAGCGCAGGGGCCAGGCAGTGATGGCGCCTGAGCGCGTCAAGTACCAGGAAGTCATGAGTGGAAAAGCCCTGCAACCGCTGCTCGCCGATACGCTCCAGGAAGCGGATGAAGGCGGGGTCCTGTACGGTGCCGGCCAAAGCGAGGCGCACTTCGTGGGCGGATGAACCCGCAAAATCGGGCAGTGGCTTGCTTTGCCGAATGGCGTTTTCCACCATCAGGTTCAGACCCTGTCCGGCACGTTCGATCAGGCCGCACTTGGAAAGCGCCTCGGCCAGACGGCGATTGCGCGGGTTCTGCTGGTCGAGAATGTTGTCTGGCGTGATGCCGGCGGGAAAGCCGCCGGGACTGACGACTTCCAGCCGACGCGCGTACTGGCGCACGAAAATCGAGCCACCGAGCCGGTAATCGCGATGCGCCACTGCGTTGAGCAGGGCCTCGCGGACGGCCACCTCGTCGAATGTCGGGATGTCATAGCGGAACAAGCCATCCTGATAGCTTTGCCGATCGTTGCGCAGATTGATTCGTTCCCAAAGCGCGTCATGCGCAAGCAGGAAACCTTCACGCAGCTCAAGGCGATCCTGGGCCGGACCCGCAGCCTCCGATGACCGGTACTCGAAAACGATCTCCGCCTGCGCAAGGTGACGACCCAGCGCCTGCCTTGTAGCAAGCAACACCAATGCGGCAATGGTGGGTTTGCCGTCCACAAGCAACTCTGCATTGGTCAGCAAGGTCTCATCATCCCAGTCACCGATGCGCAATCTGCCTGCCTTGTGGGCCCAGCGTTGACGGAAGGCACGCAACGCATCAGGTGCCAGGTCCGCCATCGTGGCATCGGTGACCTGGGCGGAATAGTCCGGTCCGACTTCGCTGAACATGGTTTGCAGTTCATTTGCCGGAATCGATACCAGATCGTCACCGGCGCGACGAAGGTAACGGCCATCATGCTCCCAGGCGGTGCCAGCAAGTCGCGCCGGAACATGGACTATGAGCAGTCGCTTTCCCTCGTAGGTTGCTTCCTCGATGGGAACCCGATGATGCAATTGCCGGTACAAGCCGGCTTCCGTGCGTCCCGGCTCCGCAAACGCGTCCGTACCGACCACTTCGCGGGGCCTCGCGTCCGTGGCGCCAAGCAATATATGGCCGCCACCTTCGTTCGCCAGTGCCACGCAGTAATCCACAAGTTTGTCGAAATGATAATTATGCCTGGCCGACTTGAATTCCAGCCGCTCCCCTTCAGGCTCGGACAGCCAGCGAGCGATCTGCTCCGGCGAGGTCATTCTTGACCCTCGTCGGGCAATTCCGAACCGAAGGAAACGGCATCGACAACCTCCGGCTGGTAGTCGCGGAAACTGGCGGCCAGCGCGGCGATGCTGGTGGGACGGTGACGCTCGAAGCCTTGCTGGTCGACGTAGATGAAGCGATAAACCGGCCCGCCCTCGCCCGCCACGGCCGCCGTGGCGTCGGTGCACCATTGCGCGAGTCGCGCCATTTTCTGCGGCAGGTCGAGTTCTTCGCGGCCCTTGGTCTCGATGATCCACACCGTGCCGTCGGTGCCGCGCACGATGAAGTCGGGGATGTAGTTGGACAATTCGCCATTGGCCTTGACGTAGTCCATCTTGAAGCCGACGGCGAGGTAATTCTTGGCGAAGGCTGCCACGTCGTCGGCAGCGTCGAGGAAACCGGCGAAGGCCATTTCCAGGCCACCGGCATTGGCTTCGCCGACGATCTTGTTGAACACGGAACGCCTGGGTGCGAGATAGGGACGGTTCTCGGTGCGGAACGGGCGCGTCTCGCCGAGACGGAGCCAGCCGTCGATGCCGACGCCGCCGGCGTCGCGCACAGTCAGTGTGTTGATGGCCTTGGTGAAGTTGTCGAAGATGATTTTGCCGGCAGCAGGCTCGGCCAGGTTGCGCAGCACCTGTGGGTCATCCAGATCCACCGGGCCACCCTCGAACAGGTGCTCGCGCATGAAGTCGCGCACACGCGGGTACAACTGCTCGTAACCGCCCACCAGGCGCAGGTCCTTGAGCAACTGGCGGGTGAAGAAGGCCACCACAGAGCGATAGTCGACCGGACCACCGGCATCGAGCTGGATGCTGTGGTGCTCGCTGTCGTCAAGCATGGTCTTGAACGTGATTTCGCGGGTTTCCGCAAGCTCGAAATGCTTCAGTGGCAGGGGTACGACATAGACCGCGGCCGGATCGAGCGTGGACAAGTCGCGATATTCGCGCTGGTAGCGGCGCGTGAGGCGCGGCAAGGCAATATCCAGCGCGGAGATGTCCTTGTCCGGGTTATCCGTGTCGATTTCGACCACCAGCGAGTCCTTGCGCGCCGCAGCGCCGCCCATGGGCACGTGTTCGAGTTCGACGCCTTCGCTCTTGATGGTCTCGACGAAATCCATGAACGCCTGAGTGCCCATGACCGACACGTACTCGGAGGTGCCACTGCCGAAATACATGCGGCGCAGGCCACGACCCAACGTCTGCTCGGGCAGGATGTTGCTTTTGGACGTGTAGGCACGCAGGCCGACGATGGTGGTGACGTTGCGCACGTCCCAGCCTTCCTTGAGCATCAGCACGGAGACGATGGCCTTGTACGGGCTGTCCCAACTGTCGATCGTGTTGGCGTCCTTGCGCAGGGCTTCCAGTTCCTCGCGTTTCTTGCCGGAGGCAGCCTCCGAAATCTCGCCGTTCTTCTTGGTATGGATGACCAACACGGCACCTTCGAGCTCCGGGCAGTTCTTTTCCAGCCAGGTACCCACGTCATCGCAGTTGCGGGTGTCGTCCACCATCACGAACAGCACGGCCTTTTTGCCCAGTTTTTCGTGCTCGGCATAGGCTTTGCGCCATTCTTCGATACCCAGTTGCAGATAGTCGGCGTAGTGCTCGCTGAAGATGGCGCTCTTGCGTTCTTCCAATTGCTCGACGCTGGCGCGGTCGGGCAATACCGGGTGCTTGACCACGTTCTGGTGGATAGCCTCGACCAGTGGGTAGTCGGATACAGTCTGCACGAAGATGGCGCCGTTGTTGCGCTTTGGCGTCGCAGTAACATCGATCTGCAGCGACAGGCGCCCGTCCTTTTGCAGCATGCGGTGATGAATGTCCTGGATGGACTTGAACCAGGCCATGCGCGGGTCGTGGACGTGATGGGCCTCATCGTTGAACACGGCCAGTTCGTCGATCTCGCGCACGATCTCGCCAAGGTCGGTCTTGCTGTCGGTGGTCTTGCCGACCGGCTTGGGGCCGAACGGGTCGAGAAAATAATCACGCAGGTCGTCGTCATCCAGCGACGGCTCGGCCACGTCGCCCAGGTAGACACGGTGGATGTTGGTGAGGAACAGGTTGCCGGTGGGGCGCACGATGCGCACTTCATCCTGCACGTGCAGGGTAAGCTGGAAATCGTCGCGCCAGTTGCGGCCGTCATGGCCATTGTCCGGCAGCACCGGATCGTTGAAGAAGATCTTCAGGCCATCGAAATCGGTACGCAGGCGATCGAGCACGATGATGTTGGGTGCGATCAGCAGGATGTTGCGCGCCAATGCGGAGTCGGGCTCGTACAGCTTGTGGAAATAGCACCAGGCGATCAGCAGGCTGAGCACCTTGGTCTTGCCCGAGCCGGTGGCCATCTTGGTGACGTAACGTGGCCAGTCCTCGTCGAACATGTTGGCCGACACTGCGCCGGAAGCGTCGAAGCGCATCAGGTCGAACTTGTCGCGTGCCTGCTTCACGTCATACAGCCAGATCACGGTTTCCACGGCTTCACGCTGGGCGAAGTAATACTGGAAGGTGGCCAGCGAGCCATCCGCCTGCTCAACCTGGTGCCGGGTCTCGAACCACCAATGCAGCAAGGCCAGTGAGGTGGCGGATGCACCGGGATAGCCGGCATCACGCCAGGCACTGACTTCCTCGCGAATCCGCGCCACCAGCGGTGGCAGCAGGCTCTCGTAGGCCTTTTCACGCAGATCCTCCGGCGCGGGAAACCAGCGCTGGTCGGGGCGTGGGATCGCATACGGGGATGCGGGGAAATCGGGATGAAGTGCCATGTGCGATGTTGCCCCTGTCAGCCTGGCCCGACATGTTTCATGGGCCATTCCTGAAGTGTAACTATAGCTGTCTCATGCGCCGCGACCAGACCGGCCACGATGCGCTCGCTCACGTCCAGTGCTCCTTCGCACTCGGCTACATTGCGCATGCGATGACACTCATTTACCCGGGGCCGAGCACGAGTGTGTGTTGCCATACCGTGACGGACGTGCGGAATGTCCGTCACGGTCCGGCCTCGATGACCTGCAAACGCAGGCCCAG
>CAZMKO010000109.1:0-6804 GCA_964566965.1 uncultured Rhodanobacteraceae bacterium
CCTGCACAACTTCCTCGCCACGCAACCCGACCTAAACTTTCACAATCCGGACGTCCGGACGGCCATGCTCGACGTCCTGCGCTTCTGGCTCGAGCGCGGCGTGGACGGGTTTCGCCTGGATTCGATCAACTTCTGCTTCCACGACGCGCAGCTGCGCGACAATCCGCCCAAACCGGCCAACCAGCGGACGGGGCGCGGCTTCAGCCCCGACAACCCCTACGCCTACCAGTACCACTGGTACAACAATACGCGGCCGGAAAATCTCGAATTCCTGTCCGACCTGCGCAAGCTGCTGGACCGTTACCCGGCCGCCACCACGCTGGGCGAGGTTTCCTCGGAGGATTCCCTCGCCACCATGTCCGAGTACACCGACAAACGGCGTCTGCACATGAGCTACAGCTTCGAACTGCTGTCTGACGACTTCAGTGCGGCACATGTACGCCATACGGTGGAAAAGCTGGAAGCGAGCATGCCGGACGGCTGGCCCTGCTGGGCCATTTCCAACCATGACGTCGAGCGGGTGATCACGCGCTGGGGCGGCAAACACGCGCCCGCACGCCTGGGCAACCAGTTGACCGCCATGGTCGGCTCGCTTCGCGGCTCGACATGCGTCTACCAGGGAGAAGAACTGGGCCTGCCCGAGGCCGAGGTTCCCTATGAAGCACTGCGTGACCCCTACGGTATCGCCTTCTGGCCCGACTACAAAGGCCGGGACGGCTGCCGCACGCCGATGCCGTGGGACGGCACGGTACGCGCCGGATTCAGTGATGCCACGCCATGGCTCCCCATTCCCGCCGAGCACCGGGCCCTGGCGGTCACCGACCAGGAACCCGACCCGACGTCCAGTTTGAACGGTTTTCGCGCGTTCCTGCATTGGCGCCGATCCCAGCCGGCACTTCGCCACGGCAGCATCCGTTTCCTGGACGTGCCCGAACCGATACTGGCCTTTGTTCGGGAAACCGACGACCAGCGCCTGCTGGCGGCATTCAACCTGTCCAACGACGACGTGGATATCGAACTGCCGCTGGACATGCCCCTCTCGCCACTGGACGTCGCTCCATTGTGGCAGGGGCGGCTGGTCGGCCGGCACCTGCACCTGCCTCCGTATGCGCTGCTGTTCGCGCGTATCGGTTCCGCGTGCTGAGTGACGCGACTGTCCGGGCGGAAACGTGCCGGATTCCACCGCTCCGGAGACCCGCACACGCCGTCATGCCACGGGCCGTGATCTGATGCAGATCATGGTGTGGCGGGCGCAACGCGCGCATGCTGGCGTGGTTTCGCAGCCCGGAGCACTTCCACATGAACGCCACTTCCGACACCCACTACAAAGCCTACCCCTTCGACGCCCGCGCCATCGCGCACCGTTTCCGCCATTCGGCAATCTTCGGTGCCCTGGACGCGTTGCAGGAAGGCGAGGCGATGCGCTTCGTCAACGATCATGACCCGCTTCCGCTGCTGCAGCAGATCCGCCAGCGCTACGGCGACAGTGTGGACGCGGTGTACCGCCAGCGCGAGCCGGGCGCCATCGTCATCGACTTCGTGATCGTGTCCTGACATGGCCCTGGCGGAGTTCTTCGACCGGGTGCCGCCGTTGCGCCTGCGCGACCGCCTGGCACAGTTGCTGGGTGCCAGCGACGACGGCCTTATCGAGTATCGCTACACCGATGCCGTGCGTCTGGCCGGCCACTCCTGCCCGACCGTGGCCGGTGCCTGGCTGACGGCACGGGCCGGGCTGGCCGCCCTGTATCCCGACACCATCCCCGAACGGGGCGGAATCAGCGTATTCCTGCCCGATGCGGAAGACGAGGGTGTCACCGGTGTCATCGGCCAGGTGCTCACGCTGGTCACGGGAGCGGCGGCCGCCAACGGCTTCCACGGCTTGGGCGGCGACCACCGCCGCTGCGGCCTGCTGCACTACAACGCGACCGGCGTCGACGGCGTGCGCCTGCGCCGCGACGACACCGGCGACACGGTGGAAGTGCAGTACAACCCGCGTATCGTGCCCGGCGCCCCCGAACAAATGACGCTGATGGGCGCCGTCCTGCACGGCACCGCCGACGCCGACCAGGCGCGCCGCTTCGGCACCCTGTGGCAGGACCGCGTGCGCCGCATCCTGCTGGAACACGCCAACGACCCGTCCGTGATCCGGGTCCGTCGCATCGGGCTTTCGGCCTGAGGAAATCCGGTCATCGCGGTCATGGATCGCGATGGCGCGGACTGCTCCAGCACGGCCGTTCCCGACTGTGACCATACGCCACGGTACGGTTTTGACCCAGGTCAAATGTGCCGCACGCACCACGCGTAACTTGGCAACTGCCGGGGCACGGCAATCACGCCCGCCCCGGATCCGGACTGTGTCCGGCGTCATCAAGCAACGAGTTGCCAAAGGAGCACATGCCATGACACCCCGTTTCCTGCAGGCCTTGGTCGGTACGATCGCCCTCGGCGCCGGCCTTGCCCTGGCCGTGCCGGGCTCCGGCTTCGCCGCGGATGCCCCCGCCGCCACCCAGGCGCCGCCCGACGCGCCGGCCAGCTACCGTCCCGACGTGAGCTACACCCTGCACACCGCCATCGCCGACGGCAAGCTGGTGTTCGTGGGCGAGTCCAAAGGCATCAAAGGCCAGGTCAATCCCAACCTCAAGGTACCCGCCAATGCCGTGGTGCAGATCAGCCTGGTCAATGCCGACGGTGCCATCCACGATATCGCGGTACCCGAGTTCGGTGCCCGCTCCGAACAGGTCGTGGGCAAGGACGCGGCCACCACCATCGTGTTCCGCGCCGGCAAAAACGGCCAGTTCGAGTACTACTGCACCCTGCCCGGGCACAAGGCCGCCGGCATGGTCGGCAAGCTGATCGTCGGCGAATCCGTGCAAACGGTGGCCGGCGAAGGAGCGGCGATCGCGCGCGATCCGGCCGATGTCGGCAAGCCGGTGGGCAAGCGCGGCCCGGAGCATCTCACGGTAAATCTGGAAACCGTGGAAGTGACCGGTCGACTGGACAACGGCAGCACCTACCGCTTCTGGACCTTCAACCGCACCGTGCCCGGCCCATTCATCCGGGCCCGCGTCGACGACACCATTACCATCAACCTGGCCAATGCCACCGACAGCAAGCACATCCACTCCATCGACTTGCACGCGGTGACCGGTCCGGGCGGCGGCGCGGCGGTGACCCAGGTGTCGCCGGGACAGCACAAGAGCTTCACCTTCAAGGCACTGAGTCCGGGTCTGTACGTGTACCACTGCGCCACGCCGATGGTGGCCCAGCACATCTCCAACGGCATGTACGGCATGATCCTGATCGAGCCCGAAGGTGGCCTGTCGCCGGTCGACCGCGAGTACTACGTGATGCAAGGCGAGCTGTATACGGCGCAGAGCCACGGCACCAGCGGCGAGCACGAGTTCTCGCTGGACAAGCTGCTGAACGAGGAACCCACCCACCTGGCCTTCAACGGCAGCATGGACGCGTTGACCGAACAACACCCGCTGCACGCCAAGGTTGGCGAGAAGGTGCGCATCTTTTTCGGCAACGGCGGTCCCAACCTCACCTCCAGCCTGCACATGATCGGCGAGATCTTCGACCGCGTTTACCGCGAGGGCGACCTGGTCTCGGCACCGGCGCACGGCCTGCAGACCACGCTGGTGCCGGCCGCCGGCAGCGTCATGGCCGAGCTGACCACCGAGGTACCGGGGCGCTACATCCTGGTTGACCATTCACTGTCGCGCATGGAAAAGGGTTTGGCCGGCTATCTGGAAGTGGAAGGCAAGGACGCGCCACATATCTTCCACTCCACCGAGAAGCCCGACCCGGCATCGGGCCACTGAGGCTTGCGGGATGCCTGCATCCCGCGCCACTCCCGGGGCGGCGTTCGCCGCCCCGTTTTGTTGCGCACCGGCCCATCTCTTCCTGACGCGCCGCTGACCTGCGTCATTGAAGCACGGCAAAGACAGGCGCAAGCTGGACTCTCCACCCTTCCGACGCCGGGCACCGCCCGCGCCGACGCACCCGAGGAGGTTTCGCCATGGACTCATCCATGTATCCGTCATCCACTCCCGAACTGGCCCGCAAGCGCCGCGACCTCGCGCCCGAACCGTTGAAGGCGTTCAAGGCTTTCAGCGCCGCGGTGTTCGCCGACGGTGCGCTGCCCGGCGTCACCAAACAGCTGATCGCCGTCGCCGTGGCCCACGTCACCCAATGCCCGTACTGCATCAAGGGACATACCGCCGAGGCGATCAAGCAGGGTGCCAGCGAGGAACAGGTCATGGAAGCGATCTGGGTGGCCGCGGAAATGCGTGCCGGCGGCGCCTACGCACATTCGGTGCTGGCCCTGGACACCATGCAGCACCACCACGACCACGACGCCTCCTGAGAGCCCCGCCATGTCCGTCCGTTACACCACTGCGTCCGCCAGCATCCTCGACGCCATCCATGACACGCCCCTGCTGGAGATCGAGGGCATCTACGCCAAGGCCGAATTCCTCAATCCGTCCGGCTCGATCAAGGCGCGCATCGCCAAATACATGATCGAGAAGGCCGAAGCCGAGGGACTGCTGAACCCCGGCGACACCATCGTCGAGGCGACCAGCGGCAACACCGGCAACGCGTTGTCGATGGTCGCCGCCGTGAAAGGCTACCGCATGGTGGTGGTCATGCCCGAAGGGCTGTCCAGCGAACGGGTCGCGATCTCGCGCGCGTTCGGCGCCGAAATGCTGTTCTGCGGCAACTTCCACGTGAACCAGGCGTTGGAACGCGCGCGCGAACTGGGGCGCCAGCCGGGGTGGTTCAATCCCGGCCAGTTCGAATCGGAATGGAACATCGAGGAAAACCGCGAAGTACTGGGACCGGAGATCCTGGCCCAACTGCCGGACGCCCGCGTTCCTGACGCGCTGGTGATGGGCGTGGGTACCGGCGGCACCCTGATCGGCGTCGGCCAGGCCTTCCGCAAGGTCAATCCCAAGGTGCGCCTGTTCGCCATGGAGCCGTCCGAATCATGCACGTTGCTGTGCGGCGAAGTGGCCATGCACGACATCGAGGGCATCTCCGACGGCTTCGTGCCCGGCATCTTCCAGCGCAACGCCGCCGAGGTGGACGACTATCTCGGCGTGTCCAGCGACGAAGCCGTAGCCGAGATGCGCCGGCTGGCCCGCGAACACGGATTGCTGTGCGGTCCCAGTTCGGGCGCCCATCTGCTGGCGGCCAAACGCGTGCGTGAGCGTTTTCCCGAGCTGCGCACCGTGGTCACCGCCTTCTGCGACGAGGGCGAAAAATACCTGCACGACTACTTCATGCAGTCCGACAACGGCCCCGACATTGGCGGGCAACATTTCAGCTGATTTCACGACGACGCAAGTTAATGATTTTATTGCATACATTATTGTGGCTGGACACAGCATGACCCTATAGTGAGGACTCCATCAATGTGGTAACACGTTATGACACCGTCATGACCTCACGCCGCACCGACACCCGGAGTCCCGGCATGACCTATCTGCATCAGACCCTCGACGGCCTGCAACGAAGCAGTCCCGCGCAACCCGATTTCTACCAGGCCACGGACGAAATCCTGCGCAGTCTGCAGCCTCTGCTCGATCGCGAACCCCGCTATCTCGAACACGCCATCATCAACCGCATCGTCGAACCGGAGCGGCAGATCATGTTCCGTGTGTGCTGGACCGACGATGCCGGCCGGGTGCAGGTGAACAAGGGCTACCGTATCCAGTTCAACTCGGCACTGGGACCGTACAAGGGCGGCCTGCGTTTCCATCCTTCCGTGAACGCCGGCATCATCAAGTTCCTGGGCTTCGAGCAGATCTTCAAGAATGCCCTCACCGGCCTGCCCATCGGGGGCGCCAAGGGCGGCTCGGATTTCGATCCCAAGGGAAAATCCGACGCCGAGGTCATGCGCTTCTGCCAGGCCTTCATGACCGAATTGCACCGGCACATCGGCCCCGCCATCGATGTACCGGCCGGCGACATCGGCGTGGGTGCGCGCGAAATCGGCTACTTGTACGGCCAGTACAAGCGGCTCACCCGCCACCATGAAGGCGCGCTCACCGGCAAGAGTCTGCGCTGGGGCGGTTCATTGGGCCGTACCGAGGCCACCGGCTATGGCACGGTCTATTTCGCCCAGCACATGCTGGCCGAGCGCGGCCAATCCATCGCGGGCAAGACCTGCCTGGTCTCCGGTGCCGGCAACGTGGCCATCTACACCATCGAAAAGCTCTACCAGCTCGGTGCCCTGCCCGTAACCTGCTCCGATTCGCGCGGCGCCATTCACCAGCCGGACGGCATCGACCTCGACCTGCTCAGGCAGGTGAAGGAAGTCGAGCGCGGCTCGCTGCTCGAATACGCCGAACGCACCCGTGGCGCCACCTACATTCCGCGCACCGAATACCCCGTCGACGGCCACGCGGTATGGCGCTTCCCGGCCGACGCCGCCTTCCCTTCCGCCACCCAGAACGAGGTCACTGCCGCCGACGCCCGCACCCTGGTCGGCAACGGTGTCACGAGTGTCGCCGAGGGATCCAACATGGGTTCCACCAGCGAAGCCATCGACATGTTCCTGGATGCCGGCATCTGCTACGGCCCCGGCAAGGCCGCCAACGCCGGCGGCGTGGCCGTCAGCCAACTGGAGATGGCGCAGAACAGCAGCATGTGCACATGGACCTTCGAGGACGTGGACGCGCGCCTGCACGGCATCATGGAAAACATCTACCGCCAATGCGCCACCACCGCCGAGGAATTCGACCAGCCCGGCAACCTGGTGCTGGGCGCCAATATCGCGGGGTTCCGCAAGGTGGCGGA
>CAZMKO010000110.1:0-6782 GCA_964566965.1 uncultured Rhodanobacteraceae bacterium
CCGGGACGGTGCAGTGCCCGGTAGCGCGCGACGATGGCATCGGCCCCCAGGTGCCCCGCCAGGGCCGTCAGCAGGTGCTCGCGCGCCGCATGCACGGCGGCGGGATCATTCTGCTCGTGGCGTTCGGCCAGCACCACTTCGCCGGGCGGTGCCAGCAAGGTAGCCAGCAAGGCACCGTCGAACGCGGTGTCGGCGAACAACCGGCCCAGGGCTTCGCACCAGGCGCTCAACGCGGCCGGCGCGGTCTCGCCGTCACGCACCGCGTCGTAGGCCAGCGCGGCCAACTGTTGCCCGGCATCCCAACGGTTGTAGCCGTCGCTGTCGTGACCCAGCAGCAGGGCCAGCTGCGACGGGGTGTAGTCGAACGCCAGCACGGCCGGTGCGGACAGACCGCGCAACAACGACGGGACCGGCTCGGCATCGATATCCTCGAACACGAAACGCTCGCTGACGGTATCGAATTCGATCACGCGCTCGTCGCCCAGCGCGGCGTCCTCGCCGGCCAGGCGCAGCGGCAGCTTGCGGCCATCGGCGTCGAACAGGGCCAGCTTGACCGGCATCGGCAACGGCAGCTTCTCCGTCTGGCCGGGCGTGGCCGGGGTGTGCTGGCTCAGGGTAAGGGTATAGCGGCGGTTGGCGGCGTCGTATTCCCCGCGGGCCTGGATGCGCGGCGTGCCGGCCTGGCCGTACCAGGCCAGGTACGGGGTGAGGTCGACGTCGTTGGCGTCGCCCAGCGCGGCGATGAAATCCTCGATGGTGGCGGCCTCGCCGTCGTGGCGCGCGAAATACAGATCGGTGCCCTTGCGGAAACCGTCCTCGCCCAGGCGCCCGGCCAGCATGCGCACCAGCTCGGCGCCCTTCTCGTACACGGTGGCGGTGTAGAAATTGTTGATTTCGCGGTATTCGGCCGGGCGCACCGGATGCGCCAGCGGGCCAGCGTCCTCGGTAAACTGGGCACGGCGCAGCAGGGCCACGTCTTCGATGCGCTTGAGCGGCGCCGAGTTCATGTCGGCGCTGAAGCTGTGCTCGCGGTACACCGTGAAGCCTTCCTTGAGCGACAGCTGGAACCAGTCACGGCAGGTGACGCGATTGCCGGACCAGTTGTGGAAGTATTCGTGCGCGACCACGGCCTCGACGCGACGGAATTCGGCGTCGGTGCTGGTATCGACATCGGCCAGCAGGCAGCTGGTGTTGAAGATGTTGAGGCCCTTGTTCTCCATCGCGCCCATGTTGAAGTCGTGTGTGGCCACGACGTTGAACACGTCCAGGTCGTAGTTGCGGCCGTAGGTTTCCTCATCCCAGCGCATGGCGCGCAGCAGCGAGTCCATGGCGAAGTGGCACTCGTCGATGGCGTCGGCCTCGGCCCACAGCGTCACCTTGACGTCGCGCCCGTCGGCGGTGGTGTAATCCTGGCTGATGCTTTCCAGGCGCCCGGCGACCAGCGCGAACAGGTAAGTCGGCTTGGGGTGCGGGTCCACGAAACGCACCCAGTGGCGGCCGTTTTCCAACTCGCCGGCGCCATCCGGGTTGCCGCCGGCCAGCAGCACCGGGAAACGGGCCTTGTCGGCGCGCAGGGTGACGGTGTAGCGCGATTGCACATCCGGGCGGTCGGGCATGAAGGTGATGTGGCGGAAGCCCTGCGCCTCGCACTGGGTCAGCAGGAAGCCGGTGTCGGGCTGGCCGGACAGGTACAAGCCCTCCAGCGCGGTGTTGGCGGACGGGTCCAGGCGCACGTGCGTTTCCAGCACGTTGCCGTCCTCGGCGCCGGGAACCGTGAGCACGGTGCCGTCGTAGTCGTACTCGGCCGTGTCCAGGGCGCGGCCGTCGAGGGTCACCGCGACCAGTTCGAGATCCTCGCCATCCAGTTCCAGCGGCCCGTCGCCGGCGCGCCGCAGATGCAGCTTCGCGTGCACGTCGGTATGCGTGATGCCGAGGTCGAAATCCAGTTCCACGGCGTCCACGCGCCAGGCCGGCGGGCGGTAGTCGGCGAGACGGATGGCGGGATGCTGATCGTTGTGGCGGAGGCTCATGATGGTCCCTGTCCGGTGATGGCAATCCAGTTAACATGGGGACTCGGGTTGGCCTTCATCAACCCCCGCCCGGTGGCGGACCGCATCCGCCGGCGCGGCGGTCCGCTTCACGCGTCTGCAGGATCACCATGAGTCGATACGCCCTTCGTCATGAACACCTCGGATCGTGGCCGGTCGTGGCCATGATCGACACCGTCACCGGCACGGCGGTGCGCGTGGCCCGGCGCGGCGCCACCGTGCTGGAATACCTGGTGCCGGTGCACGAGCGCCTGCGCAACGTGGTCGACGGCTACGCCACCACCGGCGGCATGGACACCCTCGCCGGCTCGCGCTTCGCGGTGATGTGCCCGTTCGCCAACCGCGTGGCCGACGCCCGCTACACCTTCGACGGCACATCGCACGATCTGGCCCCGGATGCGAGCGGCAAAGCACGGCGCATCCTGCACGGCTTCCTGCGCGACGCGGATTTCGAGCTGGTCTCGATGGACACCGACGCCGTCGGCGCCTCGGTGCGGCTGCGTTCCGGCGCCATCCGCCCGAGTGCCTTCGCCGGTTATCCGTTCGCCGTGGACCTGGAGGTGACCTTCACCCTGAATCCGGCCGGGCTGGAACTGGAAGCGGTGATGCACAACGTTGGTGACGGTCCGGCGCCGTGTTTCTTCGGCTGGCACCCGTACTTGCGGCCGGGCAGCGACGGCATCGGCGAGCTGGAGATGAAACTGCCGGCGCAACGCGCGATCGTCACCGACGATGCCCTGATCCCCCTGCCCGGCCCGGACGCACTGGCGGCGCTGGACACGACACCCGGACACGATTTCCGCGACTGGCGACGTATCGGCGACACGGTGCTCGACAACGGTTTCGCCCACCTCCAGGCTGATGACGACGGGCGCATCCGCTCGCATCTGCGCGACCCCGAGTCGGGCCTGCACATGGCCGTGTGGCAGGAGTCGGGCGTGATCCAGGTATTCACCGGCGACACCCTCGACGCCAACGCCGCCCGCCGCGCCGTGGCCATCGAGCCGATGCAGACCATGACCAATGCCTTCAACCGTGCCGACTGCGCCGACACCGTCACCCTCGCGGCGGGCGCATCGCGCACGTTCCGCTGCGGACTGGACGTCCACGCGCCATGAGCCGGACGGCAGCCCCCGATGCCGCTGCCGTGCGCCGGGCCGCGGCGCGTATCGCGCCACATGCCCGGGTCACGCCGGTACTCAACGTTCCGGAGCTGGATGTGGCGGTCGGCGCGCGGCTGTATTTCAAATGCGAACACCTGCAGGTTGGTGGCGCATTCAAGTTCCGCGGCGCCTGCAATGCCGTGTGGGCGCTGGACGCGGAAACCGCCGCGCGCGGTGTGGTCACCCATTCCTCCGGCAATCACGGCCAGGCACTGGCACGCGCCGCCGCCACGCGTGGCATCCCCGCCCATGTGGTGGTGCCCGAAGGCGCGGTGCGCGCCAAGGTGGCCGCCATCGAGGCCGCCGGCGCGGTGCTGCACCGCTGCGCGGCCACCCAGGCGGCGCGCGAGGCCGCTGCTGCCGAGGTGCAAGCCGCCACCGGCGCGACGCTGGTGCACCCGTACGCCGACACCGAGGTCATGGCCGGCCAGGGCACCGTGGCGCTGGAGCTGCTGCGCCAGGCCGGCCCGCTGGACGCGCTGATCACGCCGGTCGGCGGCGGCGGACTGGCCAGCGGCTGCGCCGTGATGGCGCACGCGCTGGCACCGCGACTGGCGCTGTGGGCCGCCGAACCGGCCGGCGCCGACGATGCCGCGCAGTCGTTGCGTGACGGCCGCCGCGTCACCTCGGTGGTACCGGACACCGTATGCGACGGTCTGCGCGCCACCATCGGCGCGCCCAACCTGGCGGCCTTCATCGACCATGGCATCCAGGTGCTGACCGTCGACGACGAGGCCACCATCGCGGCCATGCAGCGCCTGTGGCAGTACCTGAAACACACCGTCGAGGCATCCAGCGCCACTGTCCTCGCCGCCCTGATTGCACACCGCGACCGCTTCGCCGGCCAACGCGTCGGCGTCGTCCTCACCGGCGGCAACGTCGACCTCGACCACCTGCCCTGGCAGGCGTGACGCGACCCGGCTGCCGGTCGCGCCTTCCGACGCTCCTGCGGGGCACCTCGAAAAACCGGTGTTTTGGTGGGAGAGGCCTCAGCCGCGATGGCTGGATCTCCGCAAGCACTGATCGCGGCCATGGGCCGCTCCCACAGATGGGTATCGGGTATCCGGTTTTTCGAGGTGCCCTACGGGTGAACCGCATGGTCGGTGGGTCACGGATTCTGTACGCGCCGTCGGCCGATGCCGCTGACGGCAAGCAGCCCGGCCATGATCAGGGCAATGCCAGCGCTTTCCAGGCCGTCGGGACGTTCGTGCAGGATGATCCAGGCCATCAATACCGCCGTCACCGGCACGGCCAGGCTGGACAGGCCGGCCACGGCGGTCGGCAGGCGTTCGACCACAAACGACCACAGCAACCAGGCCAGACTGGATGCCAGCACCACGCTGTAGGTCAGGCCGGCGATGAAGGCCCCGGACCATTCGATCGGACGCGACGGCACGCCCAGGGCGATGACGCCAAGCGCCAGTGCGCCGACCAGCATTTGCCAGGCAGTGAAGGCCATCGGCGACGGCGCGTGCAGCTGGAACATGCGTTTGGTGAGCACTGTGCCGAGCGCCCAGAAAATCCCACCGGTCACGGCCAGCGCGGCGCTGTGCAGACTGCCGAGACCCTGCCAGGGTTCCATGACGCACACCAGGCCGGCTGCCGCCAGCCCCAGGCCCACCCATTGCCGCGGCGTCGGACGCTCACGCAGCAGCCACCACGCCAGCAACACCACCCAGAACGGCATGGTGTAGGCCAGCAACGACACGTGACCGGCTCCCCCGGAGACCAACGCCCATTGCGACAGTGCCTGGAAGGCGGTGGTCTGGCACAGGCCGACGGCGACCGTCAGGCGCAACGGTGGTGGACGCAGCGGCACGCGCCGCGCCGCCGCCACCATGAACAGAATCGCCGCGCCGCCCAGATAACGCAATGCGGCAAAGTCGAACGGGCCGGCGTAGCGCATCACCTGCTTCATCACCACCCAGCTGTAAGCCCACACCAATACCAGGACGACCAAGGCGGCCAAGGCGGAGTGGTTGGAGCCTGAGCGATTCATGGGGGCGGTAACCAGCGCGAACAGCGTGCCATGATGACACCGGCCGCAATGTCCGGTCGAGGCGTGTACGCTGGCATTTTCCGTGCACCACCGTGGAGCCGCCATCATGACCCGTTGTGCCTGGGCCGACACCCCGCATGTCCCGATGCAGAACTATCACGACCAAGAATGGGGCGTGCCGCTGCATGGCGACCGCGCGTGGTTCGAGTTTTTGTGTCTGGAGGGTGCGCAAGCTGGCTTGTCCTGGCGCACTGTGCTGGACAAGCGCGCGCGCTACCGCGAGGTGTTCCACGGGTTCGACATCGAACAGGTGGCGGCGATGGATGATGCCGCGCTGGAGGGCTGTCTGACCGACCCCGGCATCATCCGCAATCGGCGCAAGACCTTCGCCATCCGCGACAACGCCCGTGCCGCCCTGCGCCTGATCGACGAACATGGCCGTCTGGACACCTGGTTCTGGGCCTGCGTGGACGATACGCCTGTCGTCAACCACTGGCGCACACCCGACGAGGTGCCGGCCAGTACGGCGCTCTCCGACCGCATGGCGCGTGAACTGAAGCGCCGCGGCTTCCGGTTTGTCGGCTCGACCATTTGCTATGCCTTGATGCAGGCCACCGGCCTGGTCAACGATCATCTCGTCGACTGCTTCCGCCACGCCGAATGCGCGCGTCTGGCCGATGGGCAGGCCGCGACACAACCGATAAGCTGAACGCGTCACCGTCACCGGAATCCCGATGAGCCAGTTCCGCCTGCTCGGCCAGCGCCGCTTCGCGCCGTTTTTCGCCACCCAGGCGTTGGCGGCGTTCAACGACAACGCGTTCCGCTACGCCATGGTCGGCATGGCCACGTTCGAGCTGGCGCTGGAAAGCAACGCGCTGAACGGCTACGTCAACCTGGCACTGGCGCTGTTCATCGCGCCGTTTTTCCTGTTTTCGGCCAGCGCCGGCCAGCTTGCGGAAAAATTCGAGAAGGCGCGGTTGATCCGCTGGATCAAGGTGATCGAGATCGCGGCGATGCTGCTGGCGGCGTATGCCTTCCACGCCCGGAACCTGACCCTGCTGCTGGTGGTGCTGGGTCTGATGGGTGTGCATTCGACGTTGTTCGGTCCGATCAAGTACGCAATCGTGCCGCAGGTGCTGGGCGAGCGCGAACTGACCGGCGGCAACGGCTTGATCGAAAGCAGCACGTCGCTGTCGATTCTGCTCGGCAGCCTGGCCGGCAACGCACTGATGGCGATCCCGCGGATCGGCCCGACGCTGGTGTCGTTGCTGGTGGTCGGCATCGCCGTCGCCGGGCTGCTGGCCAGCCTGGCGATTCCGCGCACCGCGCCGACGGCGCCGACACTGCGTTTCAATCCCAACCCGTTCACGCAGACCTGGCGCGTGCTGGGGCAGGTGCGGCGCCGGCACACGGTCTGGCATGCCGTGATCGGCATCTCCTGGTTCTGGTTTTTCGGTGCCACCCTGACCACCCAGGCGCCGGCCTACGCGCGCGACTGGCTGGGCGGCGACGCCGGTGTGCTGAACCTGGTGCTGGTGCTGTTTTCGGTCGGCGTCGGCGTCGGCTCGCTGG
>CAZMKO010000111.1:0-6697 GCA_964566965.1 uncultured Rhodanobacteraceae bacterium
GGAACTTCATGAAACCCTTGTAGGAGGGGCCTCAGCCCCGATTGCCCCGGGTGAACCGAGGCCTTGGAAAGCGCGAGGCCATCGCGGCTGAAACTGCTCCCACAGGGAACCTCGAAAAACCGGATACCCGATACCAATCTGTGGGAGCGGCCCATGGCCGCGATTAGTGCTTGCGGAGATCTAGCCATCGCGGCTGAAGCCGCTCCCACAAAAAAGCATGGTTTTTCGAGGTTCCCCACAGGGCTTGCCCGGATCTCCCGCAAACCCTTGTGGGAGCGGCCCATGGCCGCGATGGCTCGATCCGCGGGGTGCTGGCCCGGTATCGGGGACTGCGGCGTGCCTCAGGAGGCGGTCGCTTCGGCTTTCGCGGCTGCGCCCGCCCATGCCTCGGTGACCCGCCGCAATTCCGCCTTCAGGCGCTCCGGGCAATGCTCGCCGTAGCTGCCGAGGTACTCGGCCACGTCGGCCATTTCCTTCTTCCAGCCCTCGGGGTCGACGTGCAGCAGCGTGTCCATGGCGCCGTCGGCCATGGACAGGCCGTCGGTGTTGATTTCGCCGTCCCGGGGCAGGATGCCGATCGGGGTGTCGCGACCTTCGGCGGTGCCGTCGATGCGTTTGAGCATCCATTCCAGCACTCGCAGGTTCTCACCGAAGCCCGGCCACAGGAAGTTGCCGTCGGCATCGCGGCGGAACCAGTTGACGTGGAAGATGCGCGGCAGCTGGGCGTTTTCCTTGTCGAACGACAGCCAGTGCGCGAAATAATCGCCGTAGTTGTAGCCGCAGAAGGGCTTCATGGCCATGGGGTCGCGGCGGATGTTGGAGCCGACGTCGACCGCGGCGGCGGTGGTTTCCGAGGCCATGGAGGCGCCCACCAGTACACCGTGGGCCCAGTCGCGGGCCTCGAACACCAGCGGCACCAGCTCCTTGCGGCGGCCGCCGAAGACGATGGCGCTGATCGGCACGCCCTGGGCCGATTCGGCCTCCGGCGACCAGCTCGGGCACTGCGTGGCGGCCACGGTGAAGCGCGAGTTCGGGTGCGCGGCCTTGTTGCCGCTGGATGGGTCGAAGTCGCGGCCCTGCCAATCCTTGACCGGCACGCGGTCGTCCAGGCCCTCCCACCATGGCTGCATGTCCTCGGTGACGGCCACGTTGGTGAAGATGGTGTCGTGCGACAGCATCTTCACCGCATTGGGGTTGGTTTTGGTGCTGGTGCCGGGTGCGACGCCGAAATAGCCGGCCTCGGGGTTGATGGCCCACAGGCGGCCGTCCTCGCCGGGGGTCATCCAGCAGATGTCGTCGCCCACGGTCCACACCTTCCAGCCGTCCTGGCGGTAGCCTTCCGGCGGGATCAGCATCGCGAGGTTGGTCTTGCCGCAGGCCGAGGGGAAGGCGGCGGCGATGTATTTCACTTCGCCCTTGGGATTTTCGATGCCGACGATCAGCATGTGCTCGGCCAGCCAGCCCTCGGTGCGTGCCTGGTGGCTGGCGATGCGCAGCGCGTGGCATTTCTTGCCCAGCAGCGCGTTGCCGCCGTAGCCCGAGCCGTAGGATTTGATGGACAGATCTTCCGGGAAGTGCATGATCCAGCGGCGTTCCGGATCCAGTTCGCCGGTCGAGTGCTGACCCTTCACGAAGTGGCCTTCGCGCTCGATGCGTTCCTGTGCCGCCTTGCCCATGCGCGTCATGATGCGCATGTTGGCGGCCACGTACGGGCTGTCGGTGATTTCCACGCCGCAACGCGAGATCGGCGAGCCGATCGGGCCCATGCAGTAAGGCACCACATACATGGTGCGGCCTTCCATGCAGCCGTCGAACAAGGCGTCGATACGCCGGTTGGCCTCGGCCGGATCCTCCCAGTGGTTGTTGGGGCCGGCGTCGTCCTTGTTCGGATGGCACACCAGGGTGAGTTTCTCCACGCGTGCCACGTCGGCCGGATTGGAACGATGCAGGTAGCAGCCGGGATGGGTGTCCTGGTTGAGCTCGATCAGGTCACCGGAGTCGAGCATCTGCTTGACCAGGGCCTGGTACTCGGCATCGGATCCGTCACACCAGTGGATGCGGTCGGGGCGGGTGCGTGCCGCAACCTTTTCAACCCATTGATTCAATGACTCCAGCTTGCTGCTCATGCGCGTCAGGCTCCAGGTGGCTTGTTGGAAAAGCGAGAACTGACGGTAATTTGCGCGGACTGGTATTGCAAGACACGGGGCTGAATACGACATCAACGCGGGTGTCGGCGCGACCGCGGGCGGCCGGCACGCGTCGTTTCAGGGCACCAGCGTGTCGGTCACGTGGTCGACGTAGGCGTCGAATTCGTCGTGGCCGAGGCGCGGCAAGCCGAGGGTCATGTTGATCTGCATGAAGCCGACGTAGGCCGCGTAGGTGAGACGCGCGCGGTGCTGGGCCTGGGCCGGGTTCATGCCGGCGTCGCGGTAGGCGGTGGCGAGAAATTCCATGCGCCGGCGCGACACGCGTGCCATCAGGTCCAGCACGGCGGGGTGATCCAGGGCCTTGAGCAGGGCCGCGTAGATGCGGTGCGAAGCCAGTTCGCGAGCGACGAAATCGAACATCGCGCGCAGGCGCAGGCGCGGGTCGGCGATGGGTTCGATCTTGGCCAGGACCTCGGCCTCGTCGAGGCTTTCCCACAGGTCCAGCGTCGCGCCGAGCAGTGCCTCGCGGTTGCGAAAGTGCCAGTAGAAGCTGCCCTTGGTGACGCCCAGGCGTCGCGACAAGGCCTCCACTGCCAGGGCGCCGACGCCATCTTCAGCGATGACCGCCAGGGCGGCATGTTTCCAGTCTTCCGCCGACAGGCGGGTACGCTCGGCTTTGCTTTGGCTCATGGGCAGATAGTAGCGCCTTGCGGCGACGATGACGTGGCGGCCGCGCCGATCGCGTTGGCCCGGGCCGGCGGGCGCGGCCGATTGACACCTTGACGGCAAACAAACATACTCGTGCGTATGGTAAATGAGCAACGCCATTCCGACACCCGGTCGACCATGTATTCCATGGTCGACGGCGTGGCCCTGATGGGTGAGGTGAGGGGCCCGGAAGAGGCGCCGACCATCGTGTTCGCGCACGGGTTCGGCCAGACCCGGGGCGCCTGGGCGGGCGCGGCGTGCACGCTGGCCCGGCGTGGCTGGCGGACGGTGTGCTTCGATGCGCGCGGTCATGGCGAAAGTGATCGCAGCCCCGGCGGCAACTACCATATGCAGCAGTTCGTCGATGATCTCGCGGCCGTGGCCGGCGCGCAGCCCCGTCCACCGGTCCTGGTCGGGGCGTCCATGGGGGGGCTGTTGGGATTGGCGGTGGCCGGCGAGATCCGACCGGCTCCATTGTCGGGCCTGGTGCTGGTGGACATTACGCCGCGCTGGGAACGTGCCGGTGTGGAGCGCATACTGGCGTTCATGCGGGCGCGTCCCGAGGGGTTCGGCAGTGTCGAGGAAGTGGCCGACGTGGTGGCCACTTACCTGCCGCATCGTGCCGGCCGCAAGAGCGCGGCGCAGCTGGAACCGATGCTGCGCCGTGGGGACGACGGCCGCCTGCACTGGCACTGGGACCCGGAAATGCTGTCCACCATCGCCCACGAGAGCGAGTTGTACCAGGCGCGCCTGCACGAGGCGGCACGCGGCATCCGCATCCCGACCCTGCTGTTGTCCGGCGAGCACAGCGACGTGGTATCACGCCGGACCATCGAGGAGTTCATGGCCTGGGTGCCGCATGCCCGCCATGTCGAGGTGGCCGGTGCCACGCACATGCTGGCCGGCGACGCCAACGATGCGTTCACCCGTGAGATCCTGCAGTTCATCCAACCGATTTTCGACACGACTGGCGCCGGCGTGGCCGGCTGAGAGGCAGACGCGATGTTCATACTTCCATTGATTGCCGCATTGATTGTTTCGGGAGCGTGTGCCTGGTGGCGCCTGGGCCTGCGTCCGTGGACGGTGCTTGTCGCGCTGGCCATTGTGGTGGTGGGCCTGCTGGCCGGGGTGACGACCGCGTGGATCATCACGCTGGTGGTATTCGCCCTGATCGCGGTGCCGCTCAATCTGGACGGCGTCCGCCGTCAGTACCTCACGGCACCGGCGCTGAAGGCATTCGCCAAGGTCACGCCGACATTGTCCGACACCGAGCAGACCGCGCTGGAAGCCGGCACGGTCGGTTTCGAGGGCGAGCTGTTTTCCGGCAAGCCGCGCTGGGACGAGTTGCTGGCGCAGCCGGTACCCGTGCTGTCCGCGGAGGAGCAGGCCTTCATGGACGGTCCGGTGGAAGCGCTGTGCGCCATGATCGACGACTGGCAGATCACCCACGAGCTGGGCGACATGCCGCCCGAGGTGTGGGAGTTCATCAAGGAAAACAAGTTTTTCGGCATGATCATCCCGAAGCGTTACGGCGGCCTGGAGTTTTCCGCATTGGCGCACTCGGCGGTGTTGCAGAAGCTGGCCAGTCGCTCCATGACCGTGGCCTCGACCGTGGCCGTGCCCAACTCGCTGGGGCCGGCCGAGCTTTTGCTGCATTACGGCAGCGACGAGCAGAAGGACCATTTCCTGCCACGCCTGGCCGACGGCCGTGAGATTCCCTGTTTCGCGCTGACCGGCCCCACCGCCGGTTCCGACGCCACCTCCATTCCCGATTACGGCATCGTGTGCAAGGGCGAATGGCAGGGCGCCAACGTGCTCGGCGTGCGCCTGACCTTCGACAAGCGCTACATCACGCTGGCCCCGGTGGCGACCATCGTCGGCCTGGCGTTCCGCATGTATGACCCGGAGCACCTGCTGGGCGATGTCGAGGACCTGGGTATCACCCTGGCCCTGCTGCCGCACGACACCGACGGCCTGGAGCTGGGCCGCCGTCACCTGCCATTGAACAACCCGTTCCAGAACGGCCCGGTGCGCGGCAAGGACGTGTTCGTGCCGTTGTCCACGTTGATCGGCGGCGCCGACATGGCCGGCCACGGTTGGCGCATGCTGGTGGAATGCCTGTCCGTGGGGCGGGGCATCTCGCTGCCTTCCAACGCCGTGGGTGGCGCCAAGATGGCGGCCGCGGCCAGCGGCGCGTACACCCGCCTGCGCAAGCAATTCGGCATTGCCGTGTGCCGCTTCGAGGGCGTGGAGGAGGCGCTGGCGCGCATCGGGGGGCATACCTACGCGGCCACCGCGCTGGCGCGGGCCAGTGCCTCGGCCGTGGATCGCGGCGAAAAGCCGGCCGTGGCCTCGGCCATCGCCAAGTACCATGCCACCGAATGGGGCCGCATGGTGGCCAGCGACGCCATGGACGTGCACGGCGGCAAGGGCGTCCAGCTGGGGCCGTCCAACTACCTGGGCCGCGGCTGGCAGGGCGTGCCGGTGGGCATCACCGTGGAAGGCGCCAACATCATGACGCGCAGCCTGATGATCTTCGGGCAGGGTGCGATCCGTTGCCATCCCTACGTGCTCAAGGAAATGGGCGCGTTGCAGCTGGACGATCGGCGCGAGCAGCTGAAGGTATTCGACAAGGCCTTGTTCGGTCACGTCGGTTTCGGCATCTCCAACGCCGTGCGTTCCCTGGTGCTGGGCGTCACGTTCGCGAAGATCGGCAAGGTGCCGGGGGATGCCTACACGCGGCGCTACTACCGCAAGCTCAACCGTTATTCGGCGGCCCTGGCGTTGTGTGCCGACGTCGCCATGGGCGTACTTGGCGGGAAGCTGAAGTTCAAGGAAAAACTCTCCGCGCGCCTGGGTGACGTGCTCAGCCATCTGTATGTCGCCAGCGCCATGCTCAAGCGCTACGAGGATCAGGGGCGTCTCGAGTCCGACCGCCCGCTGCTGGCCTGGGCCTTCCACCACAGCGTGTGGGAAATGCAGATGGCGCTGGACGGCGTGATCCGCAATTTCCCGGTACGTCCGGTGGCCTGGTTGCTGCACACCCTGGTGTTCCCGTTCGGGCGCCGCGAGGTGCCGCCGTCGGATCGTCTGGGACGTCGCGTCGCCGCCATCCTCACCGCACCCGGCGAGGCGCGTGACCGTCTGGTCGAGTGGACCAGTCTGGCGCCGTCGGAAAACAACGCCGTGGCCCGCCTCAATGCGTTGTTGCCGGACGTGATCGCGGCCGAGCCGCTGGAACGCAAGTTCCTGAAGGCGAAAAAGGCCGGCCGGATCACCGCGCACGAGTATGCCGACCAACTGGCCGAGGCCGAGCAGGCCGGCGTAATCAGTGCCGACGAGCACGCCCTGCTGAAGCGGGTCAACGACGCCGGTGCCGAGTTCATCGCCGTGGATGATTTCGCGCCCGAGGAGTTGCGGGCGGCCGCGGTGCGGGACAAGTCCCGGCCGCGCGATCTGCACGTGGCGTGAGTACGTCGTGGGACACGAGATGTGGTTGCTGTGGCTGTGCGGGATGCACAGCCTCGGCTTTGCCCTGTTCCACATGGGATTCTGGAAGTGGTTCGGGTGGCCGGCCACGCTGCGGGCAACCGGTGTCGCCACCCGTGCCGTGACGCAGATTCTCAATTTGCGGCTGATCTACGTGTTTTCGGGCGTGGCCGGCCTGTGTTTCTTCCTTCCCGATGAACTGCTGCATACCCGGTTGGGCAGGGTGGTGATGGCGGGCATGTCGCTGTTCTGGTTGGTGCGCCTGATCGAGCAGTTTGTTTTTCTGCGCATCAACCGTTGGCCGGTGCACGTGCTGAGCGTGTTGTTTGCGCTGGGCGCACTGCTGTTTGCGG
>CAZMKO010000112.1:0-6411 GCA_964566965.1 uncultured Rhodanobacteraceae bacterium
CGAGTCCCGGGAGCAATGACATGGCTGACATCGATTTCACCTCTTTCCTGAAACTGATGGTGCACAAGAAGGCATCGGATCTTTTCATCACCGCGGGCGTGCCGCCGTCGATGAAGATCAATGGCCGCATCGCGCCCATCACGCAGAACCCGCTGACCGCGCAGCAGTCGCGCGACATGGTCATCAACATCATGACGCCGGGCCAGCGCGAGGAATTCGAGAAGACCCACGAGTGCCAGTTCGCGGTGGCGGCCAAGGGCGTGGGGCGCTTCCGCGTGTCGTGCTTTTACCAGCGCAATTGCGTGGGCATGGTACTGCGCCGCATCGAATCCAAGATTCCCACCACCGAGGAGCTGGGGCTGCCACCGATCATCAACGATCTGGCCATGACCAAGCGCGGCATCATCATCTTCGTCGGCGCCACCGGCACCGGCAAATCGACCTCGCTGGCGGCGATGATCGGTTACCGCAACCGCAATTCCACCGGCCACATCGTGTCCATCGAGGATCCGATCGAGTACGTGCACCGCCACGAAGGGTGCATCATCACCCAGCGCGAACTGGGCATCGACACCGACAGCTGGGACGCGGCGTTGAAGAACACGCTGCGCCAGGCGCCGGACGTGATCCTGATCGGCGAGGTGCGTACCCGCGAGACCATGGAGTACGCCATCAATTTCGCCGAAACCGGCCACTTGTGCCTGTGCACGCTGCACGCCAACAACGCCAACCAGGCCATCGACCGCATCCTGCACTTTTTCCCGGAAGACCGGCGCGAGTCGCTGCTGATGGATTTGTCGCTGAACCTCAAGGGCATCGTCGCGCAGCAGCTGATTCCCACCCCGGACGGCAAGGCACGTCGCGTGGCCATGGAAATCATGCTGGGCACGCCGCTGGTGCAGGATTACATCCGCCAGGGCGAGGTGCACAAGCTCAAGCACGTGATGAAGGAGTCCAACAATCTGGGCATGCAGACCTTCGACCAGAGCCTGGTCAGGCTGTACCACGACGGCGACATCAGCTACGAGGACGCGTTGCGCTACGCCGACAGCACCAACGAGGTGCGCCTGGCCATCAAGCTGGCCCAGGGCGGCGACGCCAGCACCCTGAGCCAGGGCATGGACGACGTGATGCTGGAAGAAACCGACGACAACGCGCACGTCCACCGGTTTTAGGCGCCTGGACAGCATCAACCGTCACGCAGGCCGAAAGGCCGGGCCAAAAAAACCGCCGGTTGCGAAACCGGCGGTTTTTCCGTTGTGGTGATCGTGTGGACGGGGCGGCCGGCGGCCGCCCCGCACGGGATCACTTCAGGTGCGTTTCGGCACGCGTGCGCAGCCCGTGATCGGTCATCCGCACGCGGGTGGAGATGCCGTCGACCTGCTGCATGGCCTGCTTGACCGTTTCCAGGTCCTTGCGGGTGCGGGCCATGTCGGCCTCGGCTTTGGCGTCCTTCTCGGCATCGCCGGTGGAGGCGGTCTGCTTGGTCACCTGCTTCTGCATCAGGCCGAGCCATTTGGCGTAGAAGCTGCCGTCCAGGTGGCTGCGTACCAGCGTGTCCTGCTTGCCGGTGCTCGCGTCGAGCATGCCCGGCAACGGGTCCTTTTCATCCTTGCCGATGCCGATGGCCAGTGCCTGTTTGCCCACCGCCACCCAGGCCGGCTGCTGGACCTTGAACTGCTGGCGCAGCGTATCGGGCACGGCCACCGGCTTGCCGTCGGCCTCGACTTTGAGCTGGGCCAGCGGCGGCAGCATGGCCTTGGCGATGTTGAGCAACCCCTCGGGGTTCTTCGAGGCGATCATGACGCGCGCGCGCAGGTCGGACAGGGGCGAGGCGCCGCCGTTGTCGTCGGCGTCGTACTGGTCGACGACCAGGCGCAGGCCACGCAGGTCACCCAGCGGCGGAATGCCCATGCGCGGCAGGTATTGCTGTGCCTTGCCGGCCATGTCGTTGATCGATACCAGGGCCGGGCAGGTGAACGGCTTGGCCTTCACCGCCTCGGCCTGGGCCAGCCAGAAGTCGCGCACTTTAGGTACCGGCAGGGCCAGGGTGACATCCAGCATGGCCTTGGTCGGATCGTCGCCGAGACCCGGCACATCGCCACCGATGCCCTTGAATGCCTGCACGATGTCCGGTGCCAGGCGCACGTCCATCTGCTGCACGGTGTCCTTGGCACGGATCTTGGTGTAGCCGGAGCTGATCATGGGCACGCGCGCGGCGATGCGCGACAGGTCCGGTTCGCAGCTGGCCGGCAGTTTTTCCATCAGCTTTCCGGCCTGTTTGCCGTCATGGCGCGCACCGGCGGCGAGCAGTGCCTTCAGCAGCGGGTCCTTGCCGCCAGCGACCAGCGCGGGCAGCTTGGTGATGTCCACGTAGCTGAGCAGGTACGGGTCGTAGCTGTTGGCGTCGGCCAGTTTCTTCAGTACCTGCTTGTCCTGGGCACTGTTCTCGGGCTTGTCCAGGCCGAGCACCTGACGCAGCGTCTCCTGGTCCGTGTCGGCGGGCAGCAGCGCCATGACGTAGCTCTTGTCATGGTGGGAAATGAGCAGCTGCAGATTGGAGTCGCCCAGTGCCAGATGCTGGTAGGTCACCTTGTCCAGCGTGTCCTTGGCGAATTCGTGACCGTACGCTTTCTCGAATCCGGCCACCCACTTGTCGAATTTGTCGGCGTCGTCGAGCTGGCCGCGTCCCACCGGGCTCAGGCCCAGGCCGTAGATCGCGAACAGGCCGTCGGGGTCGATACCGCTGTCGGCCTCGATTTCGGCATAGCTGTGCTGGTCGAGGTAGTTGGCGCTGTAGCGCAGCAGATTGGCCAGGTCGTCCTTGTGTTCCCTGGCGAACTTGTCGGCCATGTCGTTGAGGCGTCCGGTCTGGACGGATTTCTGCAGTTCCGCCGAGGACAGCAGCGCCTTGCGGGTGTCCTTGTCGAGCGGTTTCAGGTTGCCGATCAGGTAGGGCGTGTCGGCCGGCACGTAGCTCAGCGGCGCATTCTTGTCCTTGTGGCTGCAAGCCGCCAATGCCGCGACGGTGACGCCCAGGACCAGGGCGCGGGTAATCCGTTTCATGGTGTCTCCCCTTCAGTGTGATGGTGTCCGAGGCCGCATTATGCCAGCGTGGGGCGGCTGCGATGTGAACGCCAGCCGCGTCCCGGGCACTGCGACGGGTCAGCGGCCCAGCACTTCGGCCAACACTGCCATGCGCATGAATACGCCGTTGCCGACCTGCTCCAGGATGCGCGATTGCGCGCCGTCGGCGACCTCGTCGGCGATCTCGATGCCGCGGTTGATCGGGCCCGGGTGCATCACCAGGCAGCCGGGCGCGGCACGGGACAGGCGGGCGGCGGTGAGACCGTAGCGCCGGAAATAGGTGGCCTCGTCGGGCAGTTCGGTCGCGGCCATGCGTTCCTTCTGCAGGCGCAGCATGATCACCACGTCGCTGCCGGCCAGGGCGGTGTCGAAATCCGTCTCGAGGGTGCAGCCGGGAAATTCCTCGGCATCGGGGAGCATTGCCGCCGGACCGCACAGGCGGATGTGGCGGGCGCCCAGCGCCGTCAGCGCGTGGATGTCCGAACGTGCCACGCGCGAATGCCGGATATCGCCGCAGATCGTGACCGTCAATGGTCCGAAATCGCCGTGGTGCTGGTGGATGGTGAGCGCGTCCAGCAGGCCCTGGGTGGGGTGGGCACGGGTGCCGTCGCCGGCGTTGACCACCGACACGCCGCTCATGGCGTGGCGAACCAGGCGCTCCGGTGTGCCGTCCTGCTTGTGGCGCACCACCAGGATGTCCAGATGCATCGCTTCCAGGGTGTGCAAGGTGTCGATCAGGGTCTCGCCCTTGTTCGTGGACGATTGCGCGATGTTGAAATTGACCACGTCGGCGCCCAGTCGGCGCGCGGCCAGCTCGAAGGAGGTACGGGTGCGCGTGGAGGGCTCGAAGAACAGGTTCAGTACCGTGCGGCCGGCGAGCAGGTCGAGCTTGTGGGTGCCGTAGCGGCACGCCTCGCGCAGGCTGCCGGCGCGATGGATGAGCCGCTCCATGGTGGCGCGGTCGAGTCCTTCGAGGGTGGTGAGGTGGCGTAGATGGTGGGACATGGCGGGTCGGTGTGTGGACGGTGGAAAGTCAGGGGGCGGGATGGGTGTCGAACCATGATTCCAGGATCACCACGGCGGCCATGGCGTCCAGCCTGGCGGCGTCGCGCCGGCGTCGTGTGCCCGCGGCGCGCGCGTGCGCGAAGCGGCGTGCGGCCTCCTGCGAGGTATGGCGTTCGTCCTGCATGTGCACGGGCAGGCCGCTGCGCTCGCGCAACGCCTCGGCAAAGCGGCGTGCGTGCCGGGTCATCGGCTGGTTGCCGCCATCGCGTGTCAACGGCAGACCCACTACCAGGGCGTCGGGGTGCCACTGGCGCAACAGCTCGTCCAGGCGTGCCCAATCGGGCTGGCGGTCGTGCACGTTGACGACCGCCACCGGTTGCGCGCTGTCGGTCAGGCGGTTGCCGACGGCGACCCCGATGAGGCGGGTGCCGACATCGAAGCCGAGCAGGCAGCTCATGCGTGTCCGGCGTAGCCGGCGAGCTGCGAGACGTCGATGCCGACCAGGTTGGCGGCGGCGCTCCAGCGTTGCTCCAGCGGGGTATGGAACACGATGCGGTTGTCCGCGCGCGTGGTCAGCCAGGCGTTGTCGCGCAGTTCCTGTTCCAACTGGTCCGCTTCCCAGCCGGCGTAACCGAGCGCGACCACGGCGTGGCGTGGCCCCTTGCCTTCGGCCATCGCCGCGAGGATGTCGCGCGAGGTGGTCACCGACCAGTGCGCGTCGATGCGATGGCTGGCGTCCCAGGAAGGCTGTCCGCTGTGCAGCACGAAGCCGCGCTCGGGCTGCACGGGGCCGCCCTGCAACACTCGGCGCTCACCGATGTCGGGCCGGTCGCAGGGGATCTGCATCTGTTCCAGCACCTCGCCCAGGGTGAAGTTGGAAGGCCGATTGACCAGCAGTCCGACCGCGCCCTCGGCATTGTGCTGGCAGACCAGGGTCACGCCCTGGGCGAAGTTCGGGTCGCCCATGGCCGGCATGGCGATCAGGAATTGGCCGGTGAAGTTGCTGGAGGTCTCCATGGGGGAAGTGTAGCCCGAGTTGCGTCCGGGATAGCCATGCCGGCGGCGGTCGGTCAATGGGTCTTCAGGCGCCCGCCGCGAAGGAACTGGTAGGTGCGCGTGATGTAGAGCTCGTCGACCTTCTCGTCGGTATGCGGAATGGCCGGGAACGGCGCGGCCATGCGCACGATGCGGATGGCCGCGTCGTCCAGCACCTTGCGTCCGGAGCTCTGGATCACGTCGATGCTGTGGATGCTGCCGTCGCGGTCCAGACCCACCGTGAGAATGAGGTCGCCGTCCAGCGCGCCGGTTCGCGCCGCGTCGGGAAAGTTGAGCGTGCCGACGCGCTCGACGTGCTTGGCCCAGGCGCGCATGTAGGCGGCGTAGGCGTATTCACGGGTGTTGGCGGAGATGAATTTCTTGTGTGGACGCTTGGCGTAGGCCTTGGATTCGGCATTGATCTCCGCGGCCAGCTTGGCCATTTCCATGCGCCGGTCCAGATCGGCTTCCGGTTCGGCACGCGGCTTCTCGTCGTGGGCGCGCTGGTCGGTGTCGGTGTGGACCGTGAAGTCACTGGCCGCGGTGGTGGTGACCCGGCGGCGGTCGGTGGCCGTGCTCGGCGCCGGCGCGCTGGGATTCAGCGGACGCGGGGCGATGCCGTCGGTGGGCGTGGGCAGCAATCCCGAGACCGGCTGCGACGGCAGACGGGCCTTGTCGCTGTTGCCGCCGCCGGCATTGCTGGCCTGGGCCAGGAAATCGGCGTGCTCCGGCGCCTGCCGGTTGGCGGTATTGACCAGGGTGACATCCAGCGTGGGCAGCTTCGGCTGCGGCCGCGTGACGGCAAACGTCACGCCGAGGATCAGCACGCCGTGCAGGATCAGCGAAAACAGGAAGGTGGCGCTCAGCAACTCGTTGCTGCCGGGGGCGCGGGGGGGGGTGGTCGATGGGCTCACGGACGGTGGGCTCCGGATGCGGGCCGTGACCCGGCCCGCAGCGGGCGCCGTCGCAACGGCACGGCCTGTCCGTCAGGCGTCGTAGCCGCCGTGGCATGGCGCCGGCCGGTCTGGAAACGGCCGTGTCGATGTCGGGGTTGAATGGTACGTGCAGGCATGTCGGCAAAAAACGGAAGGGATCGAGAGGCCGCGAGTGCTCGGTCTTGCCTGGAGGTCACGCCATCGGGGCCCGGCTGTTGGCGCCCACCCGCGCCTCGATCACATCGAGCAATTGTCCCGCAATATTGAGCCCGAATTGCGCATCCAGTTCACGGATGCAGGTCGGCGAGGTGACGTTGATCTCGGTGAGCCAGTCGCCGATCACGTCCAG
>CAZMKO010000113.1:0-6349 GCA_964566965.1 uncultured Rhodanobacteraceae bacterium
CGGTGGCCATCAGGAACAGCACCCGCGGGTGCCGCGGCATGGCCTCGACGGCCGCCGTCAGCGCGGCGTAACGCTGCTCCAGATCAGCGGCCAGTTTTTTCGCCTGTGCCTCGCGCCCCAGCCATTGGCCGATGCGCCGGATATTGGCCAGTACCGCGGTCGCATCACGTGCCTCTTCGAGCAGGTCCACCTCGACGCCCGCCTGGCGCAGCTGCCGCAATACCAGTGACGGACCGGCATCGTGGCTGGCGATGACGCGGTCGGGGCGCAACGACAGGATGCCCTCGGTTTGCAACTGGCGCAGGTAGCCCACGTCCGGCAGCTCGGTCGCGGCGGCAGGCCACTCGCTGGTGGCATCCACGCCGACCACGCGGTCGCCGGCATCCAGCATCCAGATCGTGGCGGTGACATCACCGCCCAGGGCCACCACGCGCGAGGTGGCCGGTGCCGCCGTGGCCATGCCGGACACGCCGGCCAGCACCAGCCACAGGACCAGCCTAAGCATGCCCGGCCTCCGCCGCCAGACTGTCGGCCAGCGCAGTCCACGCCTCACGCTCCGGGTGGCCGGGCTGACGCTGGCCGAACAGTTGCACGATCTGTCCGCCGTCGGCGTCGTACATCTCCAGTGACGTGACCGGCCCTTCGGCAGTCGGCTTTTTCACCACCCAGCTCTCGGCGATGTGGTCGGTCCGCAGGTGCAGGTTGAAGTCTTCGTCCAGCACGTTCAACCACGGGCCCATGCGTCGGACGCGATACACCGGTCCGGCGTGGATCTGTACCATGCCGGGCGAACCGGTGAACACCATGATCGGCAGACCGCTGCCCACGACCTCCTCCAGCGCCCGCTCCACCGCCGCATTGTCGGTGCGGCGGGCGAACTCGTTGCCGGCCACGTGCAGGGCCTGCAGGCGGGTGACCCGGTGCCGCCGCAGCAAGCCATAGAACTCGTGCGGCCCGTAGCCCATGCCACGCCAGCCCTCGCGCAGCGAAACGGTGTCCACCGCCTCGTCCTCCAGCACGTGCGGCAGCGGCGAAGCCACTGTGCGCGGCTCCAGCAACGGCGTCTGTACGCCGGCGTTGAAGCGCGCCACCAGCCGCCGCCAGGCCGCTTCGTCGGTCTCGGCGAGGCGGTAGATCTTGTGCACGGCGGTGCCGTCGGCATCGAAGAACTGCAGGCTTTCGAGCTGACGGCCGCGACTCTCTTCGTTGACCGCGTAGCCGTGCCGGAAATGGCGCAGGAAGATACGCAGGTCAATGGCGCTTCCGACCACCGCACCCATGGCCTCGCCGAGATTCATGTCCTCGAAGCGGCCCTTTTTTTCGTGCACGCAACTTTCGTTGCGGGTCAATACCATCACCCGACCCACCTCGGGCATGGCCCGGAACAGGTCGGCCCAGGGGCCGTCCAGACGCGTGACGCGATCCCCCACGCGGCAGGCCACCAGTTCGCCTTCGCTGACGCCCAGGCGCCGCGCCAGGTCGCGGGCACGAAGCTCCGGCTCGGCGGCACGCAGCCGCATCCAGGCGTCCTTGAGGGCCGAAGGCGTGTTCGTCTCGGCGACAGCGCCGGTGTCGAGTACTCGGGACATGATGATTTCCTCGTGTCAGAACGTGAGCCGGGCGGATACGCTGAAGGCGCGCCCCGGCATGCTGAGGCGGTCGGCGGGAATGCCGCCGGTGCCGCTGTCGTTGAGTCCGTTGCCGCTGACCAGGTTGCCGAGCACACCTCCGTTGAGGTTGCCCCAGTCCCAGTACTTGCGGTCGGTCAGGTTGGTCGCGCCGGCATGCAGCGCGAGGTGCTCCGTGGGGTCCCAGCGCACATACAGGTCCAATGTGGCGTAGCCGCCGGGCCGGAAGCCGCCCGGGTTGGCCAGGCGGACATGCCGACGCACGCCGGTACCGACCAGTTGCGCGCCCCAGTGCGTGGCGTCGTAGCCGATGCCGACCACCAGCTTGGCCGGATCGACGGTGTCCAATGGCGACCAGCTCGTCTCGCCGGGCTGCACCAGGCGCCCGCTGGCGACGGATGCCGACGCACGCAGCGACCACCCGTCCCACGCCTTGTCGAGGGCGCCCAGGCGCAGCTGGCCGGCTGCTTCCACGCCCCGGATGCGGGCGCGGCGCGCGTTGACGGCCTGGAAAAAGAAGTTGGCGAACGCGCCAGGCGAGATCTGATGCGCCCAGTCCGGCACCTCCCCGGGCGACAACTGGTAACCGGACCAGATGAAGTCGCGGTAGCGGTTTTCGTACGCCGCCACGTTGAACCATCCGGCGTCGCCCTGCCCGCGCACCCCGATCTCGAGGTTGCGGCTGGTTTCGGCCTTGAGGTCGTCATTGGGCAGGAAGGCGATATTGAAACCGGCGATCGGCTGTTCGTTCCAGGAGCCGGCGATGTCGCTGTACAGCGGCGTCCGGAATCCGTCGGCGTAGTTCGCATACACGCCGAGCCCGTCATGAAAGCGCCAGATCACACCCAACTTGGGCGATACATGATGGTCGGTGTAGTCGCGCGGCTGGTAGCCCGCGTTGTATTTCAGATACAACGGATCGGCATCGGGCTTGTAGGCATATCGCTCGAAACGCAGGCCCGGGGTGACGGCGAGACGGCCATCGAACCACTCGATGCGATCCTGCACGAACAACGCCTGGCGGTCGGTGTCACTGGGCGGGATCAGGTGCAGCGGATAGTCGCCGGGCATGAACGCCTTGTCGCTGCCACTGGCACCGCTGCGTTTTTCCACGCCGTAGCCATCGGCATCGGAAGTCACATGCGTGCGCGAGACGTCCAGGCCGTAGCTCAGGGTCTGCGTCACGGCACCCTCGCCAACGTGCCGGGTTGCCACCAGCTTGCCGCCGAGCACACGCTCACGCAGGGGCACGGTACTGAAGTGGCGCACCAGCGTGTCGGTGTCGGTATCGGTGTCGGTACGAGTACGGCTTTGCTGCCAGTAGGCGTGCCAATCCAGGCTGTCGGCCAGGACGCCGTCCAGCTGCTCGAAGTCCTGTCCGATACTGGTCCGTACGCGTTCCCGGGTATCATTGCCACGGTAAAAAGACGGATAGCCGTCTACTTTCAGCGCCGACAGGTTGTCGATATGCAGCCGCCGCTGCGAGGCATCCACGACCACGCGGTCGCGACGTCCGCTGTCGGCCGTGTGCACGTATTTTCCGAGCAGGCTGTCCTGGCGGTAATGCATGGGGTCGGGGCGGGTACGTGCCGCGCCGATGCCGCCGATGTCGCCACGGTTTGCGGTTTCATGGCCTTCACGGTGGTTGGCCGTCACCAGCAACGCGTTGTGACGATCGCCCGAGGCCAGCGATACCGTGCTGGCGTAACTGTGGTCGGCACTGTCGTACTGCGTCTTCACCGCTCCCCAGGTGGATTTTCCACCGCGCAGATAATCACCGGGATCGCGCGTCTCCAGGATCACCGACCCGCCCAGCGCATCGGACGGATACAGCGCCGAGGCCGGACCACGGATGATGCGCACGCGCTTGATCTCGTCCAGGTCGATGTAATCGCGGCCCGCACGGAAGCTGCCACCGGCGATGTCCGCACCGAATGATCCGGCCATCGGCACGCCGTCGATCTCCATGTAAGTGCGGTTGCCGGACAGGCCGCGGATGTTGAAGCTGTCCAGGCCGAAGCGGCCGCTGGTGCCAATGGCCGAGACACCCGGCTCGTAACGCACCAGGTCGCGGAGGGTGGTCACCAGATGCCGGTCCATCTGCTGGCGATCGATCACCGACGTGGTGCCCGGCACATCCAGTTCGACCAGCGGATAGGTGCCCGTCACCTTCACGGCAGGAAGGGGACGGGCGGTGTCGGTACCGGGATCGGGGTCGGGCGCGGACGCATCCGTCGAAAAGGCCGGCGCGGCGATCAACGCCAGGCCGACGGCCAGCGGCAACGCGAGGGCGCGCGGACGCCTGGAATGCAGTTTCATGGGACTCCTTCACCAGCAGGGTTCGGTATGACTGAACCGGATTGCTGGCAGGAAGGAGGCGCAAGGCCACCCGGCTGGCACCGGAAAATATCTCGGCCGACGGAGCCGACGACGCATGCCGCGCATCGCGTGCCGGCACGGCAGGTTGCATCCGTCCGCGGGGCAAGCCGGCACCCACCGGGAGCAGGCACTGGCCATCGTTTTTAAATGATAATGATTCTTATTTGCTTGTCAACCAGGGCTTTCGACATGTGTCATCCAGGTTGTGGACGGCGGCGCGGCGACACGACCGTGCCACGCCGCGGGTACGGGACAGACCGGAACCGGAAGCCGCAGTTGCCGTGCGCTCAACGCGGCCGCCAGCTCGCGCGCGCCCCGCTCCAGGGTATGCCGCTGTGCCGGACGGGCGATCCAGCACAAATGGGCATCCAGCAATGCGCGCCGCTCACGTTGCGCCGCTGCCAGCAGGCCCAGCATCCGCTTTTCGTCGGACGAAAGTGCCAGACACCCGGGTGGATTGACCTCCAGGCGCCGCCGCCGCGTGCACGCCAGTGCGCACAGGAACGTGCACAACGCGCCGGATACCTCGTCCGCCCCGTCGCCGCAAGCATCGCGAAACAACTTGCCCAGCAACGGACAGTGACCGCGTCGAGTCACGACCAGACGCCAGGCCCACACCAGAAGGTACTCGCACGGGTTGAGGGGATCCGCGGCGCGCGGTTCCGGCATCACGTTCATGGACTGGCCTGATGATGGGTGCCACATCATATTAAATGAGAATTATTCTCATTTTCAAGAACAGCATGGCCCACCGGTGCTTGCTCCCGTTTTACCCGAGAGCGCCATCCTCATCCGCAGCGGAGCGCGCCGGCGTGGGGATGCGCCGCCCAGTGTCGGCATCGAAGAAATGCAGGCTCGCCGGGTCGAAATCCAGCGTCATGCAACTGCCGTGCGCCGGCAGGTTCCGCGGCGGCACGCGCACGACCAGCCCGCGGCCGGCGTGGCGCACATTGAGAAAAACCTCGTTGCCGACCGGCTCGACCACTTCCAGCCGCGCGCTGAACGAGAGGCGTTCTCCAGCCGCTCCAGTACCCGTCGGTTGCAGGTCTTCCGGACGCAAACCGGCGACGATGTCGCGACCGTCGAAGGCGCGCAGGGCCGGCGGCGGCACACCGAGCGCCAGCGTGACACCGGCTTCCATCTCGAGCCGGGCAAGCGCGCCATCCATGCGCAATCGCCCGTACAGGAAATTCATCGCCGGGCTTCCGATGAAGCCGGCCACGAACAGGTTGGCGGGTTTGGCGTAGAGGTTCATCGGCGTGTCGATCTGCTGAACCACGCCGCCATCCAGCACCACGATGCGCTGGCCCAGGGTCATGGCCTCGACCTGGTCGTGGGTGACGTAGATCATGGTCGCACCCAGGTGGCGATGCAGGCGCGCGATTTCCACGCGCATCGACAGACGCAGCCTGGCATCCAGATTGGACAGCGGCTCGTCGAGCAGAAACACCGCGGGCTCGCGCACCAATGCCCGGCCCAACGCCACACGCTGACGCTGCCCGCCGGAGAGCTGGCCCGGCCGCCGCTCAAGCAGCCCGGAAAGATCCAGCACCTCGGATGCCCGCGCGACGCGTCGCTCGATATCCGCGCGCGGCATGCCGCGCAATTTCAGGCCAAAGGCCAGGTTCCCGGCCACACTCATGTGCGGATACAGGGCATAACTCTGGAACACCATGGCGATATCGCGGTCCCTGGGTGTCAGGTCATTGACCACGCGCCCGCCAATCGACAGCGTACCGCCGGTAACCGTCTCCAATCCGGCGACCATGCGCAGCAATGTGCTCTTGCCGCAACCGGACGGCCCCACCAGCACCAGCAACTCGCCGTCTTCCACCTCGAAGCTGGCTCCGGCCAAGGCAACCTGGCCGTTGTCATACACCTTGCGTACGTTGTCCAGTTGGACGCGTGCCATATGCTGGATCCGAAGTCCCGGCGGAAGAGACGGTGAAATTTCCCATTTGTGCCACTCCCGCGAAAGCGGGGCGAATAGTCCGCCACGGATGGCGGTCTTGATCTTTGCCGTCAGGGAGGACGGCTTGGATGATACTATTCTGCCATGTAATCGTTTTCATGCACCAACCACGCGGCTTTCACCATGACCCGATCGTTTCGGTTCCCCGACCATTTCCTGTGGGGCTGCGCCACCGCGGCCTACCAGATCGAAGGCTCGCCACTGGCCGACGGCGCCGGCCCCAGCATCTGGCAACGCTTCGCCCACACACCAGGCATGACCCACGCCGGTGACACCGGCGATGTCGCGTGCGACCACTACCGACGCATGCGCGAGGACGTGCGCCTGATGGCCGACCTGGGCCTGACCGGCTACCGCTTTTCGATCGCCT
>CAZMKO010000114.1:0-6169 GCA_964566965.1 uncultured Rhodanobacteraceae bacterium
GCGCTCCTACCGTGGCCTTGATGAAAATCCAGGTTTTTCGAGGTTCCCCACAGGGGGCTTGCGGGGTGTTGCAGCGGATCCCGACCATCGCGGCCATGGGCCGCTCCCACAGGGGACCTCGAAAAACCGTGCTTTTTGTGGGAGCGGCTTCAGCCGCGATGGCGAGATACCCGCAAGTACGGATCGCGGCTGAAGCCGCTCCCACAGGTTGATTCCCGTATCCGGTTTTTCGAGATGCCCCACAGGAAGTCTCGCCCCCCGGCCGGCGCCCGGGCCGGGCATCCCGGGTACCTCATTTCCTTTGTGGGAGCGGCCCATGGCCGCGATGGCGGGACACCATCACCCCCGAATCCACGCGTTCACGCGCCGCAACGGCGGCAACGTCATCAGCGCCAGGCCGACGGCCACGCCGAGGGCATCGGCCAGAAAATCCCACACCGAGGCGGTGGCGCCGGGGATGTAGGCCTGGACGATTTCGATGCCGGCGCCCAATGCCAGCATGGCCAATATCTGCAGCCACACGGCGCCGCGCACGAAGGCCAGACGGGTGCATACGGCGAGGAGGGCGAACCCGGTCAGGTGGTAGAGCTTGTCCACGCCGTGGAAGACCTTGGGCGCCGGATTTTGCATCAGGCCGGCGTACAGCAGCATGCCGACCACCAGCACCAGACCCAGGCGCGGCAACACCCGGCGCAGGGGATGGCGGGGCGGGGTCATTGCGTGATTTTCTCGAAATTCTTGTCGAACAGGCGTGAATCCCGGTCCGATGTCAGGCCGTACAGGTCGTAGGGGCGTGCCAGCATCGCGCCGCCGTCACGGATCAGCGGTTGCCAGATCAGCGTGGTGGTGGTCGGGGTCGAGCGCGGCAGCATCAGGTCGAACGGAATGGTGAGGTAAAAGCCCTTGTCGAAACTGCCCTCGCCGAACTGTTTCGCCGATACGTCGGTGAAGGTGGCCCAGATGCCCATGCGCACGCCGTTGTTGAATACCCGCGCCAGGCCCAGCGTCCCGCCCCAGTCGCCGGCCAGGTAGCGGCCGGCGCTGACCGTGGCCAGGATGTCGTGGAAGCCGGTTTTCACGTAGGCGGTGACGTGGCCGGTGACCACGTGGTAATCGCGCATGTCGAAGTGCTGTCGGAATCCGCGCTGGCGGACCCAGTTGACGTTGGCGCCGACGGCCCAGTTCTCGTCGAAAGGGCGATACAGCACCTCACCGCCGGCGCCGCCGTACATGCTTTCCATGAAGCCGGCGTAGGCCATGCCGTACCAGTCCGGCGCCAGCTGACGGGCATAGTTCAGTTGCAGGCTGGACAGATTCAGGCGCGACGTGGTCAGGTATTGGCGGATGTGGGTACGCACGCGCGGCAGGTTGGACGGGGCGTCGTACTTGAATTTGTCGTAGTTGTCGAACAGGTCGAATTGCACCGCGGTGCTCGCCCACAGGTGCTGCGAGAGCCGGTATTCGGCATCCCAGGTGGCATTCACGCGGTACAGCACGAACGCGTCGGGGCCGCCGATGGTTTCGTTCATGTCCAGCCCGAAGCCGCCCTGGAAGCGTGACGGTTGCGCTTTGTACAACACCTCGCGCGAACCTTCGTCGCCCGGCGCGTTGCGTTCCACGCTGCGGCGCATCTCGGGCAGGGTGATGTCGTGGGCCAGCAGCTGGTTGAAGCGTTGCCGGTGCACGCTGGTTTCCAGTGTGCGCAGGTTTTCGCGTGTATCGACGATGGTGAACCAGTCGATGTCGGAACCCAGTGAGTGGTCCAGGATGCGCGTGGCCCGCCCCACGCCCTCGGCCGGGTAGAAAAAGCGCTGTTGTTCGCCGGTGACGAACAGCTCGCGACCGCGGCGGCTGATCTTGCTGACGCGCAACCCGGCGTTGTCGTGCAGGCGCTGGCTGATGGATGCCCAGTCGGCCTGCTCCGGCGTGCTGGTGGCGGCCTGTTTCGGCTTCGGTTCGGGCGGCGGGTCCAGCGGTTTCGGGGCCGGTGCGGCGTGACCGATGTTGCCGTGCAGGGTAAACCCGAACAACGCCGTGTTGCCGCGTTCATACCCCAGCGAAATGTCGACATTGCTGCCGAGGCGATAGACCACGCCCACGTTGAACGGCGAGTCCTGCTTGATGGTGTTGTTCTTGGGTTCGTGCCGGTAGTCGTTGCCGTCGTATTCCAGCTTCACGCGCAGCGGTTTCCAGGGCGTCTGGTATTCGATGCCGCCGAACAGCGACACCGGGCCGCGAAACCAAGTTTTGCCGTTGAACTCGCCCCCCTTGCCCACATCCGGGTCGGGGCGATGGTCGAAGCGGTCGTCGATCCAGCCGAACGGATTGTCCAGGTTGCCGCGTGCGCCGACGTAGCCCCAGCCCAGGCCAAGGGTGACGTCGAAGTCGCCCCAGCGCTTGCTGGCGGCCACGTATTCGCCCGAAAACAGGCCGGTGCCGCCCACGTCGCGCGCGCCCACGGCCAGGGCCGGCCACCAGCGGCTTTCCTGCCACAGGCGGATCTTCACGTCGACCGCCTTGTCCTTGTAGTCCTGGTCGCCACTGAGCGCTTCGGAGCCGTAACGGCGGTTGCCGATATTCGTGTAGCGGAACGTGCCTTCCAGCCACGGCAACGGTTGCACCGACATGGCGTAACGGGTGTAGGGCAGGGTGCGGTTGATGCTGAAGCTGAATTCGCCCGGATCGGCCATACGTGCCGACGGCATCTGCAACAGGCCCACGCCGCCCTGGTCGCTCTGCGTCCAGTCGGTGATCGGCGCGTCCTGTGCGGCCACGCCGGCGGCGGCGAACAGGCCGAGGCAGGACGCCAGGCATTGGAACAGGCGCGTGCGCGTCACGGGGCACCTCCGGCGTCGACATCGGTGGCAAGCACCTGGGTGGCCAGGAAGTGCACGGCGTCGGTGTTGAAGTCCTCGCGTATCGACTCGGGCAACGCCGCGGGTTTCAACGGCACATAGACCATGGCACCGGGGGTCAGCGGTTGTGCCGGTTGGCGGTTCCAGGCGGCGATACCGCGGCGCTGCAGGCGCCCGTCCGGCTGGATCAGCACCACCCAGTCGGGGTCGGCGGCCGCCGCCCGCGGGCATTGCGACAGGTAGTCGCGTCCGCTCGCCAGCGGTGTGAACGACAGGGTGCACGGCCGGGCCACCGCGCCGACCACGCGTACCGTGGACGGACGCGCCGGATACACCACGCGGTCGCCGTCGGCCAGCAGCCGGTTGCGGTCGGATATCTCCAGCGGACGCGGGTCCAGCAAGGCCTGAACCTGGCGGCCCGTCACCGGCATCGCGCGCCACGCGGTTTGCAGGCGCGCCGCCAGTTGCGCCAGTTCGGCGTTGCCGTCCAGTCGCGCCTGGCCATGCAATACCCCGGCTTCGTACAACAGGCCGGCCTTGTCACGGGTTTGCTGCGCGCGCAACGCGTTTCGCAGCCAGGCGGCGCCAAGCGGATAGGCGTCGGGCAACATATCGGCCGGCAAGACCGCGTCGGCCAGGCGTGCGCCGGCCGGCAGGGTCTGCGCGCCCGGATGCGCGACGCGGCCTTCCACGCGCACGTTCAGCGTGCGGCTGCCGGCCAGGGCGGGCAGGGCGAGCAACGCCAGCACCAGACCCGCCGCCCACGCGCGCGCGCCACGAATGCGATGTATCGGACGGGCCGTCATGCGCCGGCTCCGCGGTAGGGCTTGAGTTCGGTCAGGGTGAGGGTCAAACCGCCCGGAATGCTCTGGCGGCTTTTCCACACGAAACCGTCGCGCGGATCGACCCAGTATTGGTTGTCGGCGCGAAAATCCATGCCCGCGGCGTCCAGGTGTTCGTCGACGCGCAGCAGTTCGTGGGGCGTGCCCAGAATGTCCACCGTTTCGGTGCCGACCGGTGTCAACGTGGCCGTGACGCGTACGCCGTAACGGTAGCCGGGCAAATCCAGCGACCGCGTGCTTTGCACGGGGGCGGTCAGGTGCTGCAAACCGGTGCGGAACGGACTGTCGGCCGGCAGGCGGGTGGCCACGATGTCCGGTTCCATGGCCCAGGTTTTCATCAGCACGCCATGCTCGAGGAACAGGATCTCGCCGGTGGCGCTGTACCAGGCTTCGCGGCCGTGGTCGATGTTGCCCAGGATCAACAGTGCCGAACCGGCCTTCGAGCTGACCTTGAGCTGGTAGTACGGCTTGGCGGCGACGCTCTCGGCGGTCGGCGACACATGCGATTTGTGGCCGTGCACCAAAAACTTCACCGAGTCGGCGGTGGCACCCGAAAGCGAGGTGCAGCCGCCGCCGGCGACCAGCCATGCCGGCAGCAGCAGCGCCGCTGCCAGCACGCGCCAAGTCGTGCCGGCGTGCTTACTTCGTGGCGTCATTTTGCGCGCTTGCCGCATTACGCAAAATGGAGGTCAGCGGCAACAACTGGCTCAGGAAACGGTTCCAGCGCGTGACACCGGCGGCACCCACGAACACCACATCGCCCGCCTCGAGATTGAAATTGTCGGCCAGCACGAAAGCCGACGGCGACTTCGCGTTCAACTGGTACACGGTGGCCGGTTCGGTCTCCATGTCTTCCACGCCGCGGATCACGTACACCGCCTTGCCCTTGGAGGTCACCTGGCTCAGGCCGCCGACCTCGCCGAGGGCCTGGGTCAGGCTCATGTCCGCGGTCTTGAACGGCAGCGCCTTGGGCGTGCGCACTTCACCCATCAGGTAGATCTGATGGTGGTCGTTGTAGGACAGGAAAATGTGGTCGTCGGGCTTCAGGTAGATGTCCGAGGCGCCTTCCATCCCGTGGCGCATGCGGTTGATGTCGAGGTGGTAATCCACCCCGTCACGTTCCAGCACCAGGTCGGACATGTTGGCCTCTTCGGTATTGGGCTGGGCCTCGCCCAGGGCCTGGGCCAGTGTCAACGGCGTCACCGTGATCGGTTGGATACCGGGTTTCACGAAGGCGCCGTTGAGCCACACCCGCTTGCTGTCGAATTTGATGATGTTGATGTCGACCTGCGGCTGCTCCACATACGCCGCCAACTGCTTGGCGATGTAGGCGCGCAATTCCTCGATGGTCATGCCGTTGACCTGGATGCTGCCGACATACGGGTAATACAGCGTGCCGTCCGGGCGCACCAGACGGCCGTTGGCGTCGGTCTTCTGCTGCGAACCGGCCGGGGCGGTCAGTTCGGGATGATCCCACACGGTGATATACAAGGTGTCGCCGGGGCCGATGTGGTACACCGGCGGCTGGTAGTCCAGCAACGCTTGCGGAATGCTCTGGCGCGCCCCGTCGGTGGCCTGGTTCATGGCGATCAGCTTGGGCGTGATCGGCACCAGGTTCACGTGACTGCCGGTATCGGAGTCCTTGTCGTTCAAGGCCCGCGTGTTCATGTGCTGGCCGGGGGCCAGAGCACATCCTCCCATGCATGCCGCGGCCAGCAACAGCCCCGCAACCGACAGCTTCTTCATCGGCAAATTCCCGAATTTTTTGCAAACAACAACCCGCGCCGCAGGTTCGGTGAACCTGCGGCTTCGTCAACCCCCCGCTGTCAAAGCTGGCAGGTCAGTTGGTGCCGGTGGTACCGGTACCACCCGTACCGCCCGTGCCGCCGCCGCCCGGCGTGTTGTGGTGGCCGTTGCCGCCATGGTTCATGGACGCGATGGCAATGCCGCTGACCACGATCAGGCCACCGACCATCGCCGCCATCTTGGCACTTTCATCGGCGGCGGCCTGCGCGCCGGCGGCGCCCGGCACCGAGGCGGGAGCATTCTGGTTGTCGGCCTGTTGCACCGGAGCCGGCGTGTCGGCGGCCGGGACACCGGCCTGCGCGATACTCATGGCGCCCAGAAAACTGGCGGCAACCGCGGCTGCAATGAATGACTTCATGATCTTGCTCCTGCTTGGATCGGTCTTTGCCCCTGATGGGGACATTATAGTGTGATGGTGCTCACAATCATCAAGTGCCGTCGTGGCACCCGGTTCAGGTACGCAAATGCCTGTTCGGCAAGTGTGTTTGTACCATTTTTCATGGGTTGTTGCATGAATATGGTGAGAGCGGCTTCAGCCGCGATCCGTGCTTGCGCGTATTTCACCGTCGCGGCTGAAGCCGCTCCCACAAAAAGCCGGGTTATTCGAGGCTCTCGGAGGGCGCGCGAACCGGAAACCGCAAAATGAACCGTCTCATGGCTGAAAGG
>CAZMKO010000115.1:0-6103 GCA_964566965.1 uncultured Rhodanobacteraceae bacterium
TCAAGATCGCACAACGCTGGATTCTGGCTCGGTTGCGCAACCGGGTGTTCACGAACCTGCACGATCTCAACGAAGCGATCAGCAAGCTCTTGGAGGTCATGAACGCAAAGCCCATGCGTAGCTGCGGGGGCAAGAGCCGCGACCAGCTATTCGACGAGCTGGATCGCCCAGCACTGCAACCGCTACCCGTGGAACCCTACGCCTTCGCCGAGTGGAAGATCGACATACGTGTAGGCCGCGACTACCACGTACGCTGGACAGACCAGTATTACTCGGTGCCCTACACACTGGTTGGCACCAAGGTCAACGTCAAAGCGACTGCAGCCACCATCTCCGTATTTCACCGTGACCGCCGCGTTGCACTGCATCCGCGCTCGTCCGCTCCCGGTCACGTGAGCACACTGAAGGAACACCAGCCCAAGTCGCACCAAGCCTATTCACGTGATCAACCGGCTGCGGTCATGGCCTGGGCACAGCAGGCAGGCACAGCTATTCACAATTTTCTCCACCAACACATCGAACGGTACGGCCGCTCGGCACTATCACTGCAGGCGGGCCGCGGGCTGCAGCGCCTGGCTCGCGAGTTCGGCGAAGAACGTTTGGAAGCGGCCTGCGAACGCGCATTGCAAATCCATGCGACCAGCATCAAGACGGTGCGTTCGCTGTTGCGGCACGGCCTAGAAAAAGCCCCTGTCGATACCGAGGCAGCCAACGACGATCCCTTGCCAGCACACGAGAACGTACGCGGGCCTTCCTACTATCAACCATGAGGATAACGGCATGACCTTGCAATACACGATGGACCAACTGCGTCAATTACGGCTGTCCGGCATGCTGGATGGGCTGGAGCAACAGCTCAATCAAGTGAGCTATCAGGACCTGCCGTTCGAGGAGAGGCTGGGTAGCTTGGTGGACGCAGAAGTCAGCCATCGACAGAGTCAGCGTCTTCGGCGGTTGCTCAAGAATGCGAAGCTCAAGGTACACGCTGACCCGGAATCAATCGACTATCGGCCCGGCCGCGGACTGGATCGGTCGGTACTGGCTGATCTTCTGTCCTGTACATGGATCGAGCGCAAGCAGAATCTTTTGATGACGGGCAAGACTGGCACCGGTAAAACCTGGCTCGCCTGCAGTTTGGCCGTACAGGCGGCACGGAAAGGGATCCCGGTGGGCTACCGGCGTGTGTCGCGCCTTCTCGAAGAGCTGGAAATCGCCCATCAAGACGGCTCGCTGGGGAAACTGCGTAAACAGTTGGCGAAACTGCGGCTCCTGATCCTTGATGACTTCGGGCTGGTCGCACTCACAACCCGTGGCCGTTCTGATCTACTCGAACTTCTTGATGACCGAGTTGGCTGCGCTTCCACCATCGTTGCTGGCCAGATGCCGGTCAAGGAATGGCACGGGTTCATCAATGATCCAGCGTTGGCCGACGCGATTTTGGATCGACTCGTCCACAGCAGCCTGAAGCTGAACCTCAAAGGCGAGTCCATGAGAAAGCTGAAAGTGGCAAGCTGACTGCACAAGCAATCTCTGGTCAACTCATCGGCTGCGCTGGTCATCTTGGCTGGCGCTCCCGATCACTTTCGCTGACGGAGCTGGTCAGTTTAGTTGGCGGAGGGTGGTCAATTTATTGGCGTTCTGCAACAAATCGAATCTGATGGTGATTTGGTGCGATTGACCAAGAGAGGGACATCTATCCGCTCTCTCAGGAAAGCAACGCAGACGATACAGATATGCTCAAGCGCGATTATCACCAAGAGCACCCTCCGTCATTGTGAGGCGAAAAAGCAACTGCTGTCTTCGACGGAAACTGAGCGCCTCATCCGCTTGGTGCGCGTCTACATCGAAGCTCGATCACTGTTCGACGACGCCAACGCGGCCTCCGATTGGCTCAACACCGCCGCGGACTTCCTAGACGATGGCCAGCCTGTGACCACCTATGAGCTGGCGGCGTCCGAAGCAGGAGCTCGATGGGTGAAAACATTGATACGGCGGACCGCACATGGGTTCGTCGCTTAATGGATCTGTGGCACCTCACTCCTACGCATCAGCCTGGATACGGATGTCCCGGCTCAAAATCTTGGCTCCTGTCTGCTTAAAAATGTTGACGACTCGGATTTCAGTGAGTGGTGGCTTTACCAGGATGCCGATAAAGTGGCGCCTCGTGATGCAACCCACGCATCGGATAATCATCCAACGTAGCCAGCTGATAGGGACTTCAGGTAGCCGACGACGTCATCCGTGCGACCGGCCTCAATCAGTTCCAAGGCAGTCTTGTAGCCAAACGATCGAATAGGTGAGTTCTTGAGCAAGAACAATGCGTGCTCAGTGTCCCCGTTGAGGTCGACAGCTGTCTCAAGGGCGTGGATGACATTCCGTGCGAAAGCCTGGGCGCGTGCAGATTCGGGATTCGCTCGTATCGTACTGTGATGGACACCGGCGGCATCGGCGATATGCTTGGACGATATCCCGAGCACCTTGGCGAGCTTGTCCAACGAGATCGCGGTGCTGCTTGGAATACGCAAGGAATCAAGCAGCGTATCGAATGTAGGCACGCTCATGAAGCTTCTCCTTTACCGCCGACCAGTACACACAATACACGCTCAAAAATACACATCTCAACGCATATACCTCGGCTACCGACATCGCTTATTTAGGTGTTCCGGTCGATCTGCTTACGCCCCTGATGCCGGTGGCATTCGTGGTCACGCCGAAAAATGGCCGCTACGGGAGCGGCCAAACTAGGTCTCATGGTTGTGAGAGGTGTTATCCCTTCGGCGGATACGGATCGTCGCCGTAGGTGTTGCGTTCACGAATCTTCCCGTGGCGATCCTGCACGAATAGCTCACTCCGCTGGTTCTGCGCAATCTCGCGTGCAGCATTGATGGCCTCCTGCTGGGTGTGGTGATGGGACGTATCGCGGCTATTACCCTCACCACGAACAGCCCAGCCATCATCCCGGTGAATGACCCATTGGTTCTTACCAGCCATGGTCTTTCTCCGAACAAGCATGCACATGCATGCGCTGATCACTTTATAACCAATACAACATATTGTGAAGTTGCTTATCGCAAAGCACTACATGTGCTATACATGGCTTGATCAAGAGATCGTTCATTGGGATCACGTTGCTCAACGTATGCCCCTCGGCACCGGACTGCGCCTTTCGTGGGCCATGCTCACTCAACAGTTGGTCGCGCGAGCGTCCACTTCGTTCCCCCCCCACCAGCCGCCGAGCACTGTCTCCGGGTGCTGAAGCCCTTTTCCCGCTTCGTACTGCCGACCCACGGCGCAATCCGCGCCGAGGGAGACAGAACATGGGCATCACTAAGAACACTAGGGGCAACTACCGGATCACCGGCAAGATCAAGGAAGATAATGTCCTCGCTACGGCGGAACAGATCCTTTAACGCAAACTGGAACGCCAAGGCGGCATCAGCGACCCGTCCGACGCCATTGATTTTCTGCGCATGCGCATCGGAGTACTCCCGCACGGAGAGTTCCACGTGCCCTGGCTGGAAACCGGCATTACATCCTCGACTCCCAGCGGCTTTTCAATGGCACAGTGGCTGGCACCAGCATTCACTGCCGCGAAGTCGTCAGGTCAGCTTTGGAAATCAGCGCAGTGGCTGCGATCCTGACGCCCCCCGAGCGAAATGGTGGAACTCAGCGCGGCCGATCAAGAACATCACTCAGGAGCTCCGAAGCGCTTTGAAGCTGATGGGTGCCCGGGTGCTGGACCACAGTGAGGACGTCTCGAGGGCGGGGAGGGGACTCATTTGAGCTCCTGCCTGTGAGCGTAGATCTAGTCGCTTAGAGACGACCACCATGTGGGTTCTGGTCTTGTATACCCATAGCCAGAAAATGATTGTTCGATCTCAACTGCCAATGTCAGCAGGCCTTCGTTGTCAGGGCTGGCGGGATCCAAAAGGTCAGCCTGACTACGTGCCCAAGCTATCCACTCGATCACATGCTCGGGTGGCTTCTGTCCACCAGCCGCCTTTGTGCCTAAAATCCGATCGCATAGGCTGCGGATTTGGTCGGCTCGGGACGCTTGGGTGACCAAGCGTTGAAGTTGCTGTCGTCGCCTGCATATAGCTTCTGCCTGCCGAGCTCTTTCCACCCGTAAGCGTTCCTGCTCTTGCCGCTTCAGTCGCTGTTGCTCCCATTCGGCGAGCTGAAGCTTTACGCCTTGGGCGGCGATTGGAACGCCTTGGACGATGTCCGCAATGCGATCCTCAAGTTGTCGTGTTCTCGTGTCAGCCCAACGGCGTTGAGGAGAGCCGCTTACAGAATTCGTGATTTCGAAGGTCAGTTCATTGGTACTGACCCATTCGTGGCGCTGATGTAGCGTGGAGTAATCTGGTTCCCAACGGGCATGCCTTCCGTGTTTCAACACAGATTGCGCCGGTTTTACTTCTTGCTTGGTTAACCGCTCGCGCAGGATGACGTTGAGCTTGACACCGTCGCATTCGATGAAGGTGCCTTTGTCCGAGACTGACCAAGTCATTTCGGCCTCGCGGCAGGCTTTGATAAGGGTGTCCAAGAGAAGCATGGCACGATCAAGAACTGCGGGCGAGATACGCACGTCCAAGGCCACCTTGTTGCCGGCTCGGATACGGCCATCGAAAGCTTTTGCAGAGCGCAGGACCTTCAGTGATTTCCGGATCAGACGATCTGGGTCAATCAGTGTTGTTGGGACTTGGATTGAAGGTGGGGCACCAGAAGGTTTCTTGGGGCGACGCAGACGCGGCTTTGGCTCCGCCAACACCCGAAAGGAGATGGTCTTGTTCGTCTTGGACGATGCTATCGGGAGCTTGGGAGGAAGGGAACGATGTTCCTTTGGCTTGGCCCAGTAGCCACGCCCTGGTAGCGGGATTTCGGCACGCCGGCATGCCTTGGCTAATCCGACATCAGAGACGCCAATCTCGGCGGCAAGTTTCAGGAGCGGTTCTACCCATACCCGCTTGAACAGATCCTCACGAGTGAACGTTACGGTGCGATAGTTCATGGGCAAAATTTTGATGAGATTGAATGGACATGTCAGGCAAGAGTGTTACAACTTGCCAAACTGATGAATCACATGGAAATTGCTGCAAAACCGTGAGAATACGAGGCCCGCAACAAGGGAGCGAAGGAAGTTAAGTCCTACTACTACCGACTGCTTTGGGTCGATCGCTGCCTCTGGGGCTACGCCAGTCAACGATTACTGGTGTACGCAATTTGTGGTCACTTGAACAAACGATCCCTAGTCGAAACCACCGTTTTTCACCCCCAACACCTTCCCGTTTTCCTTGGCAGCGCGCACGGTGTTTTCATCAAAACCTTTGTCATCGCTAGCTTCGATATCCATCTTGATCGTGACTCGCGTAGTCGGTTGCCCGTTGAACAAACCGACCAACTCATTCTGGATCTTGGAAAACTGTACCGCTGCACGCACGGGGTCCAGTTCGACGGTGGCAAAATAGTGTGTCGGACGAGCTGGCTGCACCGGCCCCTCGGTCGTGGAAGACACACCTCCATCGTTCGATTTGCTTGAGGCCCCCGTGGCACCGGCCGTCGTGGCAGGCTGAGCACTACTATCTTCATTCTCAACAGCGGCAGCGGCGTTCAGGCGCGCCTCGTATGCTGCGGCACCGGTCGGCTCAATCAGCAAAACGGCATCCATGTAGATCCCCACCCTGTGGCCCAGCGAGAAACCGACATACTTGTCGCACTCTTTGGCCGTGGCGATGCCGAAATACTCGCGGCTTCTGGCGCCCTCGCCGATCGTTTCCTGCATTACATTCGAATTCACCAGCCGCGGCAGGTACAAGTACTGACACGTCTTTTGCCACACGTCCATGGCGGACACATCAGGTTGGTCGTCCTTCCAGAACCAGCGTTTGAGCAGATTGGCCAGATGGATAGGCGCCCAATGCTCGATGACCAGCTCGTTTTCCTTGAGTACACGATCCACCTCGCGACCAAGCCCCTGAGCCGCGGGATTGAGCGCAAAAGCTTCCCACTCCACTTCGCCAAGGCTGCCATCGCGCTTGACGCCCTGGCTCGGCGAAAGCAACCACTTGAACGTTTCGCGTACCCCGCGATACAAGGCTTCCTG
>CAZMKO010000116.1:0-5846 GCA_964566965.1 uncultured Rhodanobacteraceae bacterium
GACGTGGCCGTAGATCTTGCAGGCCACCAGGCCGTCCTCGCGGGCGACGTAGTTCTCACGCGTGGGCCATTCACGCCACAGCACCTGGCTCTCGTCGGCCAGGTCGACCTCGTCGCGCTCCTTGACGTGCACCGGGAAGATCAGCGGCCAGTCGGCGTCGTCCTCCACGGCCTGCATGAAACCGTCGGTGATCAGCAGGCTGAGATTGAACTGGCGCAGGCGACCGTCCTCGCGTTTGGCGCGGATGAACTCGCGCACGTCCGGATGACGCACGTCGAAGGTACCCATCTGCGCACCGCGGCGGCCGCCGGCGGAGCTCACGGTAAAGCACATCTTGTCGTAGATGTCCATGAACGACAGCGGCCCGGAGGTGTAGGCACCGGCGCCGGACACATAGGCGCCACGCGGGCGCAGCGTCGAGAACTCGTAGCCGATGCCGCAGCCGGCCTTCAGGGTCAGACCGGCCTGGTGCACCTTCTCCAGGATGTCATCCATGGAATCGTGGATGGTGCCCGACACCGTGCAGTTGATGGTGCTGGTCTTGGGTTTGTGCGCCTGCGCGCCGGCGTTGGACGTGATGCGCCCGGCGGGAATGGCGCCGCGACGCAGTGCCCACAGGAAGCGCTCGTACCAGTGCTCCTTCAGTTCCGGCGTGGTCTCCACATCGGCCAACGCCCGCGCCACGCGCTTCCAGGTGTCGTCCACACTGACGTCCACCGGATCGCCCTGCTTGGACTTCAGGCGGTATTTCTTGTCCCAGATGTCGTACGACGCCGGCTGCAGCGGAATGTCGGCGGCATCATGGTTCAGGGCGCTTTTGCGTACAGTGCTCATCGGTTTCCTCGACCTCGGGTGGGTCCTGTCATGCGTTTTCTGCCGTCGGTACGGCGGCGGGTGTCGGGCGCGGCGATCACGGACACGCTGTCGTCACGAAGGTACCGGCGACAACAAATGGCGTGGTGTGCGTGCACTGCATGGCCACCTCCAGGCCCGGTCGAACGCCATCGCGGCGTCCGCCTCCCAACCCCATGACTTGTGAACAACGTGAATATGAAACACAAGATATTGTGTCCCGGTGCGATCTCAAGTTACCCCCGGCGAGGCGTGGAGTCAAACGTCGCGACGCGGATGACGGCAGCATGCGGGGTTCCGCCCGGCCGGCTTTTGTCAAGGAGGCGCCGATTGGATTCCGCGCATCCCCGAGGAACCGGCGAAGCGCAAATGTGTCGAACCGGGACACCGCTTGCCGAAGGCCGGCACGATGCTGGCACAATGCCGCCGCAGACCGGTTTTTCGCCCGACGGGCGCGCCACGTGGCCGTCCCGCAGGCGACATGCCCACAAGGAGTTCCCATGTCATCACGCTTCCCACGGCTTTCCGTTGCTTCCCTGTTGCTGCTTTGCCTGGCCTGGCTGGCCAGCGTGCCGGCCCTCGCCACGCCACCCCCGGTGGTCGACGGCCAGCCACTGCAGTCGCTGGCACCGATGCTGGAACACGTCACCCCGGCCGTGGTCAACATTTCCTCACGCACCCACGTACGCGTGCGCGATCCGTTCTTCGATGATCCGGTGTTCCGCCAGTTCTTCGGCGGCGCGCCGCGCGAGCGGATCGAACAGAGCCTGGGCTCGGGCGTCATCGTCGATGCCGACAAGGGCTACATCCTCACCAACAACCACGTCATCAACGGCGCCGACTCGATCAAGGTGACGCTGCAGGACGGACGCGACTTCAAGGCCAAACTGGTCGGTGCCGACCCCGACACCGACATCGCGGTACTGAAGATCGACGCCGACCACCTGACCGCCCTGCCGCTGGCCGATTCCACCGGCATCCGCGTGGGCGATTTCGTGGCCGCCGTGGGCAACCCGTTCGGGTTGGGCCAGAGCGTCACCTACGGCATCATCTCGGCCCTGGGCCGCACCGGCCTGGGCGACACGTACCAGAACTTCATCCAGACCGACACCGCCATCAACCCCGGCAATTCCGGCGGCGCGCTGGTCGACCTCAAGGGACGCCTGATCGGCATCAACTCCATGATCTACTCGCCCTCGGGCGCCAACGCCGGCATCGGCTTCGCCATCCCGTCGGACCTGGCAGGCAAGGTGATGCAGCAACTGCTGGCCTACGGCAAGGTCCGCCGCGGCAACCTCGGCCTGCACGTGCAGACGCTGAGCGCCGACATGGCGCACGCGCTCGGCGTGGATACCCGGTCCGGGGTGATGGTCACCGACGTGGACGACGGCTCGCCGGCCGCCGACGCCGGCATCCGGCCGGGCGACCTGGTCACGGCCATCAACGGTCATGCCGTGCACACCCCGCACGACCTGCACAACACCGAGGGCCTGTTGCCGGTGGGCAGTGCCGTGACCCTGAAGGTACGCCATGACGGAAAGACCCGCGAGATGCGCATGAAAATGGCCCCCGAGCGCGTGGCCCGCGCCGAGGGCGGCAAGATCGATCCGCGCCTGGCGGGCACCCGACTGCGCGACACCCTGTCCAGCGAGGCCGGCCACCAGGCCACCGGCGTGGTCGTCGACAAGGTCGAGCAGGGTTCGCGCGCCGCACGCAGCGGGCTGGCCCCCGGCGACATCATCATTGGCGTCAATCAACGGCGCACTCCCAGCCTGGATGCGCTGCGGGCGCTGTTGCGCGGTCAGGCGCCACGCCAGCTGATGCTGATCATCGTGCGCGACCAGCGCATGCATTACCTGATCGCGCGATGAGCATACGGCACCCGCGCGTCGGACGACCCGGCGCGCCATCCTGCATTCGCCGCGCATTCTGGATATGATGCGGACCAGCACGGCGCGCGCGGCACATGCCGACGCGCGCCGTGCCCGCGGGAACGTCGGGGGGCGTTGTCGCGCCATCAGCCGCCGCGCGAGATTGCGGCGTGGCATGACGTGACGCGGTCGGCAGGCCTGCCGCCGGGGTCGGGTCATAATCACGCCCGCGGCCACTCCACATTTGTCCCACTGCGTACCCGAGACAATATGAAACCCTGCTTCCGTCACTCCATTACCGCCTCATTGCTCCTGGTCGCCGGCGCGGCCCTGGCCGCGCCTCCCTCATTGACCTGGCGCGGGGATGTCACCACCGCCCAGAGCATGGTCCAGGACATGGCCAAGGCCTGGCACAAGGCCGGCCACCCCGACATGACGGTGCAACCGTTCAATACGGTGTCGGGTATCGATGCCGTCGCCAAGGGCAGTGCCGACATCGCCGGCAGCGCGCGCGGCCAGGCGCCGCGTCGCGACAACGAGAAGGGCCTGGTGTTCACTCCCGTGGCCTGGGACGCCCTGGTCATCATCACCAACCCGCACAACAAGGTCGACAGCCTCACTCTCAAGCAGGTGCACGATATCTACTACGGCAAGATCAGCAGCTGGAGCGAGGTCGGTGGCAAGAACGAGCCGATCAACGTGTACGCCGTGGCCAGCCCCACCGACGGCATCGAGTTCTCGCTGCGCCGCCTGCTGTTCGGGCGCGGCAACCAGCCGGTGGCCGCGCCGCGTCTGTACCTCAACGTCAACAAGCTCGAACGCGCGGTGGAACTGGATCCGCAGAGCCTGGGCGTGACCACCCTGTCCAACGTGCACGCCAACGGCAAGGTGAAAATGCTGGCCATCGACGACAAGCAGCCCAGCGTGGCCAACGTGGCCGACGGCAGCTACCCGCTGTACACGCCGCTGTATCTGGTGACGCGGCCTCCGGCTCCGGCCGCCACCGATGAAACCGGCGACCCCGACCCCGCCGGGCACGACGACGCCGACGAGGAGCGCCGCGCCCAGATCGACGCCTTCGTGCAGTTTGCACAGGGTCCCGAGGTCGCCGACATCCTCAACCGCCACCAACTGGTTCCCTACGCCAACGCCAGTACGTTGGCCGGCCATGACGACGAACGCATCGCCGCCATCGCCCAGGAAACGGGCCGCCACATCTACACCCACGGCACCCCGACCGCCGCGCCGGGCGCCACCTATGCCTCGCGTGCCGGCATCGCGCCCACCTCCGGTCGCACCCGGGAGGCACGTCAGCAGATGCTGGCGAAACGCGACGAGGACAAGGCCGCCAAGGTTCGTGCCGACGCCGCCGAAAAAGCCCGCCGCGACCTGGCCGACACCGCCACCCCCGACGGCGGCAACGGCGTGACCTGGTACACCGTGGCGTCGGGCGACACGTTGTCCAAGATCGCCAAGCAGCAATCGGTCACCGTGTCGCAGCTGCGCGCCTGGAACCATATCGAAGGCAACCTGATCAAGGTCGGACAAAAGATCGAGATCCACCACGATTGAGATCACGCCGGCCCGGGCCTCCGGGGCGTTACCATGGGCGGCATCCCTCACCCGTGGAGCGCCCATGGACGCCATCATCGCCGCCTCCGGCCGTGGCCGGACCATCCCCGTCGAATGCGTTGACGCCGCCAGCCTGACGGCACTGAAAAAACGCCTGGACAAACGCGCGTCGCGCTGGCTCGATGCCAGTGGTTTCCAGCCCGTGGCCGGCCGCGTCGCCCTGCTGCCGGCGGACGACGGCCGCCTCGAACGCGTCATCGTCGGCATTCGGGCCGACCAGCCGCTGTGGTCGCTGGCCGCCCTGCCGTGGCAACTTCCGCCCGGCCGCTACCGCCTGGCGGAGGATGGCCCCGCACCCGATATCACGCTGGCGGCCCTGGGTTGGGCGCTGGGCGCCTACCGTTTCACCCGGTATCGCCAGGCCGGTCGCGACCCGGCCAGCCTGGTCGTGCCCAAAAAACTTGCCGAGCAGCTGGCCCCGATGATCGACGCCGTGGGAACGGTGCGCGACCTGGTCAACACCCCCACCGAGGACATGGGGCCTGAGCAGCTCGCCGACACCATCAAGCACATGGGCAAGACCCACAAGGCCCGCGTGCGCGAGTGGGTGGGCGAGGCCCTGCTGAAGGACAATTTTCCCACCATCCACATGGTCGGCCGCGCCAGCCACCGCCCACCGCGGCTGGTGGAATTGAACTGGGGCAAGAACACCGACCCGAAGCTGGTCCTCGTTGGCAAGGGCGTATGCTTCGACTGCGGCGGTCTGGACATCAAGCCCTCCAGCGGCATGCGCTGGATGAAGAAGGACATGGGCGGCGCCGCCCACGCCATCGCGCTGGCCGGTCTGGTGATGCAGGCACGACTTCCGGTGCGCCTGACCCTGCTGATCCCCACCGTGGAGAACTCGATCTCGGGCAGCGCCATGCGTCCGGGCGAGGTGGTTCGCACGCGCGCCGGCCACACCGTGGAAGTGGACAACACCGACGCCGAGGGCCGCCTGATCCTGTGCGACGCGCTGGCCTACGCCGGTGAAAAGAAACCCGACCTGATCATGGACTTCGCCACCCTCACCGGCGCCGCGCGCGTCGCCCTGGGACCGGACGTGCCGGCCATGTTCACCAACCGCGACGCGCTCGCCACCGCGCTGGCCGAAGCCGCCACACACACCCACGATCCGCTGTGGCGCCTGCCGTTGTGGGAGCCGTACATGCACATGCTCGATTCGCATCTGGCCGACTTCGCCAACGCCGGCCCGTCACGCCACGCCGGCGCCATCACCGCCGCGCTGTATCTCGAACGCTTCGTACCGAGCACCGTCGACTGGATCCACACCGACGTGTACGCCTGGAACGACAGCGAGCGTCCGGGACGGCCGCGCGGCGGGGAAGCCCAAAGCCTGCGGGCCATGTTCGCGTTTTTGCAGCAGCGTTACGGGCGGTAGCCTGAAGGCATCGCGGCTGAAGCCCCTCCCACAGGGGCTTCAGGCCGTTCCTGGCCAGCCCTGTGGGGCACCTCGAAAAACGCCCGATCGTGTGTAGGAGCGGCGGAAGC
>CAZMKO010000117.1:0-5647 GCA_964566965.1 uncultured Rhodanobacteraceae bacterium
GATTCGCATGGTGTGCTGGTGCATCGTTACGGACCGCATATCTTCCACACCAATGCGGAGCGCATCTTCAAATACCTGTCGCGCTTCACCGAATGGCGGCCCTATGAACATCGCGTACGCAGTTTGGTGGATGGCAGGCTGTATCCGTTTCCCATCAATCGCGACACGCTGAACCGCCTCTACGATCTGGACTTGGACGACGAGGGCGCGGCAGCGTTTTTCGAGCGCGTGCGCGAACCCCGCAAACCGGTGCGTAGCAGCGAGGACGTGGTACTGAATGCGGTGGGCCGCGACCTGTACGAGAAGTTTTTCCTCAACTACACACGCAAGCAATGGGGGTTGGAACCGTCCGAGCTGAAAGCCGGCGTGGCGGCACGTATCCCGACGCGCACGAACACGGATGACCGCTACTTCACCGATGCTTATCAGGCGATGCCGCTGCATGGCTACACGCGGATGTTCGAAAACATGCTCGATCATCCCAACATTACCGTGGAAACAGGCGTGGATTTTGCCGATGTGAATGACCGTGAGGCCTACAGCCATATCGTCTACACCGGCCCCATCGATGCCTATTTCGGCTATCGATTCGGCCGTCTTCCCTATCGTTCGCTTTGCTTCAAGCACGAACACTTGCCGAACGTGAACCAGTTCCAGGAAACCGGCACGGTCAACTATCCCAACGACCACGCCTACACCCGCATCACCGAGTTCAAGCACCTCACCGGGCAACAGCACGCCGGCACATCGATCGTCCGCGAATATCCGCAGGCCGAAGGGGATCCATACTATCCGGTGCCACGCGCCGAAAACGAAGCACTTTACAAGCGTTACCAGCAACTGGCCCGACAGGAGCCGGGCGTCACCTTCGTGGGGCGTCTGGCGCAGTATCGCTACTACAACATGGACCAGGTGGTCGGCGCGGCCCTGACGGCGGCCAGGAACCTGCTCGAGAACTGAGACGTGCGCATCGCCTTCCTCTGCAAACGCCGCTACATGAGCAAGGACGTGATCCTTGATCGTTATGGCCGGCTGTATGAGATCCCGTACCAGTTGGCCCGGCTGGGGCATGACGTGCGCGGGTTCTGCCTGAGTTACCAGAACACTGAAGGCGGCAAGTGGCGGCACGAGGCCGCACCCGGCCATCTGTATTGGGAATCGCGCTCCCCGGGGCGGCTGTACCTTCCGGGGCTGGCCAGCTACCCGCACACGCTGCTGCAACGCCTGCATGCATTTGCGCCGGAAGTGCTGATGGGCGCCTCGGATATTCCCCATGTCGCACTGACGGCATGGCTGGCAAAACGATTGCGGGTCCCGTATGCCATCGACCTCTACGATAACTTCGAAGGTTTCGGCCAGGCCCGCGTTCCCGGCATGGTCCGCTTGCTTCGCCGTACCGTGCGTGGCGCCGACCTGGTCACGACAACCAGCGCTCCGCTGCGCGAACTGGTCACCGATGTCTATGCGGCACGCGGCAAGGTCGTATCCATGCCAAGCACCATCGACAAACAGGTGTTTCGCCCACGTGACCGCTCTGACTGCCGCCGCGCGTTGGGCCTGCCCGAGTCGGGCTTCCTGATCGGTACGGCCGGCGGCCTGTATGCCGACAAAGGCGTGGGCGTGCTTTACGAGGCCTGGGGCGGGCTGGCCGCGCAGCTTCCCGAAGCCCACCTGGTGGTTGCCGGCCCCACCGACCCGAATCTTCCGCCCCCTTCGGGCCAGCGCGTGCATTCCCTCGGCCTGCTTCCACACGAACAAGTGGCCCGGCTGTTTGCCGCGCTGGATCTTGGCGTCATCTACCTGCGCGACACGGTTTTCGGCCGCTACTGCTTCCCGCAGAAAGCCTACGAGATGTTCGCATGCAACCTGCCCGTGGTGGCCGCCGACATCGGCGTGATGAGCGGGCTGCTGTCCACCATGCCCCAGGCGTTGTATCGCGCAGACGATCCATCGGACTTGGTGCGCGCCATGGCGGCCATGCGGGAAAAGCCCGGAAAACCGGATATGGTCATCCAGGACTGGGCACAGGTCGTGAGCAGCATTGAGGATGAACTACGGACCTTGGTGACCCGGGCAGGATCATCGAACTGACTCCTTCATTCGAACGGCACGGGTTCGTTAATCGGCGTTCGGGCCGCTTCCGGCCGAAGTAACACCACGGCAGCACTGCAGCCAATCGCCATACGCTGCCGCGATGTGCCGCCACCCCACCTTGCCTGCCGCTGTTTCACGCAGCTCACGTGCTTGCGTCACGGCCTTGGCCGGTTCGCGAAGAACGGCGATTACCGCCGAAGACAGGGCCCGGGTGTCTTCGGGGCGCACAATCACGTCCCCGGCGGAATGGCCCAACAAGTCACGCACCCCGGCAACGTCCCCGACCACAACCGGACAGCCGCAGCCGACAGCTTCCATGAGGGCGACCGGCAACCCCTCTTGGTTGCCTGATTCATCACGGATGAATGGTGCCACGAACACGCTGGCCCGTCGGTACAGGGCCGGCAATTTCCGCTGCGGAGTGGCACCTGCAAAGGTGATGCTGTTTTTTATTCGCAATCTTGCCGCTTGGGCCTCCAGGGCTGGACGCTCCGGGCCGAATCCGGCAATCGTAAGCGTCACGTCAGGGTATTCGGCGAGGATGGCGGGCATGGCATCCAACAAGTGGCACAATCCCTTTTTCGGCACAAGCCGCCCGACGAACAACAATTCCCTCGTGCCCCGGGGTTGTCGGGGCTCGGGTACGAAGCGCCCGGTGAGATCCACGCCCATGGGCAAGATCTGAACGGCCCGGGGCTGAAGCCGCAATCGCGCCACTTCATCACGCATGGCACGGCTGACGACCGTCATGCCGGCGCTGGACCGCGCCACCCGACGCTTCAGGACGGTCAACCCGCGACCACGCAGCCCGAACAGGTCGCCCCCGTGCGAGGTCACGCCATAAGGCACAGCATGCAAACGCGACAGGTGCCGGGCGATCAATCCCTGCGGCAACAGCCAGTGGGCATGGATGACGGCGACCTCGCGCCGGCGAAGGACGCGCCTGGCGGCAAGGTACTGCCCCCATATGAAACCCGGCACCAACAACCATTTCCAAGGCGAGCGCTGCAGATTGGTCGCGATTCCGCCGTTGTTGACCAGCGTTTGCAGTCGACGCGGCGCATACCGGTAGCGAACCACTTCCACGCCATCCAACGTGCCCGACGGATCGGCATCCGGTGCATCCGGTACGACCGCCACGACACGAAACCGGTCCAGAAGGCGGCGCGACAGCTCATGCACAAAGGCGGGTTCCGGATCGTCCCGCCAGCGCGGATAGGTCGAAGCCAGAACCAGAAGCAATGGCTTGGTATCGTCGCTCATGAGTGTCCCTGCTTCAGGAGTACCACATCGAAGAGAACGGTCGGCGTCACCCACCCCGCTGATACATCAACGCCGTGATCTGCTCGGAAATCAAACCGATGAGGAACACGATGACAGCGGCGCTCCACAGCAGCGTGCTCATGTTGGTCAGGCGTCCGTAAGCGATGAAGGTGTAGGCGTAGTTGGCGCAACCGAGGGCGAAAAAGACAAGCGCCGAAGGCACGAACAATTTCAGCGGCGAGTACAGCGTGGCGATCTTGAAGATGATCAGCAGAAAACGCAGGCCGTCGCGCAGCGGACGGATGTGGCTGGTGCCGACACGTTCGGCCACACGGATGGGCAGGTAGGCCACCGCGTAGGCGTTGCGGAAGAAGGCCATGGTGCTGGTGGTGGGGTAGGAGAAGCCGTTGGGCAACAGATAGATGAACTCGCGGAACTTGTCGGCGCGTACGGCACGAAAGCCGGATGTGAGGTCGTCGACCTTGTGGCCCGTGATACGACTGGCCAGCCAGTTGTACAGGGTGTTGGCCAGGCCACGGCCCACATCGGCCTGATCTTCGAAGGTGCGCGCGCCGACCACCATGTCGTAGCCTTCGTCGAGCTTGGCCAACAGACGATCGATGTCGGCCGGGTCATGCTGACCATCGCCGTCCATGAACACCAGAATGTCGCCGCTGGCGGCGCGCGCGCCGCGCTTGATGGATGCGCCGTTGCCCATGGAGTACGGGGAGGTCAGGCACTGGATACGGTTGCGCGCGCAGATGGCCGGCGTGTCGTCCGTGGATCCGTCGTTGACCACGATGATTTCGGCCTCGGGCTGCAACTCGCGCAGGCGCGGCAGCAAGGTTTCCAGCGCAGGCGCTTCGTTCTTGGCGGGCAGGATGATGCTCAGGCGGCTCACGGCGGCTCCTCGTGTGTCCGGCCGATGATAGCGCGCCGGTCACGGCGGCTGTGTGACCGGTTCGGGAGTCGGGAAAGCATCGCGGCCATGGGCCAATCACACGGACATACTTCGCCATGCGCCGAGTCGACGACTTTGCGACCGAATGATGCTGGCGGCGGACGCCGCCGACTACAATACGGCGATGGATACCTTGCCCATTGTCACGCTCGTCGGCCGGCGCCTGCCCGGCCATCCGTGGATCTGGTCGTCGCAGATACGCAAACCGGCATCACGCTTGCCACCCGGCACGATGGTGGAGGTGCGCGACGCGAGCGGCGGGTTCGTCGGACGCGGCTTCTGGAACGGCCATGCGCGCATCGCATTGCGCCTGTTGTCCACCGACCCGGACCAGGCCGTCGACAACGCCCTCATCGCCACCCGTATCGCACGCGCCGTGGCGCTGCGGCGCGAAGTATTGGGCCTGGACACGGACAGCGACGCCTGGCGTGTGGTGCACAGCGAAGGTGATGGCCTGTCCGGACTGGTGGTGGATCGCTACGCCGACATCCTGGTGGTGGAATATTTCGCCGCCGGCATGTGGCGGTTGCGCGACACCATCGAGGCGGCGCTGCGCGAACACTTTCCGGATGCCACGGTGTATGCCTTTGCCGAACGCCATGTACAGAAGCAGGAATCGTTCGACTGCCGCACGAGCGAGGCACCCGCGCCAGTTCGCGTGCACGAGCACGGGCTGACGTTTCATGCCGCACCGGGCAGCGGCCACAAGACCGGCTTTTTTGCCGACCAGCGTGACAACCGCCGCCGTTTCGCACGGCTGGTTCGCGGCCGACGCGTGCTGGACCTGTGCTGCAACGCCGGCGGCTTTGCCGTGTATGCCATGGCCGGCGGCGCGCGCGAGGCCATCGGCGTGGACGCCGATGCCGGCATTCTCGATATCGCCCGCGCCAATGCCGCCGCCAACGACGTGAATGCCCGGTTCGAGCAGGCCGACGTGTTCGACTGGCTCAACGCCGCCCGCGAACGCGGCGAGCGTTTCGACGCGCTGGTGCTGGACCCGCCCAAGCTCACCCGCAATCGCAACGACATCAAGCGCGCGCTGAAAAAATACTTCGCCATGAACCGGCTGGCACTGGACGTGCTCGAGCCCGGTGGCGTGATGTTGACATGCTCATGCACTGGCCTGGTCGGGGAGGCCGATTTTCGCGACATGCTGCGCCGCGTGGCCCTGAACGCCGGACGCGACATCCAGATCCTGGCCGGCCATGGCGCCGGACCGGACCACCCGGTATCGGCCGTGGTGCCCGAGGGGCGTTACCTGAAAGCCATGTTCTGCCGTGTGGGTTGAGAGCGTGTGATGGCCGCCGCGGACGTGCGGCCATCGCGGCC
>CAZMKO010000118.1:0-5531 GCA_964566965.1 uncultured Rhodanobacteraceae bacterium
TGCGTGCGATGCTGGATGACAGCGACGAGCCGCCGCCGGCACCGGCCCGGTTGGCCGTGGGCCGGCAGTCGACCTATCTGGCCTACTGAGAGCATGTGAAGAAATCGTGCAACCGCGGCGATTGCCGCGGAACGCGACCTGCCCGGAAATGGTCCACCCAACTCCCCGTATTGGCGGGCGACGGACCTTGTCACGCGTGCCCGGCGGCATGCTCGCCACGGCAGTCGAATTTTTCACGGGCCCGAGGCCGGGTGGCGCCGGCCTCGGAGCGGTTTCACTGGCCGGGCATCGGCGGCTCGGGTGGCAAGTCACCCATGGCGCGGGCCAGCGCGACGACCTGCCGGGTGAAGTCCGCATACCCGTCTTCCGATGGCTGGTCGGGCGTGCCATCGATCTGGCGCACGGCAACCAGGCGAGCCTTGGGAATCACCACGATGTACTGGCCCAGATAGCCCTCGGCGGTATAGGCCACCACCGGACCCTGCTTGAGGTCGAACAGCGCGTAGGGGCCGATGCCGCGGGAAACCAGCTGCGTGCGCAGGGTGTCGAGTCCGTTCGGCCCCAGCGCCTTGATCACGGCGGACGTGGCCTCGACGCCGTTGTCGAAATGCATGCCGCGCAGGGATTGCAGGCGTTTCACGATGGACTCGGGAACCCCCCGTTTGTGCAGCATGGCGAACACGTTGGGTGTGGGGGAAAGAAATTGCGTCCAGGCCGAACGCCGCCACCACAACAGGCCGCAGTGGGGGTTGAACGCCTGGCCGGGCGCCAGCATGGTCTTGATGTAGTCGGCCGACACCAGTTGCCGGCCATGCCAGGTGCCATGATCGAGCACGAGCTGCCCGATCCTGGCCGCGTCGGCGGCGGTGAGTTTCAGGCCCGCCATGGCATAGGGGTGGCCGGTGTCGTCCTTGTCCCACGGCCCCGGATGGATGCCCATGGCCTTGAACAGGCCGTCGCGGAAAAACACGTCCATCGGCTTGCCGGAGGCCTTGGCGATGATGCCGGCGAGCAGATTGACGGCCTTGTTGTTGTAGGCGAAATGGCTGCCGGGCTTGCTGGTGAGGTCGGCCGTCAGGGCCAGCTGGACGACGTCGGGCGCGGGATAGATTTCCGTCGGCGTCTCCGGCACGTTCTGGATGCCCGAGGTGTGGTTGAGCAGCATGCGAATGGTGATGCCGGTCTTCAGGCCCTGCTTCCATGCCGGATAGAAGTCGTGCACGGGTTGATCCAATGATTTGATCTTGCCCGCGTCCAACAGCTGGCCGATGCCGAGCGCCACCACCGATTTGGTTGCGGACATCAGCTCGATGGGATCCGGCGGTTTGCCGGCGCGGTCGTAATGACCGATGGCTTTGCCGTCGTGCAGTACCAGCACGGCGTCACTGTGCGTGGCCTTGCCGCGTTCGAGCAGGTGTTGCAGCGCGGCATGCGCGGCCGGTGACAGGGCGGGGGTGTCGGCCGACGCGACCCCGGTCATGCCCAGCACGAGCAGCACGGTGGCGAAAAACGGGCGGGCGATCCACATGGGCGGTCTCCGGTTCAGCCTGGCACCATCATGGACGCCGTCGTGCATGCGGCATAAGTGCCGATGGTCGGTGTACTCGCGGGCACCGCTCCGCCACCATCGGCACGGTACCGAAGGGCCGACTTGACGCCACCCGCCGCCGGCGCCACCGTGGATGGCAGGTGACCCCGCCATGCCTGTTCCGCCGTCCATGCCCTTGTTCGATGATCCGCCGCAAGCGCCGGCGCGTGAGATCGTGGCTCCCGATGCCGTGTTGCTGCGGGGATTTGCCTGTGCCGATGCCGAGCGGTTGCTGGAGCTTGTGGAGCAGGTGTTCCGCGACGCCCCCGCGCGGCGAATGTGGACTCCCGGCGGGCGCCGCATGTCGGTGTGCAGCAGCAACTGCGGCCCGTGGGGCTGGGTGTCGGATCGCCATGGTTATCGTTACGTGGCGCGTGATCCGCAAACGCACCGGGCATGGCCCGCCATGCCCGGTGCGTTTGCGGCCCTGGCCGGTGCGGCGGCCAGGGCGGCCGGCTTCGGCACCTTCGAGCCGGACGCCTGCCTGATCAACGGGTACGTGCCCGGTGCCCGCATGGCTCTGCACCAGGACCGCGACGAGCGCGATGTCGGCGCGCCCATCGTGTCGGTATCGCTGGGTCTGCCGGCGACGTTTCTGTTCGGCGGGCTCCGACGCGCCGACAAGACGCAACGCGTTTCCCTGCTGCACGGTGACGTGCTGGTCTGGGGTGGCGTTTCGCGCATGGCGTTTCATGGCGTCGCGCCGCTGGCCGACGGCCAGCATTCCCTGCTCGGCCGTCGGCGTGTGAACCTGACTTTGCGCAAGGCGCGTTGATATCTGTACTAATTGGTACTATATTTGGGGCAAGTACGCGGGCATTACGGGAGGTTTGCCATGAACGTGCGTCTTGCCATGCTGTCCCTGGGTTGTGCCTTCGCGCTGGCCGCCGCGCCGCTTGCCGGCGCCGCCGAGTCGATGTCCCTCAACGGTTTTCGACACCACGTGTTGCCCGTCCTGATTACGGTCGACAACCATGGTCGCGTCACGCACATGGACCCGGCCTACGAGTTGCGGCCGAAAATGAAAAAGATGGTTCGTCACACCGTGGATGCCATGATCACGGGGCCGGCCGTGTGGAAACACAAGCCGATCGCCAGCCAGATGATCCTCAACCTGGCACTGAATGCCGAACCGCGCGACGACGGCAACTACGATGTGCGCTGGATGTATGCCGGCAAGCAACCGGTCCCCTACGATCCGTCGTGGGTCTGGAGCCATATCGATGGCCATCGTCTGGCCTTGCAGCGCGCGAGCGATATCCGTCACCGCGTCCGGCACGTCCCGGTGCGTCGACTGCCGCAGAGCAACGGTTGGCGCCGTTATTCCAACGGCCAGAACCACCAGCCGCCGCACAGCACGCCGGCGACACGCCAGACGCCTGCTGTCCGCAACCATTCGTCGTCGGGGGCACATCGGCACTGACACCGGTGGTGGCTGGCGCGCGGATGACACACGGATCGGCGTGTTTCAGCGCTGGCAATGCGGACAGAAAAACGTGTTGCGCTGACCCAGGACGCGTGAACGGATCGCCGTGCCGCAGTGTCGGCACGGTTGGCCCGCGCGCCCGTACACTGCCAACTCCTGTTCGAAGTAGCCCGGTGCGCCGTCCGGACGGATGAAGTCGCGCAACGTGGTGCCGCCGCGTTCGATGGCATGCGCCAGGATGACCTGCACCGCCGCCGCCAGTCGTCGCCAGCGCTCGCGTGACACGCGCCCGGCGGCACGTGCCGGATGAATGCCGGCGGCGAACAACGCTTCGCTGGCATAGATGTTGCCCACGCCCACCACCACCGCCTGATCCATCAGGAACACCTTCGCCGTGGCGCGCCGGCCGCGCGACAGGCGCCACAACCAGTCGCCATCGAAATCCGCCGACAATGGCTCCGGTCCCAGGTCGGCCAGCAGCGGATGGACCTCCCCCGGCGCCTGCCACAGCAGGCAACCAAAGCGGCGCGGATCGTTGAAACGCAGCAGGTGTCCGTCGTCCAGCACCATATCCACATGGTCGTGTTTGCCGGCCGGCACGGTCGTCTCCAGCACCCGCAGGCTGCCCGACATGCCCAGATGCATCAGCGCGCTGCCGGCGCCGGTGTGCAGCAGCAGGTACTTGGCGCGCCGTGCCACCGCATCGATGCGCTGCCCGGGCAGGCACCGCGCCACCGCGTCGGGAATCGGCCAGCGCAGGTCGGGTCGGCGCAGGATCACGCGCTCGACGCACCGGCTCTCCAGATAGGGCGCGATGCCGCGCCGGGTGGTTTCGACTTCGGGCAATTCCGGCATGAACGAGAACCCGCTGAAAATACCGCATTGTATGCCTCGTCACGATCGGCGGTGGTGTCGACCAAGCTCCGCTGCACGGCATGGTCCGGGCCCGCATGGCCGTCCAGCGCTCCTGCAGTGGTCTTGATGAACATCCAGGTTTTTCGAGGTGCCCGGTTGTGCTCACTCCGGTGCCGGGTGCCGCAATGCCGCCGCCTCGCGTGCCAGGTGCTCGATGGCGCGCCAGTCGCGGGCGGCGACGAGGTTTCGCGGGGTGAGCCAGGAGCCGCCCACGCAGACGACGTTGGGCAGGGCCAGATAGTCGGCGGCGGTGTCGGCGCGGATGCCGCCGGTGGGACAAAAGCGCACGGCGGGCAGCGGGCCGGCCCAGCCGCGCAACAGGGCGGGGCCGCCGATCGCGGCGGCCGGGAAGCATTTTTGCAGGGTGTGGCCGCGCTCCAGCCATTGCATCACCTCGCTGGCGGACGCGGCGCCCGGCAGCAGCGGGATGTCGCTGTCATCGGCCGCCTCCAGCAGTGCCGGCGTGGCGCCGGGAGACACCGCGAAACGGGCCCCGGCCCGGGCCACGGCCGCCAGGTCGGCGGGTGTGAGCACGGTGCCGGCACCGACTCGGGCGCCTTCGACCTCGGTGGCGATGGCGCGGATCGCATCCAGGGCCGCCGGGGTGCGCAGGGTGACTTCGATGGCGGGCGTGCCGCCGGCGACCAGAGCGCGCGCCAGCGGCACGGCGTCGGCGGGATCGTGGATGACCACTACCGGCACCACCGGTGCGGCCTCGAGGATGACGGCAAGGGCGGTTTGCCGGGGATCTTCGCTGGTGGCGGTCATGGGGTGGGTACCGTCGGCCGGGGAGACGGGGCGACCGGCTCCCCCGGGTCGGCCGTGGTGTGGAAAAAGTCGAAGACCGAAGCCCCGTCGGCAGCGCCGCCGGCGGCTTCCCGGAAGCGCGCGAACAGCTCGCGGCCACACCCCCGGGCGTGCTCGTCAAGGTCGGCCACGTCCGGCTCGCGGGTGTGCCAGGTGGCCGGATCGACGCGTGCCTCCAGGGTTCCGGCCAGGGTGTCGAGACGGACGATGTCGCCGTCGCGCAGGCGCGCCAGCGGGCCGCCATCGCGCGCCTCGGGCGTGACGTGGATGGCCGAGGGGACCTTGCCGGAGGCGCCGGACATGCGTCCGTCGGTGACCAGCGCGACCTGATGGCCGCGTTCCTGGATCAGGGCCAGCGTGGGCGAGAGTTTGTGCAGTTCCGGCATGCCGATGGCGCGCGGTCCCTGGAAGCGCACCACGACCACGCAGTCGCGTTCCAGCTCGCCGCGGCGGAAGGCGTCGATGACCTCCATCTGATCGGAAAAGACCACGGCCGGCGCTTCGATGACGCGGTGTGTGTCGGCCACGGCCGAGACCTTGCTGACGGCGCGGCCGAGGTTGCCGGTGAGCACGCGCAGACCGCCGTCGGGGCTGAAGGGCGCCTCAACCGGGCGCAGGATGTGGGTGTTGCCGCTGGGGCCGACGTCTTCCCATGTGAGGCGGCCCGTCTCGTCCAGCGCCGGGGTGCGGCGATACGCGTCCAGGCCCGGCCCCCATACCGTGTCGACCTCGGCATGCAACAGGCCGGCGTCGAGCAGGCTGCCGATGACGAAGGGCATGCCGCCGGCGGCGTGG
>CAZMKO010000119.1:0-5422 GCA_964566965.1 uncultured Rhodanobacteraceae bacterium
CCCCCGTGGGGACGACGGAACGTCAGTCCGGTCGGCGCGCGTAGCGCCGCGCGATCACCGCGCACACCATCAATTGGATCTGGTGGAACAGCATCAGCGGCAACACGATCACGCCCAGTGGATGGCCGGCGAACATCACCTGTGCCATCGGCACACCGCTGGCCAGGCTTTTCTTGGAGCCGCAGAACACGATGGTGATCTCATCCTCCTTGTCGAAGCCGAGACGCCGCGCAGCGAACGAGGTCAGAAACAGGATCAGCGCCAGCAACACCACGCTGACCACCAGCAACCCGCCCAGCACCGGCCACGGCACCTCGTGCCACAGGCCCTGCAACACCGAAGCACTGAACGCCGTGTACACCACCAGCAGGATCGAGCCCTGGTCCACGCCACGCACCAGCACGCCGTGGCGTTGCACCCATCCGCCGATCCAGCGTTGCGCCACCTGGCCGGCCACGAACGGCACCAGCAGCAGCAACACGATGTCCGCCACCTGATCCGGCGACATGCCGCCTTCCTTCGCCCCCAGCATGATGCCGGCCAGCAGCGGCGTGAAGGCGATGCCGAGCAGGCTGGAGGCCGACGCCGCGCACACCGCTGCCGAGACATTGCCGCGCGCCATCGAAGTGAAGGCGATCGACGATTGCACCGTGGATGGCACCGCACACAGGAACAACACGCCCAGGTAAAGACTCGGCGTGACCAGTGGTTGCAGCAGCGGGCGCAGCGCCAGACCCAGAATCGGGAACACCACGAACGTGCTGGCCAGCACCACCACGTGCAAACGCCAGTGCAGCAACCCGGCCACCACCGCCTGGCGCGACAACTTGGCACCGTGCAGGAAAAACAACAACGCGATGGCGATCCGCGTCAACCAGTCGAACACCGGCACGCCGGCCCCTCTGGCGGGCATCACGCTGGCCGCGAGCACCATCAGCAGCAGGGCGCAAGTGAAACGATCGGGAACGAGGCGTCGCCACATGGTGCGGACTCCAGAAAAGGCAGAACCCATTACAGCGTCCGCCTATTGATAAATCCAATGGTTTTGGTGCAATCATTGATGCACCATGAGCATCAATATCCGTTTGCGCCAATTGCGCACCTTCATCGCTGTGGCCCGGCATCGGCATTTCCATCGTGCCGCGGCGGCATTGCACCTGACCCAACCGCGGTCAGCCGCCAGGTGGCCGACCTGGAGGCCGCCCTGGGCGTACGCCTGCTGGACCGCAGCACCCGCGAGGTGACGCCCACCGCCACCGGACGCTACCTGCAACATGCCCTGGAGCGCTCGCTGGGCGAGCTGGATGACATCCTGGCGCACGCCCGCGACCAGGGCCAGGCCCGTCGCGGCGTGGTCCACGTGGCCGCCGGGCCCACCCCGTCGGCGGAGCTGATGCCGGCCTGCATCGCCGCATGCGCCCGCGACTGGCCGCAAGTGACGATCCACCTGCGCGACCTGACCCAGGACCGGGTACTGGACAGCGTCCGCCGTGGCGAAGTGGATTTCGGTCTGGCCATCGACCCGCCGGACGCACACCGCTACACCTGCGAAACCATCATGCACGACGCCTTCGTGCTGGCCTGCCCGGCAGGCCACCCGCTGACCCGCCTGAAACGCGTGACGTGGAAAAAACTGGCCGACGAACCGCTGGTGCTGCTGGACCACACCTCCGGCAGCCGACGCCTGATCGACGAGGTGTTCCGCGAATACGGCATCGCACCGCATGTGGTGCAGCAGACACGGCACACCCACACGGCTTATCGCATGCTGGAAGCGGGCCTCGGCATCAGCGTGATGCCGGGCCTGGCATGGCCGGACTCGCCGGCACTGGTCACCCGTCCCCTGGCACCACGCGTACGCCGCGCCATCACCCTGGTGCGCCGCCGCCACCGCTCATTGACGCCACCGGCGGAGCTGGTGTGGGAAGCGCTGCGGGCCATCGCAGCCAGCCACGGGCGGGCCGTCGCTGACCGCTGATCGCCGAGATCAGTCCTCGTCGCTGCCGCGCTTGCCCTTGGGCTGCCCCCACTCCAGCACCTTGTAAAGCACCGGATCGACCGGCGGCGCGCCGGCGGCACGGTTGAGCTTGCGGTTCTCGTCGACCATGTAGGTGTAAGACACACCGTGCTTGGGATGCACGCGCACCATGTACAGGTTGCCGCCGCGGTAATACTCCTCGATCAGCTTGCCGTCGTGGGTGGTCGCCTTCACCGTCGGCGCCGGCTCGCCGCGCGCGTCGGCACCCTCGCCACCGGGCAATGCCGGGACCGGCACGGACATCGCGTCACCGCCATCGTCCGCCTCCGGCGCGCTGGATGCCGGCACCGGCTGGCTGCCGGGGTCGTCGATCGACGGCGGCGGCAGCGCCGTCCAGGTCGACGCGGGCGCGGTCTGGGCCTGGCCGGCGCCGGTCATGAGCAGGGCGGCGATACCGGAGAACAGCAACATGGACACTTTCATGACGGGCTCCGCGGGCGGCCACAAGGGATGATCACGAGGATAACAGCAGCCACGGCCCGGCCGGCAACAGCACGTGACAGGGGCGCTATCCTGTGCAGACCCACCAACCATCCGGCCACCATGTCCGACCTGACCCTGATCGACGGCTCGTCCTACCTGTTCCGCGCCTTCCATGCACTGCCGCCGCTGACCAACGCCGCAGGCGAACCCACCGGCGCCCTGTTCGGGGTGGTCAACATGTTGCGCGCGATCCGCGAGGCGGCGCCCAGCCACGTCGCCTTCGTCATGGACGCCTCCGGCCCCACGTTCCGCAACGCCATGTACGCCGAGTACAAGGCCAACCGTCCGCCCATGCCGGACGAGTTGCGCGCGCAGATCGAACCCATGCTGGCCCTGGTCGACGCGCTGGGCTACCCGATTTTGCGCGTCCAGGGTGTGGAAGCCGACGACGTGATCGGCACTCTTGCCCGCCAGGGCGAGGCGGCTGGCATGGCGGTGACCATCTCCACCAGCGACAAGGATTTCGCGCAGCTGGTCGGCCCCCGCATCACCCTGGTCAACACCATGACCGGCACCACCACCGACGCCGCCGGCGTACGCGAGAAGTTCGGGGTCGATCCGGCCCAGATCATCGACTACCTGGCCCTGGTCGGCGACAAGGTGGACAACGTGCCGGGCGTGGACAAATGCGGGCCCAAGACGGCGGCCAAGTGGCTGGCCGCCTACGGCACCCTGGATGCGGTCATGGCCGACGCCGACGCCATCAAGGGCAAGATCGGCGACAACCTGCGTGCGGCCCTGGACCGCCTGCCCCTGTCGCGCGACCTGGTCACCATCAAGACCGACGTGGCGCTGGACGTCGCACCGGACGACCTGGCCTTTGGCAAGCCGGATGTGGAGGCGTTGCGGGCGTTGTATGCGCGTTACGAGTTCAAGGCGGCGTTGAAGGCGTTGGAGGCGGGACCCGGGACTCGGAACCCGGGACCCGGAAAAGCCGACTCAAGGCCAGATGCATCTTCCACGCAGGAATCCGGCAACGCCCTGGCCAATGCCTCTTCGTCCACCGATACCCCATCGAGTCCCGAGTCCCGAATCCCGAGTCCCGCCAATTACGAACTCGTCACCACCCCCGATCAACTCGACGCCTGGCGCAAACGCATCGAAGCCGCCGACCTCGTGTCCTTCGACACGGAAACCACATCGCTGGACAGCATGCGCGCGCGCGTGGTCGGCATCTCGTTGGCGGTGGAAGCCGGCGCGGCGTGCTACATCCCGATCGGTCACGATTACCCGGGAGCACCCGCGCAGCTGCCGCGCGATACGGTGCTGGCGGCGCTGAAGCCGGTACTGGAATCGGCCGACCGGCCCAAGCTGGCGCAAAACGCCAAATACGACATCAATGTGCTGTCGCGCGAGGGCGTCACCGTCGCCGGCGTGGCCCACGACACCATGCTCGAATCGTACGCCCTGAACGCCACCGCCTCGCGCCACGACATGGACACGTTGGCCAAGCGCCACCTGGACCACGACACCATCAAGTACGTCGACGTAGCCGGCAAGGGCGCCAAGCAGATCCCCTTCTCGCAGGTGGACCTGGACACCGCCTGCCGCTATGCCGCCGAGGATGCCGACATCACGCTGCAACTGCACCAGGCCCTGTGGCCGGAGCTGGAACAATCCGGGCGGCGCCTTGGCGTCTACCGTGACATCGAGATGCCGCTGGTGCCGGTCCTGGCACGCATGGAACAACGCGGCGTGCTGGTCGACGTCGCCGCGTTGCGCCGGCAGAGCGGCGAGCTGGCCACCCGCATGCAGGCGATCAAGGACGAGGCGAAGACCGCGGCCGGACACGAATTCAACCTGGACTCGCCCAAGCAGCTGCAGGCCATTTTGTTCGACGAACTGGGGCTTCCGGTCAAGGTGAAGACACCCAAGGGTGCGCCGTCGACCAACGAGGAGGCACTGGCCGCCATCGCCGACGAGCACCCGCTGCCACGGTTGGTGCTGGACTACCGCACCCTGGCCAAACTGCGTTCCACCTACACCGAGAAGCTGGCCGACATCGTCAACCCGGACACCGGACGGGTCCACACCAGCTACCACCAGGGTGCGGTGGCCACCGGCCGCCTGTCCTCGTCCGACCCCAACCTGCAGAACATCCCGGTGCGCACCGAGGAGGGCCGTCGCATCCGCCAGGCCTTCATCGCGCCTGAGGGCTCGAAAGTGCTGGCCGCCGACTACTCGCAGATCGAGCTGCGCATCATGGCCCACCTGTCCGGCGATACCGGGCTGCTGAAGGCGTTCCGCGACGGCGCCGACATCCATCGCGCCACGGCCGCCGAGGTTTTTGGCGAAAAACCGGCCGATGTCACCGCCAACCAGCGCCGCGCGGCCAAAGCCATCAACTTCGGCCTGATGTACGGCATGAGCGCCTTCGGCCTGGCGCGCAACCTGGGCATCGACCGCGCCGAGGCCGCCGACTACATCGAGCGCTATTTCTCCCGCTACCCCGGCGTGCGCGACTTCATGGACCGCACCCGCGAACAGGCACGCGAAACCGGCTACGTGGAGACCCTGTTCGGCCGGCGCCTGTACCTGCCGGACCTGGCCTCACGCCAGGCGGCCCGTCGCGCCGGCGCCGAACGTGCCGCCATCAATGCGCCCATGCAGGGCACGGCCGCGGACATCATCAAACGCGCCATGCTCCAGGTCGACGCCTGGCTGACCACGCGCGAGGACGCGCACATGCTGATGCAGGTACACGACGAACTGGTCTTCGAGGTACGCGCCGATGCCGTCGACACCATCCGCAAGGGTGTCATCGAGCGCATGCAGGGTGCCGCCGAACTGGACGTGCCGCTGATCGTGGATGTGGGTGTGGGCGACAACTGGGAGCAGGCGCACTGAGGCCGGGACTCGGGACTCGGGACTCGGGACTCGGGACTCGGGACTCGGGACTCG
>CAZMKO010000120.1:0-5316 GCA_964566965.1 uncultured Rhodanobacteraceae bacterium
GGGGATGCGAAACAGTTCCGCGAATTACCGGATGTCATTCGGCTGCGGACGAGGGGGCGTCACAGTGGTGTGGCCATGGCAATACCGGTGGTTCCGGATACGACAACGCATGTTTGTTGCCACCAACGGAGCCATGGGGACCACTGATGCATCTGACCACGAACCGCCTGTCGCTGGCGATCGGCCTGACACTGCCCTTCAGCCTCGCTCTCGCCACGCTGCCGGTGCACGCCGGCGACATGGCTTCCCACGCCGCCACCAGCAACACCGCGGCGGACACACCGGCACCCGAAGGCGCCGGCCAGCAAACCACTGACAGTGACTCCGGCAACGACCAGGATGACGCCAAGAAGCTCGACGCGGTGGTCGTCACCGGCTCGCTGATCCGGCGCGTCGATCGTGAGACCGCCAGTCCGGTGATCACCATCGACCGCGATGACATCACCAATTCCGGCAAGCCGACGTTGGGCGACGTGGTGCAACAGATGCCCAACATCGCCGGCAACGCCGTCAACACCTACAACAACGGCAATGGCGGTGGCGTGGCCTCTCCCAGCACCGAGGCCGGCGCCGGCGCCACCCGCGTTTCGCTGCGCGGTCTGGGCACCGGCCGCACGCTGATGCTGGTCAACGGCCAACGCATGCTCAACGGCGACGTCAACATGCTGCCGCAGAGCATGATCAAACGCATCGACGTGCTGGCCGAGGGCGCGTCCACGACCTACGGTTCCGATGCCATCGGCGGCGTGGTCAACTTTGTGCTGCGCGACCATTTCGACGGCGTCGAGATCGGCCTCAACGACGGCATCTCCGACCATGGCGACGGCCAGCGCTACGGCGTCAACATCACCGCCGGCAAGGATTCGGACCGCTACAACATCGTCGGTGGCATCGACTACAACCGTTACCTGGACGTGGCGCGGCCGCGCCGCGACTTCGCCAAGCTGATTTCGCTGGCCGACGGACAAATCGTGCCGGGCGGTTCCAGTTCCAACCCGTCCGGCTACATCCAGCTGCCGCCGGGCCTGTCCAGCCAGTTCGGGGGCTGCTCGCACGCCACGCTGGGCGGTGGCGACGGCTCCAGCCTGGGCGACTACCGCTGCTACGACGCGCTTACCGACACCTACGACTATTCCAGCAGCAACTTCATCCAGACCGCGCAGGAGCGTACCGACGGCTTCTTCCACGCCAGCGTGGATCTGACCGACGACATGACCGCCTTCGTGGATGCGTTCTACAACCACACCGTATCCTCGGGCGTGGACGCGGCCGCGCCGGTCGGTACCGGCGACGGGCTGGTCATCCGCGCCGACAATCCGATCAACCCCTTCGGCGTCACCTTCAGTCCCGACCCCATCCCCGGCGATCCGGACAGCGGCTACACCTTCCAGACCCGTCTGACCGGCACCGGCGACCGCACCCACAGTTACAAGACCGACTCGGGACAGCTGATGGCCGGCCTGCGCGGACACTTCGGCCAGAGCAGCTGGGACTGGAACGTGACCCTCAACTACGGCCACACCGCGCGCACCCAGACCAACCACAACGAGCTGATCATCCCGAAGATCCAGGAAGCCATCGACAACGGCGCCAACATCTTCGACCAGGCCAGCCAGGAGGCTTCCGACGCACTCAGCCCGGGCGTCATCTCGCCGAAATACTCGCTGTACCGTTCGCTGAAATCGATCTCGTTCACCAGCAGCGGCGAGTTGTGGGACATGGCCGGCGGCACCGTGCAGGCTTCGGTCGGCGCCAACTACCGCGAACGCTGGATGAACTACACCGTGTACGACGAGGTGATCCTGGATCCGAAGTCGGCCACCTGCGGCATCCTGCAGGAGGGTTGCGGCTCGCCCGGCCGCGGCAGCGACAACATCAAGGAAGTCTTCGGTGAACTGCTGATCCCGCTGCTGTCGGATGTGCCCGGCGCCTACACGCTGAATCTGGACCTGGGTGTGCGTACCTCCAACTACAGCAGCACCCCCGGCAGCACGACCAACAAGAAGGTGGCCCTGGAGTGGCGCCCCGTCGCGGATCTGCTGCTGCGCGGCACCGTGTCGGAGGTGTTCCGCGCCCCCAACCTCAACCAGTTGCACGATGGGCGCTCGCTGGTACAGCCGACCGTCAACGACCCCTGTGTGGGCCTGAGCGCATCCGCGCTGGCCGAACACGCCGCGGCATGCCAGCACGTGCCGGTGAACTGGACCGGCAATGACATCGACCAGGTCAACACCTACTACTCCGGATCGGCGGTGGTCGGTGCCACGCTCAAGCCCGAGCACGGCAAGTCCATCGACTTCGGCCTGGTCTATGCACCACGATGGCTGGAAGGCTTCAACACCAGCGTCGACTTCTGGCACATTTACCTGAAGGACACGCTGACGGCGATTGGTGGCTCGACCGTCCTCAACACCTGCTTCGCCAACAACAACAGCCCGTTCTGCGACTTTATCCACCGCAAGGATGACACCTCCCGCACGCCGGGCCAGGTGTTCTACCTGGACACCCCGGTGGTGAATCTGGGCAACCTCAGTACCGCCGGTGTGGATTTCACCGTCAACTACGACATTCCGCACTTCAACCTGGGCAGCGTGGATCCCGGCGACTTCGCGCTGGGCCTCAACACCTCCTACGTGGATTCGTACAACAGCAACCCCGCACCCGGTGTTCCCGGATCCACGAGCACCAACTACGCCGGCACGTTCACCTCGCAATTCGGCAACGTCTCGCGTTTCCGCGGGGTGATGAAACTGAACTGGAAACGCCACAACTGGGACGCCCAGTGGCGCCTGCGCTACATCAACGGCGTGACCATCCCGCATGCCGACCGGGACACCGACGCCAGCCTGAAAATGGACGACATCTTCTACAACGCCGTGCAAGTCGGCTACACGGTGCCGTCCATCCACACCCGGTTCGATGTCGGCATCGACAACGTGTTCAACAAGAAGCCGCCCAAGGCCTACCAGAACGGCGAATTCAACACCGATCCCAATACCTATGACGTGATGCTGCGTTACTACTGGGCACGGGCAACGATCTCGTTCTGAGCCATCCCCGCCGCCGGCCCGGCATCACACGCCGGGCCGGCCATGCGGATCACGGAGTCGCCGAGCCACCATGTCACCGCCGAACCACGCCACGCCGGACACCTTGCTGACACAGGCCCGCGCCGCCACCGAAGCGGGCGATGCCGATACCGCCGAGACCCGTTACACGCGTCTCGCGCAGACACAACCCGGCCACATGGAGGCACTGCAGTTCCTGGCCGAGCGGGCCATGCGTCGCGGCCAGCACGAAACGGCGACGCACTGGATCCAGGCCGCGCTGCAGGCACGACCGGACCACGCCGCCAGCTGGCACCGCCTGGCCACCGTGCAGATGAACCGGGGCGATCTCGAGGCGGCCGCCGCCAGTCTGCGGCGGGCCCTGGCGCAACAGCCGGAACTGTTCGTGGCACGCCTGCGCCTGGGCATGGTCCTGGAACGCCTGCAGGATGCATCGGCGGCGCTGGTCGCATACTTCGGTGCCGTCACCGAGGCCCAGTCCCGGGGGCTGTGGCGCGACGATGCCAGCACGCCGCCCGGGATGCGCCGTGCCGTGAAACAGGCCATGATTTTCATCGACCGGGGCCGGCGGCAACTGTTCGACGCCGCCCTGGAGCCGCTGCGGCAACGTCACGGCACCGGCCCGCTGGAACGCGTCGAAGCCTGCCTGGCCATCCATCTCGGCGAGCGTCCGGCACGCTTTCCCGATCCACGCCAGCGCCCGCGATTTCTATTTTTTCCCGACCTCCCGTGCCAGCCGTTCCACGATCAGGCGCATTTTCCGGCACACCGGGACCTGGAAGCGGCAGCCGCCGACATCAGCGAGGAACTTGGCCGTATTCTCCACCAAGACTCTGGCGACGGCACGCTGGAACCGTTCTACGGAACGGGCCAGAACACGCAAGGATTGCTGGACGCCGAACCGGGCCGGACGCCGGCCTGGGACGCCTTTTTCTTCCACCGCCACGGCACCCGCCACGACGCCCACTGCCGGCACTGCCCGCGCACCGCCGGGATGCTGGAACGACTCGACCTGGTACGGATACGCGACCATGCGCCGGAGATCCTGTTCTCGGTACTGCGTCCGGGCACGCACATTCTGCCTCACCGCGGGGTCACCAACACGCGCCTGGTCACCCATCTGCCGCTGATCGTCCCGGACCATTGCGCGCTCCGCGTCGGCGGCGAGCTGCACCGCTGGCAGGAAGGTCGCTGCGTGACATTTGACGACACGTTCGAACACGAGGCCTGGAACCGCGGCGCCCGCACCCGCGCGGTCCTGATCCTGGACACCTGGCATCCGGACCTCACCGCCATCGAACGCGAAGCCGTGCACGATCTGGTCGTGACCATCGGCGGTTTCAACCGCGCCTGCAAACAAGCCACCATCTGATGCAAACGGCCGGCATCGCGATGGCGTCCGGGGACGTCGACTCATACGGCACCGACCAGACACGCCCGATGCCCGACCACCTCCACCGAACAAAAGGGGTTGAACCATGGTGACCGTGAAATCCGTACTGGCCGGGATGCTCCTTCCGGCTCTGCTGCTGACCGGCACCGCTTCGGGCGCCGATGCGGACGCATCGGCGCGCTGGCAGCAACAGGCGCAGCGCGTCACCATCACCCGCGACGACTGGGGCATTCCGCATATCCACGGCAAGACCGATGCCGACGCGGTGTTCGGGATGATCTACGCCCAGGCCGAAGACGACTTCAAGCGCGTGGAAAGCAACTATCTGGACGCCCTGGGCCGCCGTGCCGAGGCCGAGGGGAAATCGGCCATCTGGCAGGATCTGCGCATGAAGCTGTTCATCGACCCGGCGGTGATGAAGGACAAGTACGCCCGCAGCCCCGCCTGGCTGAAAAAGCTGATGGACGCCTGGGCCGACGGACTCAACTACTTCCTGGCCACGCATCCGGACGTGCACCCGCGCGTCATCACCCGTTTCGAGCCATGGATGGCATTGGCCTTCAGCGAGGGCAGCATTGGCGGCGACATCACCCGGATTTCCCTGAAGGATCTGGCCGCCTTCTACGCCGACGAGAACGCGACCCGGGTGGCCCGGACCACGCCGCCCAGCTGGGCCGAGCCGACCGGTTCCAACGGCATCGCCATCGCCCCCAAGCTCACCCATGACGGCCACGCGCTGCTGCTGATCAACCCGCACGTGACGTTCTATTTCCGCACCGAATCGCAGATGTCCAGCGACGAGGGCCTGGATGCCTACGGCGCCAGCACCTGGGGCCAGTTCTTCATCTACCAGGG
>CAZMKO010000121.1:0-5272 GCA_964566965.1 uncultured Rhodanobacteraceae bacterium
CCGATGATGTAGAAGGTGTCGGCCACGTTGGTGACCCAGTCGCGCAGTGCCTCGTTGAGGGCATCCTTCAGGGTCTGCGATCCGGAGGTCACCGGCACCACCTCGGCGCCGAGCAGTTTCATGCGGTAGACGTTGATGGCCTGGCGCTCCATGTCGACCTTGCCCATGTACACCACGCACTTGAGCCCGAGCCGCGCGCACACGGTGGCGGTGGCCACGCCGTGCTGGCCGGCGCCGGTCTCGGCGATCACGCGCGGCTTGCCCATGTGGCGCGCCAGCAAGGCCTGGCCGACGGTGTTGTTGATCTTGTGCGCGCCGGTATGGTTGAGGTCCTCGCGCTTGAACACGATACGGGCGCCACCGACCTCGCGGCTCAGCCGCTCGGCGAAATACACCGGGCTGGGACGCCCCACGTAATGCGCCAGATCGCGGTCGAGCTCGGCCACGAAGGCGTCGTCGTCACGCAGTTTCAGGTAGGCCCCGGTGAGTTCGGCCAGGGGCGCCATCAGGGTCTCGGCCACGTAGGTGCCGCCGAAACGCCCGAAGCGGCCCTGCGCATCGGGCCAGGCGTGGTAATCGTCGATGGAAGTCATGGTTGGTCCGCACACTGGACGGCTTTCACGAAAGCCTGCATTTTGCCGGCACTCTTGATGCCGGGCGACATCTCGATACCGCTGGATACGTCGACGGCCCATGGTCGCACACGACGCACGGCCTGACCGACATTGTCCGCGTCCAACCCCCCGGCCAGTACCAAGGCCCGTTGGCGGGCATCGGGTACACGCGCCCAGTCGAACGTGACGCCCTGCCCGCCCGGTGCGCCGGCGATATGACCGTCGAGCACGAATCCGCAGGCGCGCGGCCACTCGCGCAGGTGAGCATCCACGTCGGCGACGGATTTCATGGCCACGGCCTTCATCCACGGCAGGCCGAACGCGGCGCAAAACGCGTCGCTCTCGGCACCGTGGAACTGCAGCAGCGACGGTTTCACCTCGTTCATCACCTCGTGCACGCGGTCGGCGGTGTTGTCCATGAACAGGGCCACCACGTCCACGAACGGCGGCAACGCCGCAGTGATGGCGGCCGCCTGTCCGGTACCGACGCAACGACTGCTCATGGGCGTGAACACCAGCCCGACGGCATCCACGCCGAGCCCGGCGGCGTACATGGCATCCTCGGGACGGGTGATACCGCAAAACTTGATTCGGGTCCTCGTCATCCGGCATTGATGCCACAAAAAACCGTTCATGGGAAATATCCCGGTGTTACAAGCCGCGGCGTCGCATGGGGCCGCCGACAAGCCCGCGCGCCGCAGGTCACGACGAGGCACCGTCCGGCATCGTGACGGCGGCAGGCAGTCCGCACGCCACCGGGTAACACGGCCCGATGAAGGCCAGTCCCGAGGCCGGCGCGGTGGGGCCGGCCACATCGCGGCGACGCCCCGCGAGCAACTGGCCCATCCACTCCACCGGCTTCTCGCCCCGCCCGATCGGCAGCAGCGAACCGACGATGTTGCGCACCATGTGGTGCAAGAACGCGTTCGCCTGTACTTCCACCAGAACCTGCTCGCCTTCACGCCACACCGCGATCCGTTGAAGATTGCGACGCGCATGACGGGCCTGGCAGGCGATCGCGCGAAAGGCGGAGAAGTCGTTCTCGCCCAGCAACGACTGGGCCGCCGCATGCATGCGCCCGGCATCCAGCGGCATGCGCTCCCAGGTCACGTAGCGGGCATCCAGCGCGGCGCGCACGGGCCGGTTGAGGATCGTGTAACGGTAGCGACGCGCGCGGGCGTCGAAGCGCGCGTGGAAACCTTCCGCCGGCTGCGCCCACAACACCGCGATGTCACGCGGCAAGTTGGAACACGCACCGAGTACCCACGAGCGCGGCGAGCGCGTCACGCCGGTGTCGAAATGCACGACCTGGCAATGTGCGTGCACGCCCGAATCGGTGCGCCCGGCGCAGGTGACCTCGATCGGTTCGTCGGCGACAAAGGACAGCGCTTTTTCCACGGCCGTCTGCACGCTGGGGCCGTGGCTCAGGCGCTGCCAGCCAAGAAAATCGGTTCCATCGTATTCAATGCCCAGGGCGAGGCGCATCAGCGGTCACAGCGAAAACATGGCACCGGAAGCGGCGCGGGAGGCGCAGTATAACGTGCGCTCCCGCCGCGCCGCCGGGATCGGCGACGGCAGGACATGGCCGCCGGCAAGAGGCCGGTCAGGCCAACCCGTCGAGGAGCTTGCGCGCCACGTCCTGCTGCATCTGCGAGCCTTCGTTGACCGCCTCGTTCAGCATCGCACGGGCACTTTCGGCGTCGCCCATGTCGATATAGGCGCGGGCCAGATCGAGCTTGGTGTCGACCGGGTCGTCGGAAAAACCGTCGCGGGCAAAATCGGCGGCCGCATCGTCCTCGCCCGTGAATCCGGTGTCCTCCGGCAGATCCGCGCCGACATCGACGCCCTCGTCCGCGTCGTCCGACAACGACAGCGGTTCCGACGCGACCGGTTCTTCCGGCGTCGCCGCGGGCACCTCGTCGTCGCCCCCATCCTCACGGGACGGCCCGATGTCGGTTGCGGCATCCAGCGGCGGCAGGTTGTCGAAGTCCGCTTCGCTGGGCAGGCCGTCGGTCTCGACCTGATTCCCGGCGTCGGGTCCGGTCTCGGCCGGTGCGTCGCTGACGGAACCACCTTCCGGAATCAGGTTGAAGTCGAAGCTATAACCATTTGATGATGATGAATTTTCATCCGTATCATCTCCGAACGTATCCGGCATATCGTGATCGACAGCGTTGTCGTCGAGCGGTGCGACGGCGGGATCGGAAACCGCGTCGTCGGCGACATCGGCGGGCGCCCGGGTATCCGGATCGAGCTCGTCGTCGGCCGGCGCCATATCGGCTTCCGGCGTCCCGGGAACGTCGTCCGTGTCCGCAAACAACGGGTGGTCGGGCGCCAGCTCGCGGCCCATGTGACGCACTTCGGCCCACTCCGGCTGGCCCTCGTCATCGAGGTAGTTGTGCATGGACTCGGCGATGGCCTCGAAGCGGTCGGCATCGCCGCGCGCGTAATACAGGCTGGCCAGTTCCAGGTGCAGGCCGATGTTTTCCGGGTCGGCCGCCAACTGGGTCAGCAGCTCGCTTTCGCCGTCATCATCGCCATCGAATGTCGTGTCCGCGTCGTCATCCGCGGCGGCCGCTGCCGCCGCACCACCTTCGGCCAGCGGCGACTGGCCGAACTGGTCGGACAGGCGCGAGCCGTCCGTCGCCGGACCGCCCCGACGGCGGCGCAACAACGCCCACAGCAACAGGCCGATGATGACCAGGATCAGGACCAGCTGCGCCCACAACTGTTTGTACCACGGTGTATTCGCCGCCCCCGTGGGCGCGGCCGGCGTGGTCTTGGCCGGCGTCGTCTCGGCCGCCGTGTCGGCGGAGGCGTCGGAGGCGGGCTGCGCGGCGACGGTCGCGGTGTCCGCACTGGCCGCGGGCGCCGCGCCGGTCATGACCTCGCCGGATTCGGCGTCGATCACGCTGGCGACGTCATCGTCGTGGCCCGCGGCCGCGCTGCCGGCCACGGCGGGTGCGGCCTTGGCCAACGCGCTGCTGGCCGGCAAGGCCGGCAGGCCGGCCTGCTTGCGGGCATCGGCCAGTTTCTCGCCCAGCTCGGCAATCTCGGCGTTCTTGAGGCTGAGCAGGCGCTTGTTCTTCTGCTCCAGCTGTTCCAGGGCGTCGACCCGCGACTTGAGATCGTCCGCGGCCTGTTCCTGGCTGGACAACGCTTCCTTGCTGCGGGCCAGCTGCTGACGCAGCTCGCGCGCCGACGCGTCCGCGTTGCCGGACGCGGCACCGGCGGACGCCCCGCCCTTGTCATCGGGCGGCACCAGGCTCAGACGCTCGCCGCCATCGGCACCGCCGTTGCCGGCATCGACCGGCTCGTCGGAACCGCCGGCGCTGGCGACCATGGTCGGCGCGCGCCGGTTCTGCCAGGTCTGGTTCTGCTCGCGCACCGCGGCCAATGCCGCGGCGCGGCTGGTCGCGGTGGCCTCGTCGCGCGTCGGAATGCGCAACACCGCGCCGCTTTTCAGCGCGTTGACGTTGTCCTTGAAGAAGGCATCGGGATTGGCCGCCTTCAGGGCCACCAGCATCTGCTGATAGCTGACGCCGTCGATCTTGTTGGCCAGGGCGATGTGCGAGAGCGTGTCGCCGTGCTGCACAGGGCCGTACTCGCCATTGCTCGCGGTCTGCCGCGGCGCGGGCGCCGGTGCGGGCGCCGAGGTCGACGTGGTCCGCGTGGATTGCGTCGGTTCGCCGCCGGCGGTGGGCGCGGTGGCGGTGGTGCGTGGCGCGCTGCCGTTGTTGAGCGGATCAAGCAGCACGGTGTATTCGCGCAACAGCTTGCCCTTGGGCCAGCTGACCTGGATGAGGAAATCCAGGTACGGCTCGTGCACCGGCTGCGAGCTGGTGACGCGAATCACCTTGTGCCCGTCGCTGTGGGTGACGACGTCGAACTGCAGCGGCACCTTGAGGTCGTCGCGGCGGATACCCGCCCGCGCGAAGGCGTCGGCCGGTGCCAGCGTCACCTTCAGGAAATCGGCTTCACCGGGGTAGTCCTGGGTCAGGGGAATTTCGGCCAGCAGCGGCTTGTCGAGGGCCGACTTGACCTGTATCTGGCCCAGATCCATTGCCAGCACCTGGCCACTGGCAAGTGCCAGGGCCGACAGCACGGACAGTTTCAAGCAACGATTCATCAGGATTTTCCCCCGGACATCAAATGCGGCGCGCCGTTGCCCCGGCTGCGCCAACAGGGTGCAACTCTAATTCACAACCGGTTTCATCACCAATATTCCGGTGCCGGCGATGGGCCGTGCATGACATTCCATGCACTGCGTCACATTACACGCATCACGGCGAATCGGATGCCGCGCCGTCGTCCTGGAGCTTCTGCAGTTGCTTGCGCAGCTCGGCAATGGTCTGATCGCGCTGCTGCAGCTGCTCCCGGGTCGCCTGGTTGCGGTTTTGCAGGTCCTCGACCTGGTGCTGCAGATCCCGGGTCTGCTGCTTGCTGTGGTCCAGCTGGTCGCGGGTGGTGGACACCTGGCTGGCCAGGTCCTTGTCCTGGCTGGCGGCCGGCGCGGCGGATGTCGCCGTGGCGGCGAGAGGAACCCCCGCCAGCAACAGGCTCATGGACAAGCAGGCAACGCTTTTTCGTATCACAGGTAATCCTCCACCAGCAGTTCGGCCACTTGCACGGCATTGAGCGCCGCGCCCTTGCGGATG
>CAZMKO010000122.1:0-5211 GCA_964566965.1 uncultured Rhodanobacteraceae bacterium
ACTGCGCTATACCCCGTACTGCATCATTCAACACATGCGGAGTGCGGAGGCCGGGATATTACGAATGGATGTCCGATCCGTCAATCCCTTTTTCGAAAAAAACCGGATTTTCATCCGGCGGCCCGGCCGTTCCATGCCCTGCGCGTTCAGCCGTGGCGTCCTGCGCAAGGCCGACCATGATGCCACGGGATGCCGACACCGGCAACCGCCTTCGATGCGCGCGCATCGATTTCTTGCCACGCCGACGGCCCTGTAAACTGGCATCGTCCCCGTTGCCCCCTTTGAGGATCTTCCATGCGTGTACTGGTCACCGGCGCCGCCGGCTTCATTGGTGCCGCCTTGTCCCGACGCCTGCTCGAGCGTGGCGACGAGGTGCTCGGCTACGACAATCTCAACGATTACTATGATGTCCGCCTGAAACAAGCGCGCCTGGACCCGCTCACCGCCGCCGACGGCTTCCACTTCACTCATGGCGCACTCGAAGAACGCGACGCGGTCGAAGCGGCCTTTGCCGCGTTCCAGCCACAGCGTGTGGTGAACCTGGCAGCACAGGCCGGCGTGCGTTACTCGCTGGAAAACCCCCACGCCTACGTGGACAGCAACCTGGTCGGTTTCATCAACGTGCTCGAGGCCTGCCGACAGCACGCCATCGAGCATCTGGTCTATGCGTCGTCCAGTTCGGTCTACGGTGCCAACCGGAAGCTGCCGTTCGCGGTACGGGACGCGGTGGACCACCCGGTAAGCCTGTATGCCGCCAGCAAGAAGGCCAACGAGTTGATGGCCCATACCTACAGTCATCTGTACCAGCTGCCGACCACCGGCCTGCGCTTTTTCACCGTCTACGGCCCCTGGGGGCGCCCGGACATGTCGCCGATCCTGTTCGCACGCAACATCCTGGCCGGCAAGCCGATCAAGGTGTTCAACCACGGCCGTCATTCACGCGATTTCACCTATGTCGACGACATCGTCGAGGGAGTCGTCCGTACCCTCGACCGGCCGGCGGTGCCGAATCCGGATTTCGATCCGCTGAACCCGGACGCGAGCAGCTCCACCGCCCCCTACCGCGTGTACAACATCGGCAACGGAAATCCGGTCGAACTGGGACGTTTCATCGAGCTGATGGAGCAACACCTCGGTCACCAGGCCGAAAAGATCCTGTTGCCGATGCAACCCGGCGACGTGGAAGACACCTACGCCGATGTCACCGCCCTGACCCGCGACACGGGCTACCACCCCGCCACGTCAATCGAAACCGGCGTGGCCCGTTTCGCCGAGTGGTATCTGGCCGAACACGCGAACGGCATCGACTGGTGAACCGGGCCATGCGTCCGGTGCCCTGCCCCGGACACGAAAACAGAAAGGCCGGATGGTTGCCCATCCGGCCTTTCTGTTTGTATGGCGCGCCCGGAGAGATTCGAACTCCCGACCGCCTGGTTCGTAGCCAGGTACTCTATCCAGCTGAGCTACGGGCGCGTGTAAACATGCTTCCCGGTGACGCCGTGGCGTTTCCCGGTGAGGCGCGAATTATTCAGGGTTACGCCGCATTCGTCAACACCCGCGGACATCTTTTTTTATTTTCCCACTGCCACTGTCCTCGTACGGGCTCGGAATGGCGTGGCCATCGCGGCCATGGGTCGGTCCAACACGGATCGGGGCACCCCATTGCAACGGGAGCGAAAGCAGTGCTACCGTTTGTTCACTGGTGAATAATCATTCAATGAATGAACGATATCGTCCACGAGCAGCTTGAATGCATGCAGACCGGCATCCGGCGCATCGCCGAGCAGATCCCGGCCATGCCGGTGGACGACGTGTTGCTGATGCGCCTGATGATGCTGGCCGGCCTGGGCGTCAGTGACGAGCTGGAAGTGCGGTTGCGACCCCACCGGCTCACCGAAAGCGAATTCCGTACCCTGCTCACCCTGTTCGGCAGCCCCGGTGGCAGCGCGTTCCCCAGCGAGTTGTGCCGCTTCACCAGCCAGAAGCCGACCAACATGACCCGCATCACCAACGACCTGGTCAAGCACGGCCTGGTAAATCGCCGGCCCTGCGAGCACGACCGGCGCCGTGTCGAACTGCACATCACCGCCGCCGGCCAGAATCTGGCGCGAACCCTGCTGCCGAATCTGTTCGAGCCGGTCCAGGCGGCACTGACCGGTTTCAGTGAACGCGAGAAACGGCAACTGCAGACGATGCTGCGACGCATCATCGCCAACCTGGGGCAACTGCCCGACGCCTGTGGAGACACGCCATGAAGGCACGCCTGCTGGCCACCACCATGCTGCTCACCCTTCTGGCCGCCTGCGCCGCCGTGCCCGACAAGCTGCCGCCGCCGACGCTGAAGGACCACGTTCCCCTGGCGGGCGTTTCCACCTCGCCCGATGGACGTTGGCCCGATGCTCGCTGGTGGCGTCGTTACGACGATCCGCAGCTGAACCAGCTCATGACCCTGGCCCTGAAGCGCTCGGCCGATCTCGCCGAGGCCCGCAGTCGCGTGGAAAAAGCGGCGCAGGCGGCACGCGTGACCGCGGCGCAGGTCGGCCTGAAGGTGAATGCCAGCGCCCAGGTCTCGCGTCAGCGCATGAGTGAGAACGGCCTGATCCCGCCGCAGTTTCTCGGCTTTACCTGGTACAACCAGGGTGATCTCGGAATCAGCCTGGACTACGACTTCGACTGGTGGGGCAAAAACCGCGCCGCGGTGGAGTCCGCCATTGGCAAGGCACGTGCCGCACAGGCGCAGGCGGCGGCAGCCACGCTGGCGCTGCAGACCGGCGTCGCCAAGCTGTGGTTCGCCTGGCTGGCCAACCAGGCCCGCCTGAACGTGGCCCGGCAGCAGGTGGCCGACAACGACAAGCTGTTGCACATCGCCACGCTTCGCGCCAAGGCCGGGCTGGAGCCGTCCGACCAGGTGGAACAGGCGCGCGCATCCCTCGCCGGCGCGCGCCAGCAGCAGACCGCCCTGGAGGCGCAGGCTGCCGTGCAGCGGGCCAGTCTGGCCGCCCTGCTCGACGTGCCCGTCGACCAGCTCCCGACGCTGCATGCGCACCCGCTGCCGACGCCGCGGGGCGCCCTCCCCGCCGACGCCGGCCTCGACCTGATGGCACGCCGGCCGGACATCGTCGCCAGCCGCTGGGAAGTGGAAGCGGCCTTGCGCGACATCGACGTGGCACGCGCCGCGTTCCTGCCCGACATCAGCATCGGCGCCATGGCCGGGTTGTCCAGCATCGATCTGGACAAGCTGCTCGACGCCGGCAGCCGTACCTTCTCCCTGACCCCCGCCATCCACCTGCCCATTTTCGAGGGGGGCCTGCTGCGCGCCCGCTACGGCCTGTCGCGGGCCGGCCTGGAAGTGGCCATAGCCCGGTATGACAAAACCCTCGTCGACGCCGCCCGCGATGTCGCCACCCGCGCGCTGACGCTGCAGCAGCTGCAACAACGGATGCGACAGCAAACCGAGCAACTGGAGGCGGTCACAGCATTGCAGCGCCATGCCGATGCACGCCACCGGCGCGGACTGACCGATGCCCGGCCGGTGCTGCAGGCACGCGCGGAGCGCCGGCGCCAACGCGACGCCATGCTGGCCCTCCAGGGCCAGGCCCTGGCCGCCGACATCGACCTCATCGGTGCCCTCGGTGGCGGCTACCTCGATACCCCGGACGACACCCGGACGACCGCGCCGGCGTCCACGCCCACGTCAACGGAACACCACCATGACTGACGCCCCCGCATCCCCGTCCAGCGACGACAACAACCACGACCGCGACGACACGCACGCCGAAGACACGCCGGCGCCGAAGGACAAGCGCAAGCGGCGGCGCATCCTGCTGATCATCACTGCGGTATTCCTTCTGGCCGGTCTGATCTGGTTCCTGTTGTGGTTGTTCGTGTTTTCGCAACGCGAGACCACCGACGATGCCTATGTCGGTGGCAACCAGATCACGGTCAGCTCGCAGGTGGCCGGCACCGTCACCGCGGTGCTGGCCGACGACACGCAGCTGGTCGAGGCCGGCCAGGTACTGGTTCGATTGGACCCGACCGACACCGATGTCGCCCTGGCCCGCGCGCGCAGCGCCCTGGCCCGTGCCGTGCGCCAGGTCCGACAGATGCAGGCCGACGCGGAGAAGGCCGACGCCGCCGTGGAGTCGCGCAAGACGGAACTGGCGCTGGCGCAGGACGATCTGCGTCGCCGTGAACCGCTGGCCGCGTCCGACGCGGTCGCGCCCGAAACGCTGCGCCACTTGCGCGACAAAGTGAAGACCGCGCGGTCCGCACTGGATCTTGCGCAGCGCCAGGCCGACGCCGCGCACGCCACCGTCGACGGAACCGACCTGGAAAACAACCCCGTGATCACCGAGGCTCGCGCCGCGTTCCGGCAGGCCTGGCTGGCCGCACACCGCACCCGCATCGTCGCCCCGACCAGCGGCTATGTTGCCCAGCGCAGTGCCCAGGTCGGCCAGCAGGTACAGGCCGGACAGTCGCTGATGCAGGTGATTCCGCTGCACAACCTGTGGCTGGACGCCAACTTCAAGGAGTCCCAACTCAAGCACATCCGCATCGGCCAGCCGACCGAATTCACCACCGACATGTACGGCGGCGACGTCACCTACCACGGTCGCGTCGAGGGTCTGGCGGCGGGAACCGGCAGCGCGTTCGCCCTGCTGCCGCCGCAGAATGCCTCCGGCAACTGGATCAAGGTGGTGCAGCGCGTACCGGTACGCATCTCCATCAAGCCGGAAGACCTGGAAAAGCACCCGCTGCGGGTGGGGTTGTCGGCGGATGTCCGCGTGGACACGCACGACCGCGACGGCAAGGTGCTGGCCTCGACGCCCGCCCGGCAGGTGGTTTCGGAGACGAATGTGTACACGCACGACTTCGCCGAGGCCGAGCGCCGTGCCGCCGCCGTCATCGCGGCCAATCTGGGACACGGCGCCACCACACCGGCGCCTGCCAGCTCGCGATGAGCCGCCGCCCCGCGCCATGACGGAGACCGCCTGATGGCCGCTGTCCACGAAGATCCGGCACCCGCGCCATTGTCGGGCCCGACATTGGCATTGCTGACACTGGCGGTGTCGTTTGCCACGTTCATGGAGGTGCTGGATCTCACCATCGTCAACGTGTCGGTGCCGCACATCGCCGGCAGCCTCGGCGTCAGTGCCCAGGAAGGCACCTGGGCGATCAGCTCCTACGCGCTGGCCAGCGCCATCATGCAGC
>CAZMKO010000123.1:0-4978 GCA_964566965.1 uncultured Rhodanobacteraceae bacterium
CCATCGAACTGGCCAAGAAACTGCGCAAGCGCGTACAGGAGCTGACCGAGTGCCTGGAAGTGATCGCACCGGTCTACGTGGTGTTCACCAAGGCCGACCTGATCGCCGGTTTCAGCGATTTCTTCCGCGGCCTGGACGATGACGAGCGCAACCGCGTCTGGGGCGCCACGCTGCCGTTCCACGCCGACGGCAACGAGGACGTGGTGGCCGAATTCGACAGCCATTTCGACGAACTCAGCGAGGGCCTCAAGGAAATGAGCCTGGCGCAGATGTCGCTGAACCGCGGCAATACGCTGGGACCCGGCATGCTGACCCTGCCGCTGGAATTCACCGGCATCAAGTCGGCCCTGCGCACCTTCATATCCACGCTGTTCGAGGACAACCCCTACCAGTATCGCCCGGTGTTTCGCGGGTTCTATTTCACCAGCGCGCTGCAGGAGTCGGCGTCGGTGCACAATGCCTCGGACCAGGTCGCCCGGCGCTACCACCTGGCCCCGCCGACCGAGACCGTGGAACAGGCCGCGCCGAGCGACAACCGCAGCTATTTCCTGCTGGATCTGTTCCGCAAGGTGATGTTCGCCGACAAGCAGCTGGTGCGTCAGCATTCCAGCAAGCACCGCCGGCGTACCCGTTACGGCGTGCTGGTCGGGTCGGCACTGGCCCTGGGCCTGGTCATGGGCGGCTGGGCCTGGTCGTACACCAACAACCGCCAGCTGGTGAGCAACGTGCGTGCCGACCTGGCCCATGCGGTGGCGATCCAGAACGACCGGGTGGACCTGCAATCGCGTCTGGAGGCGCTGGAGATCCTGCAGGACCGCCTGCAGCAGCTGCAGGCTTACCGCTCCGACCACCCGGTGATGCTGGGGTTGGGCCTGTACCAGGGCAACGCCATCGAGGCCAAGCTGCGCACCGAGTATTTCCACGGCATGCGCCAGATCATGCTCGACCCCGTCACGCAGAACCTGGAAGCCTACCTCGGCGAGGTGGTCAAGCACGGCGACCAGCTGGAAGCCACCGACCCGGCCAAGCCGACCGCGGCCGGCAAGCACGACGACGCCGGCGCCTACCAGATGCCTTCGCCCACCGATACGCAGGAAGCCTACAACGCGCTGCGTGCGTACCTGATGCTGAAGCATCCCGACAAGGTGGAACCGGTCCAGCTTTCCGACCAGCTCACGCGCTTCTGGCGCAACTGGCTTGACGCCAACCGCGGCATGATGAACCGCAACGACCTGATCGGCAGCGCGCAGAAGCTCATGACCTTCTACGTGGCGCAATACGATCAGCCGGACTGGCCCACGCTGGATACCAAGGTCGCGCTGGTCGAAGACACGCGCGGCGCATTGCGCGGGGTGATGCGCGGCATGTCCGCCATCGACCGCGTCTACGCACAGATCAAGGCCCGTGCCGCCACGCGCTTCCCGGCCATGACGGTGGCCTCCATCCTCGGCGACCACACCGGCCATGACTTGCTGGCCGGCAGCTACGCGGTGCCCGGCCCGTTCACTCGCGAGGCTTGGGACGGCTACGTCAAGGACGCCATCAAGAACGCCGCCAACAACGAGCTGAGCGTCAAGGACTGGGTACTGCAATCGAGCCAGAACGCCGACCTCACCCTCACCGGCAGCCCGGAACAGATCCAGAAACAGCTGGAAGCGCGTTACGACAAGGACTATGTCGCGCAATGGCAGAAGTTCCTCAAGGGCGTCTCGGTGAAACGCTTCGGCAGCTTCGCCGACGTGGTGTCGGCCATGAACACGCTGGGCGATCCGCAAAACTCGCCGATGCGCACCCTGCTGCAGACGGTCTACGACGAAACCTCCTGGGACAACCCTTCGCCGGTCGGGCAGGGTCTGAAATCCACCAAGGGCGGCTTCACCTCGTGGTTCAAGCGGGTGATCCTGCGCCGCTCCGTGCACGGCAACGAGATCGACGAGGCGCTCAGCCACGCGCAGTCGACGCGCGGCGGCGGCAGCCGTCCGGACGTCGGACGCATCGGCGGCGCCTTCACCGGCGTGACCAAGATCATGCAGGCCCGCGACAGCAACCCGGCCGTGTTCGACAACTACATGTCCATGCTGGGCAAGTTGCGCACGCGCCTCAACGCCATCAACACCCGGGGCGAGCCCGGCCAGGGCGCGCGCGAGCTGATGGCCAAGACGCTGAGCGGCAGCGCCGAGCTGTCCGACGGCCTGCAGCTGGTCGACGAGCGCATGCTCAACGGGCTCGACGACACCCAGCGCGGCATCCTTCGTCCGCTCCTGCTGCGTCCGCTGATACAGACCTTCGCCGCCCTGGTGGCGCCAGCCGAAAGCGATCTCAACAAGATCTGGGCCGGACAGGTCTACAAGCCGTTCAGCGAAAACCTGGCCGACAAGTCCCCGTTCGACGAGGACGGGCACATCCAGGCCACCGGCAGCGAGATGAAACGCATCTTCGGCCCCACCGGCGCCATCGCCAAGTTCGTCAGCGATACGCTGGGACCGCTGGTCAACCAGCGTGGCGACACGCTGACCGCCAAACAATGGGCCGACATGGGTCTGACCCTGGATACCCGGTTGATGACCGACTACGGCCGCTGGACCGCCCCGCTCGGCCAGGCATCGGGTGACGGTGCCGACAACCGCACCGTGTTCCAGGTGCAGCCGCAGCCGGCCACCGGTGGCATCAGCGGCTACACCCTCAACGTCGACGGGCAGAAGCTGCGCTACCGCAACACGCCGCCGCAATGGAAGCCGTTCGTATGGGGCATCGTGCGCGACACGCACGTGGCCGAAGTGCACGCCACCACCCTGGATGGCCGCGACGTGGTGGTCGAGCGCTTCACCGGCGACAACGCCCTGCCCGATCTGTTTGCTGCCGGCGAAGCGCAGCTGGACAAGCAAAGCGGCATCTACACGGTCACCTGGAGCCGCAACGACGTGGCCGTCACCGTCAAGCTGAAGATGGTCAGCAACCCCAACGCCAACGGCGACGGTTCGGCCCGTCAGGGCCTGCAGGGCGTCCAGCTTCCGGCCAACGCGGTGGGTACATCCATGGACGCCGATCCCGACGCGGACGGCAGCACGGGAGACGACGCATGAATGGCGAACTGACCCTCGGGATCAGCTATTTCGGCAAGCTGCCCAACCGTGGCGATTTTCTCAAGAACCCGGCCAACAACCACCAGTTGATCGCCAGCATCGACCGCTGGGCCGGCCAGGCGCTGGAGCTGTTGTCGCGCGACGTGGCGTGGAAGCAGCTGTACGACCTGGGCCGGCCGTTGAACTTCGCCATCATGGGGTCGCGCAACCGGCAGGTCGTGGCCGGTCACCTGCTGCCCAGCACGGATGAATCCGGACGCCGTTTTCCGTTTGCCGCTGCCGTGTCCATGGAAGTTCCCCAGCCGCTGGCATTCATCTCGCGCAGCCCGTTGGCCTTTGCACGGTTGTGGGCGCGGCTCGAACGTGGCGCCCGCCAGGCCCACGATGCCGCCGATCCGCTGACGCCGCTGGCCGAACTGGCCGAGAACCGCGCCAACGTCAACGTGCTCTACGAATCGCTCAACCCGGCCTTCCAGGATTTTCTGGAAATGCAGACCCTGGAGTCGATGCAGCGGCTGCTCGCCGACGCCGGCAAGCCGGTCTCGGTGCGACGCATCCTGTTCGCCCTCGGCATCCTGCTGCAACCGGTGATGAGCGCCGGGTCGGCCGGCATGGGCAAGGGCCTGGTGTTGCCACTTCCCAGCGACCCGATGTACCGCAATCTGGTGGCCTGCCTGTGGCTGGATCTGCTGGCTGGTTTCCTCGGTCGCGCCGACTTCGAGCTGCTGGTGCTGATGCGCCATGCCGGTCCGGCCATGCTGGCGGTCGGCTTCAAGGGGCTCAAGGGCAGCAACCTGCAGGCCATGTTCGATCCGCACACGCTGGAAAGCGACTACATCGACCTGTACGACCCGGAATGGGTCGACGAGCACATCCACGGCGATCCCGGGGTCAGAAAATTGGCCACCTACACCGAAAACGACGGGTTGTCCCTGCGCACCGCCCGCGACACCTTCCGCGAAACCTTCCTCGGAGCCTGACCATGCGCCGCCCGTCTTTCTTCAGCCTCCTCGCCGGCCTCCTGGTCACCAGCCTCGTCGCCAATCCCGGCCCGGCCGCCAACGCGGCCACCTCCGCGGACAAGGTCGTGGTCAGCGGCACCGTGCCCGACAACGCCACCAAGGCCGAACTGATGAAACGGCTGCGCACCGTCTATGGCGACGACAGGGTCGACGACCAATTGTCCGTCGGCGGTGTGGTATCGCCCTCCAAATGGGGCAAGTTCGTCGGCGCGATGATCGACCCCAGCCTGAAAGACGTGCATCACGGCAAGATCACCGTGCAGGGCAATACCATCACCATCGAGGGCGAGGTGCCCAACGAGGCCACGCGGCAAAAAGTGCTGAGCAAACTGTCACAATCGTTCAACGGCCGCTACTCCATCACCCAGTCGCTGAAGATCGTCGAATCGAAACAGGACGTGCTCGACAAGACCCTCGCCGACCGCACGGTGGAGTTCAAGAGCGGCAGCGCCATCCTGACCTCGCGCGGTCACGACATCCTCGATCAGATGGCCGAGGCGATCCGCAAGCTCGACACGCCATTCATCCAGATCATCGGCAACACCGACAACGTCGGCAACCGCATGAGCAACATCCAGCTCAGCCTGGAGCGCGCGCAGGCGGTCAAGGATTATCTTGTCCAGAAGGGCATCCCGGCCAGGGATCTTTCCGTCAGCGGCCAGGGCCCGGACAATCCCATCGCCGACAACGACACCGATGAGGGCCGCGCCCGCAACCGTCGTATCGACTTCAGGATCACCCACTGACAACGGAACGTCGCCGCGCGTCGTGGCAAGATGCAATGAGGCGGCCCGCTACACGAGTTACGGAGGATCGACCATGGACACACCGGACATCACCCCCTGGTTGAACCTGCTCACGCAGGGAACGCGT
>CAZMKO010000124.1:0-4907 GCA_964566965.1 uncultured Rhodanobacteraceae bacterium
AGGGCCTGGATGCCTACGGCGCCAGCACCTGGGGCCAGTTCTTCATCTACCAGGGATTCAACCGGCACCTGGGCTGGATGCACACCTCCACCGGCGCCGATGCCGTGGACGAGTTCGCCGAAACCATCGTGCACAAGGGCGACAAGCGGTTCTACCGCTACGGTGACAAGCTGCTCCCGGTGAAAACGCGCACCATCAAGGTGCCCTACAAGGACGCCAACGGGCACATGGCATCGCGCACCTTCACCGCCTACTACACCAAACACGGCCCGGTGGTGCGCAAGGCCGACGGCAAATGGATCACCACCGCGCTGATGCAACGCCCCATGCGTGCGCTGGAGCAAAGCTGGCTGCGTACCAAGGCCCACGACCTGGCCAGCTACCGCAAGGTGAGCAAACTGCAGGCCAACTCCTCCAACAACACCCTGTATGCCGACGACCAGGGCAACATCGCCTTCCTGATGCCGCAGTTCATCCCCAAGCGGGACGACCGCTTCGACTACACCAGACCGGTCGACGGCAGCGATCCGGCCACCGACTGGCAGGGCCCCACGCCGCTCGCGGAGATGCCCAACGTCATCAACCCGCCCAACGGCTGGGTCATGAACACCAACAACTGGCCCTGGTCGGCGGCCGGCAAGTACAGCCCCAAGCGCAAGGATTACCCGCGCTACATGGACACGTTCGGCGAAAACCCGCGCGGTGTCCACGCCACCGCCCTGCTTACCGACGCCACGGGCTTGTCCATGCCCAAGCTGATCACCGACGCGTTCGATTCCCGGTTGCCGGCCTTCGAGCGCCTGGTGCCCGTCCTCCTGCACGACTACGAAGCCCTGTCCGCCGACGACCCGCTGCACGCCAAGCTGGCCGGCCCCGTGAACCTGCTGCGCGGCTGGGACTATCGCTGGGGCGAGACCTCCATGCCCACCTCACTGGCCGTGTTCTGGGGCGACGAGCTGTGGAACACCGTCTACGCCAAGGCCCGTGCGGAAGGCATCTCGCCGTATGACTACATGGCCGACCAGGCCGGCGCGGACACGCGCCTGCAGGCCCTCGCGCGTGCCGCCGACCGACTGCGCAAGGATTTCGGCCACTGGGGCGTGGCATGGGGCGAAATCAACCGCTACCAGCGCCTGGACGATCGGATCGAACCACATTTCGACGATGCCCGACCGAGCCTGCCTGTGCCCTTCGTGTCGTCCCGCTGGGGTTCGCTGGCCTCCTTCGGCGCGCACCGCTGGGACGGCACCAAACGCTACTACGGCAACAGCGGCAACAGTTTCGTCGCCACCGTGGAATTCGCCCCCGAGGTGCAAGCACGTGCCATCCGCGCCGGCGGGCAAAGCGGCCATCCCGATTCGCGCCATTTCACCGACCAGGCCGAGCGCTACATCCAGGGCAACCTGCGCACGGTCTACTTCCACGCCGACCAGTTGAAAAAACACACCGAAAAGACCTATCACCCCGGCCAGTGAGCCCCGCGGAACCGGTCAGCCGGCACGGCCGGCGGTTATCCACAAAAATTGTGGATAACCGTGTGGACGAGTACGGGAATGCGGGCGCCATGGCGCATGGCTTCGGGCTCGTCCACACATTGGACAAAATTTGACCAGAGCGCGTTTAGCAACCACGAATCAATGACTTGCAACGCATTCACGGCAACAGGTGGAGGGTGGAAGGCACGGCACCCTGGCCCGGCTTGACATTTTTCGGGCTTGTGCAAAACCTTGCGACAGCACGGTTTTCCGTGTCTCGACCCAGGCCTGGCACGGGCCGCAGAGGCCGGCGAAACGTTTGGTTGCGCCGGCAGCCAGTCGCGGCTGAAGTCGCTCCCACAGCCGGGCTTGCCTGGAATCTCCCGCAGGTGTATCCCGGCACTTGCTCCCTTCCCTCGCGGAAGGAGCTTGCCCGGAGTCATGAATGGTTTGTGGGAGGGACTTCAGTCCCGATTGCCGGGTGGACCAGAACCTTGGCAAGTGCGGGACCAATCGCGGCTGGAGCCGCTTCTGCAGCAAGGCTTGTCCGGATTCCCGTGAGCCTCTTGCGGGAGGGTCGCACCCTCTCCGGCTCATGTTCCTGTTCCTTGACGATTCGGCGCAACGCCCGTCCTTGCATTGCGCGAAAGAACTGGCGGAGAGAGAGGGATTGCTCGGCCCATCGTGGGCCTCACCCCTTCGCGCTGCGCGCGACGGGGCCGCCTGACGGCGTCCGAATTCGTTCCGGACGAATTCGTCGAACCAGCGAGGATTCTCACCCTCTCTCTGGCTCACGTCCCTTTGCGGGTCGATATGACGTCCTGTCCTTGCGTCATTTGGAAGAACTGGCGGAGAGAGAGGGATTCGAACCCTCGAGAAGGTGATTAACCCTCTACTCCCTTAGCAGGGGAGCCCCTTCAGCCACTCGGGCACCTCTCCGTGTTGGCGGCGCTGCACGCGTCAGCGCGGCCGCAAAGGATAACCGCGACCGGCTTTCCCGTAAAGGGTTCAGTCGTCTTTTTCCGGCGCGCCGACCGCCTCGGGGGCCGCCTGCGTATCCGCCGGGCCGGTGCCGGCCTCGTTTTCGCGCTTGATGCGCATGTAGATCTCTTCGCGATGAACGGCCACGTCCTTGGGCGCATTGATGCCAATGCGAACCTGGTTGCCTTTCACGCCAAGCACGGTGACGGTCACCTCGTCACCAATCATCAGGGTTTCCCCGACGCGCCGGGTCAGAATCAACATTGTCCTTGCTCCTGTAACTTTCAACGATCCGGGTCGATGACGCGCCCGTTTCACCCCGGAACGGACGAATCATGTGCCCAGCTTGCGAAATCTTTTCGCCGGAGTACGGCAGCCGACAGGCCGCGCCCCCGTGTTCTTGATGCAACAACTTTTCGATAGTAGCGAAGCCGATGCCCGCCATGCAATGAACTTGCACAAATCCATGCCTTTTGGCACGGAACCACAGACAGGGGATTCGTGGTCACGCACCGCCCTGTTGCATTTGACCCTGCAACCAGGGCACAAGTTCAGTCAGGGCCTCGTCCAGGGCCGGCGAGTCGGTCCCGCCGCCCTGCGCCATGTCCGGGCGTCCACCGCCCTTGCCGCCGATCCGTCCCGCGACATGGGCGACCACGGCACCGGCCTTGACCCGGCCCATGGCCGCGCCGCCGACACCGGCGACCAGCGATGCCTTGCCGTCGCGGCCGGCCGCCAGCAGGATCACGCAGTCGACCAGTTGCTGTTTGAGGCGGTCCACGGCCTCACGCAATGCCTTGGCGTCGAGGCCGTCAACACGCGCCGCGACCACGCCGATACCGTCGATTCGCCTGGCACTCTCGGCGAGCCGACCGGTGGCGGCACCGGCGGCCCGGGCCTTCAGACCATCCAGTTCACGTTCCAGGCGCTTCTGACGTTCGATCAGTTGCTCGAGCTTGCCGACCACGCTGTCGCCGGTGGCGGACAACAGGTCGCCGACCTGCGCCAGCCGATGTGCCTGGTCGTCAACCCACGCCAGCGCGCCGGCGCCGGTGACCGCTTCGATGCGACGCACCCCCGAGGCCACGCCGGACTCGGACACGATGCGGAACAGGCCGATGTCCCCGGTGCGCGACACGTGCGTGCCGCCACACAGCTCGGTGGAGAAATCGCCCATCCGCAGCACCCGTACCTCGTCGCCGTATTTTTCGCCGAACAGGGCCATGGCACCGCCGGCGATGGCCTCGTCATACGTCATGTGACGGACCTCGGCGGCTTCGTTGCGGCGGATCTCGGCATTCACGCGCGCCTCGATGCGCGCCAGTTGGTCCGCCGTCACCGGCTGCGGGTGCGCGAAGTCGAAACGCAGGCGCTCCGGCGCCACCAGTGAACCCTTCTGGGTCACGTGCGTGCCGAGCACCTCGCGCAGGGCCGCATGCAACAAGTGGGTCGCCGAATGGTTGAGGACGATGGCCTGGCGGCGCTCGGCGTCCACAGCCGCGCCCACCTCGTCGCCGACGCGCAGCGGTGTCTGCCCGTGCCATGTGCCGATATGCCCGAAGAACACGCCGCCGAGCTTGCGCGTGTCGCGCACCTCGAAACGACCACCGGACGACGTCAGCAGGCCGGCATCACCCATCTGGCCGCCGGATTCGGCATAAAACGGCGTGCGCTCCAGCACCACGACGGCTTCCTCGCCATCGGCCAGCGCATCCCGCTCCACGCCTTCGCGCACCAGGCCGACCACCTTGCAGGACGCCGCCTGCAACGTGTCGTAGCCAAGGAATCGCGTGGCCTCGATGCGACTGGCCAGCTCGGCAGGCATGGTGTCGCGGCTCTTGAAGTGCCCTGCCGCACGGGCGCGCTCGCGCTGCGCCGCCATGGCCTTTTCGAAACCGTCCATGTCGACCTGCATGCCGCGCTCGCGGGCGATATCGGCGGTGAGATCCACCGGAAAGCCGTAGGTGTCGTAAAGGCGGAAGGCGTCCTCGCCGGAAATGCGTCCGCCGGCATCGGTGGCCACCTCGTCGAACAGGCGCATGCCGTGTTCGAGGGTTTCGCCGAAGCGCTCCTCCTCGCGGCGCAGCTGCTGCTCGATGCGCTCGCGTGCCGCGGCCAGATCCGGCCATGCCTCGCCCATCTCCTGCACCAGTGGTGCAACCATTTTCCAGAAAAACTCTCCGCGCACGCCCAGCATCCAGCCATGCCGCAACGCGCGGCGGATGATGCGACGCAACACGTACCCGCGCCCTTCGTTGGACGGCAACACGCCGTCGACGATGAGGAAGCTGCAGGCACGGATGTGGTCGGCGATGACACGCAGCGACTTGTTCGCCTTGTCCGCGGTGCCGGTCAGCGTGGCCGCGGCCTCGATCAGGTGGCGGAACAGGTCGATGTCGTAGTTGGAATGCACGCCCTGCAGGATCGCGGCCAGGCGCTCCAGGCCCATGC
>CAZMKO010000125.1:0-4864 GCA_964566965.1 uncultured Rhodanobacteraceae bacterium
GCGCACCCCCGCCGAAGCCCTCACCCAGCTACTGTCAGAACAGTCCAATCCACCAGGTGTTGCGACCACCGCGTGAATCCACCGGCGGTTTCCTCGCGCAAGTCCCACAACCATTGCCCACGAGCGGAGGGAGAGTCGGGCCGGGCTGCCTAGGATGGCGGGCGTGTCCACGAACGAGCGCGACGGTCGGCCAGCCCCGCAGGAGCGCGACGGCCGCCGCGCCCAGCAGGAGCTGTATGGCGCACCGGTCGCCGACCTCACCGGCCGCATCACGGCTGCCCTGCAGTTGAACCAGGGGCGTCTCGCGCAGGTGCTCGGTCTCTCGGCACCGATGCTCTCGCAGCTGGTGTCGGGGCATCGGGTCAAGATCGGCAACCCGGCGGTGGTGCACCGCCTGCAGGCTCTGCTCGCGCTCGCCGACGAGGCGCCGCGTCTCACCGCCGAGCAGATCCAGGGCCGACTCGATGCCATCCGCGACGAACAGGCCACGCTCACCGGCACGACCACGGCCCCGGGCACGGCACGCGCCCAGGCGCTGTCCGTCCTGGCCGAGGCCGCCGAACCCGCGGACCTCGAGGCGGCGGCAGCCGCAACCTCGTCGCCCAAGTTGGCTGCGCTGCTGCGGGAGGCTGCCCGGAGCCCGCGTGGGTGAGGTCTTCGCCGGCCGCTACGAGCTGATCGATCCGATCGGCGAGGGCGGGATGGGGACCGTCTGGAGGGTCTGGGACCGTCGCGAGCGCCGCGTCGTGGCCGCCAAGGTGCTGCGGCAGTCCGACGCGGTCTCACTCCTGCGCTTTGTGCGGGAGCAGGCGGTGCGGGTGCAGCACCCGCACGTGCTCACCCCGCTGGGCTGGGCGGGCGAGGACGACCGGGTGTTGTTCACCATGCCGGTCGTCGACGGCGGCTCGGTCGCCACGCTGGTCGGCGACCACGGGCCGCTCCCACCGCTGCTCGTCGCCGAGCTGCTGCGGCAGCTGCTCGACGCCGTGGCCGCGGTGCACGACGCACGCATCCTGCACCGGGACATCAAGCCGGCCAACGTGCTGCTTCGGGCGACCGGCACCGGCAGACCGCACGCCTGGCTGACCGACTTCGGCATCGCCCTCGACCTCGACGGCCCGCGCTTCACCCAGACCGGCGAGTGGACGGGGACCCCCGGCTACGTGGCCCCCGAGGTGACCCGCGGCGCCGAGCCCGCGCCCACGAGTGACCTGTATGCCGTGGGCCAGGTGGCGGTCGCGATGCTCACCGGGGCGAGGCCCACCTCCCCGCCCGTCCGGCCGGACGATGTGCCCGACGCGCTCTGGTCACTCGTGACCGACCTGACCGCGTTCGACGCCGCCGACCGGCCGCCGGACGCGACGGCCCCACGCGCACGGCTCGAAGGTTCCGGACTCACCTGGCACGACGGGGCGCTCGGCGACGTCGAGGTGTTGCGCCAGGTGGAGCCCCCTGCGGATGGGCGGCCGCAGCTCACCGCCGGCGACCCGGGGCCACAGCGGCAGCCCCACCCACACGCCGCTGGCGGCCGAAAGACCCCGGTGTCCTCCGCGGACGAGACACCGCTCGACGCCGAGCCCCACGCACCCCGCGCGGACCGGTCCCCGCCACCGCGGTCCGTCCCCGCCGGTCCACCGACGGCGCACGGTCGCGCGGTGGCCGCCCTCGCCGTCGCGCTCGCGGTGCTCGGCGGCCTCGTGCTCTGGTCACCGTGGTCGGGCGCCGACGAGGCGCCGACGGCACCGCCCGCGACCACGACGACCGCCCGGGCGTCGTCGCCGTCGAACACGCCTCTGGTCACAGGGAACTCGACATCCTTGCCCACTGCCCCGACCTCGACGAGGACCGGCACCCACGACACAGGCAGCACGGCCGCGCACACGGCCTCCCCCGGGTCCGGCCCCTCCCCCGGCAGCGTGCAGGTCGGCACGGTGGTGTCCCGCGTGGGTCAGCCCTGCGAGTTCAGTGACGTCGGTCTCGCCGAGACCACCACGGGCGGCGAGGACGTGATCTGCTCACGCCGGTCCGACGGCTCCTACCACTGGGACCCGGCGCCCTGACCGCGGCGGCGCAGCACCGCCCATGCCAGCGCCGCGACGGCCGCCAGCCCGATCAGCCCGCCGCCGACGATCCAGCGCAGCGGTGACGAGTCGTCGCGGCTCGAGTCCTGCGGGCCCGCGGCCTGCGCGTGTCCGGCCGGTGTGGCGGACGCCTGCGGTGCTTGCTGGCTGGCCGTCGGGCTCGGGCCCGCCGAAGACGTGCCCGTCGCGGAGGGTGGCGGTGACGCGGCGGGTGAGGCGACGGCATACGACGGCTGGCCGTGGGGCTTGCCCTTGACCTGGACGTGGAGGCGCACGGTGATCGGCACGTCCAGACCCGGCTCGTCGGTCGGGGCACGGCCGATCGCGAAGTAGTAGGAGCCGGGCAGCGACACCTGGCGCAGTGCCGGGTAGTTGTAGCCGTTGCCGATGGACTCCTTGTTGCGGTAGCGGACCTCGGGGACAAACTCGCCGAGCGTGAGCCACGGCGAGGTGCGGCTCAGGCTGTCCATGTTGTCCACGTTGCTCGCGCTCGTGATCTCGTACAGCGCCGGAGTCCAGACGTCGACGCCGAACCGGTTGTAGTCGGTCGTCGTGAAGTGCGGCCTGGCACCGGTCTTGGCGATGTCCGCAGTGAAGGCCGCCGACTGCCCGAAGTCGAGCTTGACGCGGTAGTAGACCTGTTCGCCCGGCAGGATCGTGTCGGTGTAGGTGCCGGGGGCGAGCAACGGCGCGTCCGAGAACCCACCGCCCCCGACGACCCGCGTGGCCTTGCCGCTCGTGTGCGCGGTGAACGGCTGCACCTTCTCCGGGTCCAGACCCTCCGGCAGCGAGTCGAGGTCGGTGACGGGGGGTTCCTCGACGTAGACGAGCTGCACGGGGATCTTCTGGTGCGCTCCGTCGTCGTGCGCGACCTGCGCGATGATCACCTTCGAGGTCGCACACGGGTCGTCAGTGGTCGCGTCGGGCTCGGCGGCCCCGTGGTTGTTGGCGCTGGCCGAGACGGTCTGCGAGGACCCCTGGCGGAAGAACTCGATGTCTCCCTCGTGCTCGATGTCGCAGGACGTGCCGTCCGGTGTCCGCAGCTCGACGTCCCAGGACTCCGTGTCGGTGGACGAGCGCCCCGCCGCCTGCGGCCGGGCCACCAGCGACAGGTGCACCACGGACCCGGGCGTCCGGCGCAGCCTGAGGTAGCGCGGGTGGTCGGACACGGTGTAGTGGTCGACGTAGCGGCCCGGGGTGATCGTCGGCGCCTGCCCCACCCGCGACGTGGCCTTGACCGGCTTGCCGCTCACGGTGAAGGGCCGCAGCGCACGGTGGCTGAGCTTGGTGAGCGAGGCGGTCAGCTCGTCGGCGTCCTTGGCGTCGTAGTAGCTGCCGTGCCCGGCGTCGGCGATGCACTGCAGCTGCTTGCGAGCCTTCTCCTCGACCCCGAACCCCACCGTGTTGATCTGCAGGTCGACACCCGCACCGACCAACTTCTTGACCACCGGGCACGGGTTCGGGACGCAGGACTCCTCGCCGTCAGAGACCAGCACGATGCTGCGCTTGCCCGAGTCGCCGAGGTCCTTGGCCGCCTGCTTCAGCGAGTAGGCGATGGGCGTCTCCCCCTTCGCCCTGAAGCCCCTGATGTCTCTGAGCAACCCGGGCCGGTCGAGCCTGTCGATCGGGTGCACCAGCTGGGTGTCGCGACACGCCTTGGGAGTGGGCTTGCCCCCTGGCTGGGTCGCGCCGTAGACCCGCAGGCCCACCTGCGCGTCACCGGGCAGACCCCGGACCACCGCGGAGAGGGCCTTCTTGGCTGCGACCATCTTGGACGTCCCGGAGGGGTCGGACTCCTTCATCGAGCCGGACGCGTCCAGCATCAGCAGCAGCTTGCCCTGCGGCTGGTCGTCGGACGGGACCGCCTGTGGTGACCCCGAGGTGGCGACCGCGGAGGGGGCGCTCGTCGTGGGGGCGCTCGCCGCCACGGCCGTCGTGGGGCCGGTCACCAGCAGGGTCGCAGTGGCGAGCGCGGCCGTGGCCAGAGCCGACCCCGCTCGCCGTGCTCCGGTGCGTGTCATGGGAGGTCCCCCTCAGATCGACATCAAGTTTGCGGGAGCAAATATCGCATTTGCTCCCGCAAACGTCAAGCAGGCCGCGGCGACGATCCTAGGACGTCGAGGACAGGTTGCCGTCGCGCAGGTCGCGGAACATCCGATGGGCCCGATCCCCCAGCACGACAATCGACTCCCCGGCCGCCGACGTCCCGAACCCGCCGACCGCGACCTCGTTGCGCACCTTCCCCGGGTCGGTGCGGAACACCGTGGCCGCGAGCGTCAGCACCTGGGCCGGTGTGAGGTCGGTGCGCAGCTGCGGCCCGATCTTGGTCAGGTAGCGCGGCAGCGCGCCGGGACCGGACATCCGCAGCATCGCGACACCGGCGAGCAGCACCAGGCCCTGGTTGCGGCTGCGACCGAAGTCGCCGTCCGGCAGCGTCTTGCGCTCGCGCGAGTAGGCCAGGGCCTCCTTGCCCGAGAGCTTCTGCCGGCCCTTGTCGACGTCCGCGCCGGACGCCTCGCCCCTGACCGCCTTGGGCACGTCGATCTTCAAGCCGCCGAGCGCGTCGATCGCCCGCTTGAACCCGCCGAACCCGGTCAACAGGTAACCCTCGATCGGCAGGTCCGTGGCGTCACGCACCGTGGCCAGCTGCGCCTTCGGGCCGCCGTAGACCATCGCCGCGTTGATCTTGCCCTTGCCCCCGGTCGAGAGCGGCACGTAGGAGTCCCGGGGTATGCCGAGCACGCCGGCGCCGCCGTGACCGTCCACCCCGACGACGTGCAGGC
>CAZMKO010000126.1:0-4727 GCA_964566965.1 uncultured Rhodanobacteraceae bacterium
CCTTGCACCTCTACCTGAAATCTGTGGATATCAACCCTGGGTCTCGGCCGCGGGGAGTGTCTTGTCGGCATGGACCTCGGCCGTGCGCGAGGCCTTGTCCAACGAAGCGTCATCTTCCTTCGCCGCCAGCCATTTCTCGAATTCGGCGCGCGGCACGGCCTTGACCACCACCGGCATGTAGCCATGGTCCTGGCCGCACAGTTCGGCACACTGCCCGAGGTAGGTGCCCGGCTTGTCGATCTTGGCCCAGGCCGCGTTGACGATGCCCGGGATGGCATCCATCTTCCAGCCCAGATCCGGCACCCACCAGGAGTGGATGACGTCGCCGGCGGTGATCACGAAACGGATCTTCACGCCCACCGGCACCACCAGCGGTTTGTCGACCGCCAGCAGGTAATCGTTGTTGCCGTCGGCGTCCTTGACGTCCCACGGGCTGATGCCCGAATCAAGCTGGCGCGCCTTGTTGCTGCTCTTGGCCAGCGAGGACATGAAACCCACCTTGTCGATGGTCTTGCCCTGGTAGTCGACGTAGTCGTAGCGCCATTTCCACTGGTAGCCGGTGACCTTGACAGTCATGCCCGAATCGGTGGTGTCGGCCATTTCGGTCAACACCTTGCTGGCCGGCCAGGCCAGCCCGGCCAGGATGATGAACGGGATGATGGTCCAGACCGTTTCCAGCAGGGTGTTGTGGCTCCACTTTTCCGCCACCGCCCCCTTGGACTTGCGAAAGCGGATGATGGCCAGCGTCATCACGGTGAACACCACCACGCCGATGGCCACGCAGACCCAGAACGACGCGATGAACAACCCGTAGACGTCGCCGGAGGTGGGTGTCACCCCGCGCGGCATGCCCAGCTGCCAGGGGTGCGGATTGGCCCACACCGCCCCGGCGAACAGGGTGCCGATCGCCGCCAGCGAGGCTTTCGTCCATTGCTTGATGCCGCGTGCTTTCATGTCTTGAACCCTTCGGGATCCGCCATGGATCCGTTGTTGACCTGTCGATGCCCGGGCGCGGTCATTTGCGTCAGCACCGATTCGAGTTTGCGCCGCAACTCGGCGCGTTCCTCGTCCGCCAGAAACGCCCCGATCTCCAGCTCGCGTCCGTGCGATGCCAGCAACAGGCGGTCTCGGTTGCCCGCGCGGGCCAGAAGGATGCGGACCCAGCCCGACTGGAATCGAGTCAGCCGGTGATCCGGCCAGGTTTCCACTTCCAGCGAGTCGGAACCCACGGTAATACGCTCCCCTCTATTGCCCGCGTGCCAGGCGATCCCCAATCCCCAAGCCACCGCGGCCGCCTCGACCAGCGCGAACAAGGGCGCAAACACGTTGCCTTGCTGCGCGCCAATCAGTGCCGTTGCCAGCGTCACTGCCGCAAGACCCCATGCCAGCCGCCGAAGCGACCTGTGACTCAACGCCCGGTTCGGCCGCAGCACCATTGTCAGGTGCTGGCTGCCTGCCGGCTGCGGCTTGAACACGATCATGGGATCACGGCAATGCCTACTTGCTCCCGATGTTACGTTGCCCACGCCCAAGCTGGCAAGAAGATGCCGACGCTCGGCCATGACCGGTGTCAATGCCGGGGCGCCATCCCGCCTGGCGGCCTGCGGCAAATTGTCGCAGATCGCGCACACACCGCCTGACGCCGAAAATCCACACCCGGCACGCGTTGTCAAGGGCCATTGCTCGCCCGACCGTTTTGGACGCCCATATCCTACAATCGCCGGGTCCGCCCGCATCCCGTGGGCAGCCACCGCCGGCCCACCGCCCCCGCGTGCCGGCCGAGGTTTTTCCGTGAAACACAACATCATCTCCCCCGAACTCCCCGACCACCTGTCCGCGGCACGCCAGCGCATCGCCAATGCCTGGTTGCGCGATGAAGCCGAATCGATCAACGAGCTCCTGCACCAGGCCGAACTGCCCGCCGAGGAAAGCACCGTGGTGCAGAACGTCGCGGCCGACCTGGTGCGCCGCGTCCGCGCCAAGCAGGACCAGCGCAGCCCGATCGCGGCCTTCATGCAGCAGTACGACCTGTCCAGCAGCGAGGGCATGCTGCTGATGTGCATCGCCGAGGCCCTGCTGCGCATCCCCGACAGCGACACCGCCGACCGCCTGATCCGCGACAAGCTCACCGAGGCCGACTGGAAAAAACACATCGGCACCAGCAAGTCGGTGTTCGTCAACGCCTCCACCTGGGGCCTGATGCTGACCGGCCAGATCGTCACCCTGCCCGACGCCACCCGCCGCGACTACCAGGCCGCCCTGCGCCGCCTGGTCAACCGTGTCGGCGAGCCGCTGGTGCGCCTGGCGGTGCGCCAGGCCATGCGCATCATGGGTCAGCAGTTCATCATGGGGCGCCATATCAAGTCGGCGTTGCAGCGCGCGCAAAAGGGCGGCAACGCCGCCTATCGTTATTCGTTCGACATGCTGGGCGAGGCGGCACTGACGCAGTCGGCCGCCGACACCTACATGCAGGCCTACCGCAACGCCATCGAGGCCCTCGGCAAGCACCCCAAGGCTGGCGACGTGCTGGAGGCGCCTTCGATCTCGGTGAAGCTCTCGGCCCTGCATCCGCGCTACGACGTGGCCAAGCGCCAGCGGGTCATGGATGAGTTGGTGCCGCGCGTGCTGGAGCTGGCGCAAAAAGCGATGGCCAAGGGCGTCGCGCTGACCATCGACGCCGAGGAGTCGGCCCGCCTGGAGCTGTCGCTGGACGTCATGCACGCGATCTTCGTGCACCCGTCGCTGGAAGGCTGGAACGGTTTCGGCCTGGCGGTGCAGGCCTACCAGAAGCGCGCACCGTTCGTGATCGACTGGCTGGCCGAGACCGGCCGCGCCGCCGGTCGCCGCTGGTGCGTGCGCCTGGTCAAGGGCGCCTACTGGGATGCCGAGATCAAGCTGGCCCAGGAACAGGGCCTTTCCGGCTACCCGGTGTACACGCGCAAGCCCAACACCGACGTGTCCTACCTGGCCTGCGCGAAGCAGATGCTGGACGCCGGCGCCGACGCCATCTACCCGCAGTTCGCCACCCACAACGCGCACACCATCGCCGCCATCCACCACATGGCGGACGGGCGGCCGTTCGAGTACCAGCGCCTGCACGGCATGGGCCAGGAGCTGTACGACGAGGTGATCGGCAAGGACGACTTCGACGTGCCCTGCCGCGTATACGCGCCGGTCGGCAGCCACAAGGACCTGCTGCCCTACCTGGTGCGCCGGCTGCTGGAAAACGGCGCCAACACCAGTTTCATCAACCACGTGGTCGACGAGTTCCTGCCCATGAAGCAGCTGGTCGGCGACCCGTGCGAAAAAGTGCGCAGCCTCGAATCCCGGTCGCACCCGCGCATTCCCCTTCCCATCCATCTCTACGGTGATCTCAGGAAAAACTCCATGGGCGTCAATCTGGCCAGCGACAACGAACTGGCGGCACTCGCCGAGGCCGCCAACCAACATCCCGGCCCATGGCAGGCCGCTCCCCTGGTGCCCGGCGCCGAGCCCCCCGGGGGCGACGCCGTCAAGGTCACCAATCCGGCCGACCGCCGCCAGGAAGTCGGTACCTGGCAGGGCGCCGACGAGAACACGGTGAAGAAGGCGCTGGACAACGCCGCGGCCGCGCAGCCGGCCTGGGACCGCCTGCCGGCCGCCAGCCGCGCCGCCATCCTGGAGCACGCCGCCGAACAGCTGGAGGCGCGCCGCGGCGAATTCATCTCCATGTGCATCCGCGAAGCCGGCAAGAGCATTTCCGCATCCATTGCCGAAATCCGCGAGGCGGCCGATTTCCTGCGCTACTACGCCACCATGGCGCGGCGCCTGTTCGGTCAGCCCGAGGCATTGCCCGGCCCCACCGGTGAATCCAACGAGCTGTCCCTGCACGGCCGCGGCGTATTCGTGTGCATCAGCCCGTGGAACTTCCCGCTGGCCATCTTCACCGGCCAGATTGCCGCCGCGCTGGTCGCCGGCAACAGCGTCATCGCCAAGCCGGCCGAGCAGACCACCCTGGTCGCCCATGCCATGGTCAAGCTGCTGCACGAAGCCGGCATTCCCGCCGACGTGCTGCAGTTCGTGCCCGGTGACGGCGCCGTGGTCGGTCCGCTGTTGACCGCCGACCCGCGCGTGGCCGGCGTGGCCTTCACCGGGTCCACCGAGACCGCGCGCGCCATCAACCGCGCCCTGGCCGAACGCGACGCACCGATCGCCGCGCTGATCGCCGAAACCGGCGGCCAGAACGTGATGCTGGCCGATTCCTCGGCCCTGCCCGAGCAGCTGGTCCAGGATGTGGTCTACTCGGCCTTCGATTCGGCCGGCCAGCGCTGCTCGGCCAGTCGCGTTCTGTATGTCCAGGACGTCGTCGCCGACAAGGTCATCGCCATGCTGTCCGGCGCCATGGACGAGCTGAAGGTCGGCGACCCGGCCCTGCTGTCCACCGACATCGGCCCGGTGATCGACGATGACGCCCTGGCCATGCTGGAAGCGCACGCCGAAAAGATGGACAAGACGGCAAAGAAGATCCGTCAGGTGGAACTCGACGAGGCATGCGCCCACGGCACCTTCTTCGCGCCGCGCGCCTACGAGATTCCTTCGCTGGGCACGCTCGAGCGTGAGGTATTCGGACCGATCCTGCACGTGGTGCGTTACAAGTCCAGCCAGCTGGACAAGGTGATCGAGCAGATCAACGCCACCGGCTACGGCCTGACGCTGGGCATCCACAGCCGCATCGACGACACCGTGGA
>CAZMKO010000127.1:0-4449 GCA_964566965.1 uncultured Rhodanobacteraceae bacterium
GCCTGATCACCGAGGGCGTGCGCGGCGAGGGCGGTTACCTCACCAACTCCGAGGGTGAGCGCTTCATGGAGCGCTACGCACCCAGCGCCAAGGATCTGGCCTCGCGCGACGTGGTCAGCCGCGCCATCACCATCGAGATTCGCGAGGGTCGCGGTGTCGGCGAGCACAAGGACCACGCGCACCTGAACCTGATGCACCTGGGGCCGGAGGTCATCCACGACCGCCTGCCGGGCATCGCCGAGTCGGCGCGCATCTTCGCCGGCGTGGACGTGACCAAGGAGCCGATTCCGATCCTGCCCACGGTGCACTACAACATGGGCGGCATCCCCACCAACTATCACGGCGAAGTCGTGCAGAAGAAGGGCGACGACAACGACGCCGTGGTGCCGGGCCTGTTCGCCATCGGCGAAGCGGCCTGCGTGTCGGTGCACGGCGGCAACCGTCTGGGCTCCAACTCGCTGCTGGACCTGGTGGTGTTCGGTCGGGCGGTGGCCAACCGCTGCGCCGAGATCATCGAGCCGGACTCGGCCCACAAGGACCTGCCTTCCAGCGCGCTGGACCAGGCCCTGGACCGGTTCGACAAGATCCGTCACGCCAACGGCGGCACGCCGACGGCGAAGATCCGCGACACCATGCAGCGCACCATGCAGAACGACGCCGCCGTGTTCCGCACATCCGAGACCCTCAAGGAGGGGTGCGGCAAGATTGCCGAGGTGTTCGACAGTTTCGCCGACGTCAAGGTGACCGACCGCTCCATGGTCTGGAATTCCGACCTGGTCGAAACCCTGGAATTGTCCAACCTGCTGCCGCAGGCGGTCGGCACCATGTATTCGGCCGAGCAGCGACCGGAGAGCCGCGGCGCCCACGCGCACGAGGACTATCCGGACCGCGACGACGAAAACTGGATGAAGCACACCCTGGTGTGGGTGGATGACAAGGGCAAGACGCGCTTCGATTACCGACCGGTGCACAGCAACACCTTGACCGACGAGGTCGAGTCCGTGCCGCCGGCCAAGCGGGTTTATTGATTCGCGGCGCTTGCCGCATGGCGTGCGGTCATGCCGCACGCCCCCAGATACAAGGGTCTAGCCATGGGTGAATTTACCCTGCCACAAAACTCCAAGATCAAGACCGGCAAGCACTGGCCGGCCAAGGATGCCAAGAAGCCGCGCACGTTCAAGGTCTACCGGTGGAGTCCGGACAGCGGCGAGAATCCGCGCACCGACACCTTCGAGGTGGACATGGCCTCGTGCGGCCCGATGGTTCTGGACGCGCTGCTGAAGATCAAGAACGAGGTCGATCCCACGTTGACCCTGCGCCGGTCCTGCCGCGAGGGCATCTGCGGCAGTTGCGCGATGAACATCGACGGCGTCAATACGCTGGCCTGCATCACGCCGATCGACGAATGCCCGGACGAGATCAAGGTCTATCCGCTGCCGCACATGCCGGTGGTCAAGGACCTGGTGCCGGACCTGACGCATTTCTATGCCCAGTACGCGTCCATCAAGCCGTGGATCCGCACGCAGAGCCCGGCGCCGGCCGACAAGGAGCGCCTGCAATCGCCGGAAGACCGCAAGAAGCTGGACGGTCTGTACGAGTGCATCCTTTGCGCGTGCTGCTCGACCAGTTGCCCCAGCTACTGGTGGAACGGCGACCGCTACCTGGGTCCGGCCATCCTGCTGCAGGCGCAGCGCTGGATCGTCGACAGCCGCGACGAGGCTACTGGCGAGCGCCTGGACGAGCTGGAAGATCCGTTCAAGCTGTACCGTTGCCACACCATCATGAATTGCACGCGGACCTGTCCCAAGGGTCTGAACCCGGCCAAGGCCATCGCCGAAATCAAGAAGGCCATCGTCGCGCGCCACTGAGGCGCGGCGCCGGGCGGAGAAGGGCATGACCGACGTTGATGACGCCTCGCGCCTGAAGCGCCTGCGTTGGCGCTGCCGGCGCGGGACCAAGGAACTGGACGCCCTGTACGGCTGGTGGCTGGCCGAGCGCTGGCCGTCGGCCGACGCCTCGGCGCGGCAGGCGTTCGACGAACTGCTGGACGTGCAGGACCCCGATCTGTGGGATTGGACCGTCGGCCGTGGCGAGGCGCCACGTGCCGACTGGCAGGCGATCATCGATGTCATCCGCGCCCACCATCGTCTTTGACGTGCGGCCCTCGCGGCTGCTGCTCACGATGGTGGCCGCGGTGGCCTTGCTGGCAATGCTGGCCACCGCATTGTCGGGGTTGGCATGGTGGTTGAAGGTGCCGTTGTGCGTGGCCGTGGCCGGTTACGCGGCGCAGGGCATGCGCCAGCATCTTCGTCAACCAGTGCGACGTGCCGGCTGGCAGGCCGACGGCAGCTGGGTGTTGCATCTGCGCGGTGGACGTGAGGTGCGTCCGGCGCTGCAGGCGGCACGCCTGACCGGGCCGATGATGTTCCTGCATTTTTCCTGGGATGGCGGCAAGGCCGCGCTGGCGGTGTTGCCCGACAACGTGCCGGCTGCCACTCGTCGGCGTTTGCGGATACGCCTGTCGGCATGGTCCGACAAGCGGTGACGACCGTCGCCGCTTGTCGCCGTCGCCTGTTTTCGGGCACTCTGCGTGGCGAGCGTTGTCCATTCACGGCGGCGGTGGCCGCGTTCCGGCCATCACTATCACCGAGAGGCTGAATTTCCCTCATGTTCCGACCTCTGGCTTTGTTTATCGGCATGCGCTACACGCGTGCCAAACGCCGCAACCATTTCATCTCGTTCATTTCGCTGGTGTCGATGCTGGGCATCATCATCGGCATCATGGCGTTGATCACGGTCATCTCGGTGATGAACGGATTCGACTCGCAGATGCGCGCGCGCATCCTCGGCGCCGTCGCGCACGCCACCGTGTCGGGGGTTGGTGAAAGCGTCCACGACTGGCCGCATGCCGTGAAGGTGGCCGAGGGCGATGCCCATGTGGAAGGCGCCGCGCCCTACGTGCAGGGCGAGGCCTTCCTGCAGGGGCGGCGTTCCTCGGGCGCCCTGATCCGCGGCATCGTGCCGGACATGGAATCGCGCGTGGTCGATTTCGACACGCACATGAAATCCGGCAGCCTGGCCACCTTGACCCGCGGCAGCTGGCATATCGTGCTGGGCAGCGAGCTGGCCATGCAACTGGGGGTGTCGGTGGGCGACAAGGTCACGCTGTATGCGGCCAGCGTGCGCTCCACGCCGATGGGGGCGATGCCGCGACTGCGACGGTTCACGGTGAGTGGCATTTTCAGCATGGACTTCGGCGAGGTCGATTCCGGTCTGGCGTTGATCAACATGCACGACGCCGAGGCCATTTACGACCAGTCTGGTCCGAGCGGAATCCGTTTGCGCCTGGACGATGTCTACCAGGCCTGGCCGGTGGCGCAGCGCCTGGTCGACCAGCTCGGCCAGCGTTACCGGGTGGAGACCTGGATGCAGACCAACGCCAACCTGTTCAAGGCGTTGTCGATGGAGCGCGTGGTGATGTTCGTGATCCTGTCGCTGATCATCGCCGTGGCCGCGTTCAACCTGGTTTCGTCGCTGGTGATGGTGGTTACCGACAAGCAATCCGATATCGCCATCCTGCGTACCCTGGGTGCCACGCCGCGCACCATCATGGGCGTGTTCATGGTGCAGGGCATGGTGATCGGTGTGGTGGGCACATTGCTCGGGGTGGTCCTCGGTGTGCTGCTGGCGTTCAACGTGCCGGCTATCGTCGATGCCATCCAGAACCTGTTCCATGTCCAGTTCCTGTCGCCGGACGTGTATTACATCAGCGAAATCCCCAGCGACGTGCACTGGAGCGACGTGGGCTGGATCGCGGCGATCGCGTTCGTGTTTTCGCTGCTGGCGACCATCTATCCGGCCTGGCGCGCCTCGCGCACCCAGCCCGCGCAGGCGTTGCGTTATGAGTGAACGGAAGCGGCCCATGCCAGACACGACACCCTCCTCGCCGGTGGTCCTGAAGGTCGAGCACATCGCCAAGACCTATGCCGAGGGCGGACTGCGTACCCAGGTGCTGCGGGATGTCAGCTTCGAACTGGCGCGGGGCAGCACGCTGGCCATCGTGGGCGCGTCCGGGTCCGGCAAGAGCACGTTGCTGCATATCGTGGGCGGGTTGGACACGGCCACGTCCGGCCACGTGGACATCGAGGGACGACGGCTGCTGTCGTTGTCCGATGCCGAGCGCGGCCGCGTGCGCAACCGGTCGCTGGGGTTCATCTACCAGTTCCACCACTTGCTGCCGGAGTTCTCGGCGCTGGAAAACGTGTGCATGCCGTTGATGATCCGCGGCACGCCCCTGGAGCAGACGCGGGAAGCGGCGCTGGAGTTGCTGGAACGGGTGGGCTTGTCGCACCGCGTCAACCACAAGCCCGGCGAGATGTCCGGCGGCGAGCGCCAGCGCTGCGCCGTGGCGCGCGCGCTGGTGACGCGCCCGGCCTGCATCCTGGGCGA
>CAZMKO010000128.1:0-4408 GCA_964566965.1 uncultured Rhodanobacteraceae bacterium
TGTCGGTGGTCAACGGCGCCGGCTACAAGCACGCCACCCGCGGCAAGGGCATGGATGTGGCCGCCCGCGTCGGCTTCGCGCCGGTGGAGGGCATGATCGTCGCGCTGGGTGGCTATACCGGTACGCGTGGCAAGGAAACCGCCAATCTGGATGCCGAGCACACCGCGCGCCGCGGCGACGTCATGCTGGCCTGGAGCGGCAACGGCCTGCGTCTCGGTGGGGAATATTTCCGTGCCGACAACTGGAACACGGTGCTGGGTCCGCAACGCGAGAAAGCCAGCGGCTGGTCGGCGTGGGGCAGCGTGGAGCTGCGCGACGACATGGCCCTGTTCGCGCGCTACGACCGTGCCCGCCCCGGGCCGGGCGCCCGCGATACATACGCCAATGCCGGCATCGAGTTCCAGCTGACAAAGGGTTTCAAGCTGGCCGCGGTATACAAATACGGCCGCAGCCATGCCGCCATCCCGGTCCCCGCGGCGGAGGCGCCGGTGTTGCGCACGCGCGAAGTGGGCGTGTGGGGCGAGGTGAAATTCTGAGGGGGGACGTCCCGCACCACACCGCGTGCAGGAGCCAGCAGGGCTGGCTCCTGCACGCGTGAATCCGTTTGAGTGCGGTCAGGCGTCGTCGCTGCCCGGCGCCACCAACCGTTCGGCACCGAACAGGCAGCTGAACACGGAGCCTTCGCCGGGACGGCTGGCGATGTCCAGGCGCGCGTCATGCAGGTTGAGCACGTGCTTGACGATGGACAGGCCCAGGCCGGTGCCGCCCTTGTCGCGCGAGCGACTGGAGGAGACGCGGTAAAAACGTTCGCTGAGACGGCCCAGGTGCTCGGCGGGGATACCATAGCCGGTGTCGCGCACGGCGTAGGCGGCACCATGCGGCGTGCGCGTCCATTCGATGCTGATGTGTCCGCCGGCCGGCGTATAACGCACCGCGTTGCTGACCAGATTGGAAAACGCGCTGTGCAGGTCGCGCGGGGAGCCACGCAGGTCGAGGTCGGCCCGGTTTTCCACCGCGATGGTGTGCCGGCCATGGCTGAGCGCTTCGGCCTCCTTGTGCAGCGAGGCCAGCATGGCGTCCATGGCCACGTGCTCGTCCGGCAGGTGTTGCTGGGTTTCCAGGCGCGACAGGGTCAGCAGATCCTCGACGATTTGCCCCATGCGGTGGGACTGCACGCGCATTTCGGCCAGTGCCGGCGCCAGGTCCGGCATTTCCTCGGGGTCGAACAGTTCCAGATAGCCATGGATCACGGTCAGCGGCGTGCGCAGTTCGTGCGACACGTTGGCGACGAAATCGCGGCGCATTTTCTCGAGTCGGCTGATATGGCTGATGTCGCGGGCCAGCAACACATGCTGGTCACCGCCGAACGGCATGCGGGTGAGGCTCAGGTGGCGCTCGGGATCCGTGGGCGCGGCAATGTCCGGTGGCGGTTCCGGGTTGCCCGAGCGCAGCCATTCGCCGAGTTCGCTGTCGCCCAGCAACGCAGCCATGGACTTGCCGTGGTCGCGCTTGCGCTCGATGCCCAGCAGACGCGAGGCGGACGGATTGGCCCAGCGGATGCAGCCCTCGCTGTCCAGCACCACCACGGCGTCGGGCAGGGCGCCGACGGCACGTCGCAGGTTGCGGATCTGCGCCAGCAGGCGCTGCTCGCGGGTGTGGTCGGGCGCGCTCACGGATGTACGGAGAAACGGTAACCGGCGCCGCGCACGGTCTGGATCAGGGCGTCCAGTTGCCACGGTTCCAGTGCCTTGCGCAGGCGGCGAATGTGCACGTCGACGGTGCGCTCCTCCACATACACGCTGCCGCCCCAGACCTGGTCCAGCAGTTGCGCACGCGAGTACACGCGTTCGGGATGGGTCATGAAAAAGTGCAGCAGGCGGTATTCCGTCGGGCCGAGGCTGACTGCTTCGCCGTTGGCAAAGACGCGGTGCGCCGCGCTGTCCATCTTCAGGCCGCCGGCCTCGAGCTGGCTGCTGCCGTCGTCGCCCTGGCTGCGGCGCAGCACCGCCTTGATTCGCGCCACCAGCTCGCGGGTGGAGAACGGCTTGACCACGTAGTCGTCCACGCCGGCCTCCAGGCCGCTGACACGGTCCATCTCCTCGCCGCGTGCGGTCAGCATGATGATCGGCACCTCGCGGGTGATGTCCTCGCGGGTCAGTCGCCGCGCCAGTTCCAGGCCGCTCATGCCGGGCAGCATCCAGTCCAGCAGAATCAGGTCGGGCACGGTTTCGGCGATGGCCAGTTGTGCCGCGCGGGCATCTTCGGCGTGCACCGGCAGCATGTCGGCGCGGCGCAGCGCGAAGGCCACCATCTCGCGGATGGATGCTTCATCTTCGACGATCAGGATGCGTTTTTGCATGGCTCGGGATCACCGCCGGCGAAAGGTGCCATTCATTGCAATGCATGCATGTTACAGGCCGATGACAAGGTGTCAGTCGACCGCCATGCCCTTGGATACGCGCTCGCAGTCAAGCAGCGCCTTCCAGCGGTTGACGATGGTGCAGAACAACTGCGCGGTGCGCTCGGTGTCATAGACGGCCGAGTGGGCCGCGTCGGCATTGAACTCCAGGCCGGCCGCGGTGACCGCCTTGCTGAGCACTGTCTGTCCATAGGCCAGGCCGGCCAGGGTGGCGGTATCGAAACAACTGAACGGATGGAACGGATTGCGTTTGTGGCCGGTGCGCCGGACCGCCGCGTTGAGAAACGACAGGTCGAACGCCGCGTTGTGCCCGACCAGCACCGCGCGCTGACACTTGTCGGCCTTGACCGCCTTGCGTACTGGCGCGAACACGTGATTCAGCGCCGCGCGCTCGGCCAGGGCGCCGCGCAGCGGGTTGTCCGGGTCGATGCCGGTGACCTCCAGCGAGCGCGGATCCAGTTCGGCACCCTCGAATGCCTCCACATGCGTGGACACCAACGTGCCCGGACGCACCCAGCCGTCGGCATCCATGCGAATCGGGCAGGCCGCGATCTCCAGCAAGGCATGCCGGGTCGCATCGAAGCCGCCGGTTTCCACGTCGACCACCACCGGCAGGAAGCCGCGAAAGCGATCGAACATGTGTACGGGCATGTCGGAATCCATCATGCGCCAAGGATACAGGACGTGCGCAATACCGAGAGCGCGTGGCAACGTCGACCGCCGCAGGCGACCATTTCAGAGCCGTTCGCTGCCGAAGGTGTCGCAGGCACCCATGTCGCCACGGGTGAACCCGGTGCGGAACCAGCGCACCCGTTCGGCCGAGGTGCCGTGGGTGAACGAATCGGGCATGACCGTGCCACGGGCCTCGCGTTGCAGCGTGTCGTCGCCAATGGCGGAGGCGGTGTCGAGTGCGGCCTGGACGTCACCGGGTTGCAGCCAGTCCAGGCGTTTCTGTGCCTGCGCGGCCCAGACCCCGGCGAAACAGTCGGCCTGCAGTTCCTGGCGCACGGACAGGCCGTCGGCGCCTTCCATGGCGGCGCCGCGCCGGCGCGCCTGATCGACCTTGGCACTGATGCCGATGAGGTTCTGCACGTGGTGACCCACCTCGTGCGCGATGACATAGGCGCGCGCGAAGTCGGCGGTGGAGGCGTGCAGCTGGTGCTGCATGGTGTCGAAGAAGTCCAGGTCCAGGTAGACGTGCTGGTCACCCGGGCAATAGAACGGTCCCACGGCCGAGGTGGCCGAACCGCAGGCGGTATCCACCGCGCCACGGAACAGCACCAGTTTCGGCTCGCTGTAATGCATGCCGTGTTGCGTGAAGATCATGCTCCAGTCGTCCTCGGTGCTGCCCAGTACATGGCGCACGAACTGGACCTGCGGATCGTCGTTGTCGGCGGGCTGGCTGCGCTGCTGCCCGGGAGCGACACTCGACATGTCGGTCAGGCCGAGCAGCCCGAACAGGTTGCGGTGGAAGACCAGGCTGAGGATCGCGATGATGATCAATCCGCCGAGGCTGACATGCCGGCCCCGCATGGGGCCGAAACCGCCACGCCGGTTTCCGGCCTGGATCACGTTGTTGCTTGCCCTGCTTCTGCGCCAGCGCATGTCCCTTCATCCGTTCGCACCACCACGATGCCCCGTGGCGAAATGTAGCGTGTTTCGGTGGTTCGCGCGGCGATGCCCGGGGCAGGTATTCAGGTACGTTTCCGGAACCGCCGGCCGGTCATGCCGGCAGTGTCTTGTGGCGGTAGCGGCACAGGTCGGCAATGATGCATTCCGGGCAGTGCGGCTTGCGTGCCGTGCACACGTAGCGTCCGTGCAGGATCAGCCAATGGTGCGCATCCTTCCTGAACGCGTCCGGCACCGCCTTGAGCAGCTTGTCCTCGACCGCGCGCACGGTCTTGCCGGGGGCCAGGCCGGTGCGGTTGGAGACGCGGAAGATGTGCGTGTCCACGGCGATGGTCGGTTCGCCGAAGGCGGTGTTGAGGA
>CAZMKO010000129.1:0-4400 GCA_964566965.1 uncultured Rhodanobacteraceae bacterium
TGGCTGGAAAAACACATCTGGCCGATCGAAGCGGACGTGATGGGACCGGACTTCATCCGCGACGGCACCGAGCTGGCCGTGGCCGAAATGCTGCGCGGCGGCACCACCTGCGCCAATGAGAACTACTTCTTCCCCGACACCATCGCCGCCACCTACAAGCGGCTGGACTTTCGCGCCTGCGTCGGGCTGCCGGTCATCCGCTTTCCCACGCCCTGGGCCCGGACCCAGGACGAATACTTCGACCGCGCCCTGGCCGTGCACGACCAACTGCGCGGCGAGGCCCTGCTCGGCACCGCCTTCGTGCCGCATGCTCCGTACACGGTGTCCGACGAGAGCTTCGAGCGTATCCGCATGCTGTCCGACCAGCTCGATATCCCGGTGCATCTGCACCTGCTGGAGACCGCGCAGGAAATCGAGGACAGCAAGCGCGACCATGACGGCCTGCGGCCCATCCAGCGCCTGCAGAAACTGGGTCTGGTCAACGACCATCTGATCGCGGTGCACATGACCGCGGTGACCGACGCCGAGATCGCCGCTTGCGCGGAAAACGGCGTCTCCGTGGTGCATTGTCCCGAATCCAACCTCAAGTTGGCGTCGGGTTTCTGCCCGGTGGACAAGATCCACCGCGCCGGCATCAACGTCGCCATCGGCACCGACGGATGCGCCTCCAACAACGACCTGGACATGTTCGGAGAGATGCGCACCGCGGCCCTGCTGGCCAAGGCCGTGGCCGGTCGCGCCGACGCCTTCGGTGCCGCCACCGTGCTGCACGCGGCCACCATGGGCGGTGCGCATGCCCTGGGACTGGATGCCGAAATCGGTTCCATCGAAGCCGGCAAGCAGGCCGATCTGGCGGCCGTACGCGTCAGCGGCCTGGAGACGATGCCGCTGTACGACGTGATCTCGCAGTTGATCTACGTCGGCGGCCGGCACCAGGTCAGTGATACCTGGATCGCCGGCAAGCGCCTGCTGGCCGACCGCCAGCTGACCGGTATCGACGTCGAGGCGCTGGAGGCGCGCACGCATGCCTGGCGTAATCGCATCGCCGCCATTGGCTGATCGCGCACAACCGCCGCTCCCGCGCTTGCGGATATCATGACCCTTCCCCTTCCGAGCCGGAACCGCCACATGTCCACCGCCAACGTCAGCCCCCGGGAAATCGCGCGCTTCGAGGAACTGGCATCACGCTGGTGGGATCCCGACGGCGAATCGCGGCCGCTGCACGATCTCAATCCCGTGCGCAGCGAGTGGGTCGCGGCGCAGGTGACACTGGACGGTGCCCGCGTGGCCGATGTCGGCTGCGGCGGCGGTCTGCTCAGCGAGTCGCTGGCCCGGGCAGGCGCCCAAGTGGTCGGCATCGACATGGGCGAGGCCGTGATCGACGTGGCCACACTTCACCTGCACGAATCAGGTCTGAACGTGGACTACCGCGTGCAGTCCTCGGCGGAGCTGGCCGCCGCCGAAGCGGAGCGTTTCGACGCCGCCTGCTGCATGGAACTGATCGAACACGTGCCCGACCCGATGGCGCTTGTCGACGATCTGACGGCCATGCTCAAACCCGGCGGCCGGCTGTTCATGTCCACGCTCAACCGCACCCCGGCCGCGTTCGGCGCCGCCATCCTGGGCGCCGAATACCTGATCCGGCTGCTGCCGCGCGGTACCCACCATTACCGGCAGTTCCTGAAACCCTCGGAGCTGACCCGCATGCTGCGCCACGCCGGGCTGCAGCCGACCGCGATGAGCGGCATCGCCTACAACCCGCTCACGCGCCACGCGCGACTGACCGGCAACACTTCCGTCAACTACCTGCTGAGTGCACGCAAACCGGCATGACCCTGCCCCGCCCACCCTCCGGCGTGCTGTTCGATCTGGACGGCACACTTCTCGACAGCGCCCCGGGCCTGTACGCGGCCCTGCAAGCCTACGCCCATGAAACCGGTGTCGACGCGGCACCGTACGCCGCCGTGCGTGAAGTGGTTTCGCGTGGCGCCAGCGCGGTGTTGAAGACCACCTGGCCGAACGCCGACGCCGCCGAACTGGCTACCCACTCGCCGCGTTTCCTGGAGCTCTACGCCGACCTCATGGTCGACCGCTCCGCCCCCTTCGACGGCGTGGAAGCCCTCCTCGCCGCGCTGGAGCATGCCGGCATCCCGTGGGGCATCGTCACCAACAAGGCACAATTCCTGGCACGCCCGCTGCTGGCCGGCATCGGCTACCTGCCGCGCGCGGCCAGCCTGGTCGCCGGCGACACGTTGAACGTGCGCAAGCCCGATCCCGAGCCGGTTCTGCACGCCTGCCGCGAGGCCGGCATCACGCCAAATCGGGCCATTTTCGTGGGCGATGATCCGCGCGACATCCAGGCCGGCCGGGACGCGGGGCTGCATACCGTGGCGGCGGCCTGGGGGTATCTGGACGGCGGCGATCCGCATGCCTGGGGTGCCGACGAGGTCCTGGCCCGCCCCGTCGAGCTCATTCACCGCCTCGCCCTGGCCACACCGGCATGAACGATCCCGCCGTCCGCAGCCATGTCGACAAATGGCTGGCCGCGCATCCGGCGCAGCGGCTCAGCCTGCCCTTCGTCGCCGCCCCGCGACGCGATCTGTACCTGGCGCTGGCTGCGCTCGAGCAGGAGCTGGTCAGCGCCGCCTACGGCATCCGCGAGCCGCACGTGGCCGCCACCAAGCTCAACTGGTGGGCCGAGGAACTGGGTGGCGCGGTCGTCGGTGGCGGGCGCCATCCGCTGGTCCAGGCCCTGTTCGCCGATGCCGGCGTGCGTGACCTCGCGCCGGATCTGTGGCTGGCCCCGCCCATGACCGCCCTGCAGCAACTGGAAGCCGGCACGCCCGCCGACTTTCCAGCCCAGTTGGCGGCTGCCGCGCCCTTCCACGGCGCCCTCGCCACCCTCGAGACCCGTCTCTGGTTCGGCCCGGATGCCGACCCCGCGCGCGCCGCACGCGTTGCCAACCTGGATCACCTGTTGCAGCGGCTCACGCGCCTGGAGGCGCACGCCGACGACGAACGCCTGCCCCTGCCCATGTCGCGGCTGGCACGGCATGGTCTGGACCGCGACAGCCTCGGCCGCGACGGCACCTCCCGTCGCGACGCGGTACGCGCGCAAATCGTCGACCTTCTCAATGCCTGGCACGAGGCCATGCACCTTCCAGGGCCGCTGAGCACCTTCCGCGGCCTGGACGCCCGCCTGGGCCTGCACTGGCTGCAGACCGCACGGCGCGCGAGCGCTCCCCTGAAACGCCTGCGCTCGGCGCAGACGCACCAGACCGGCTTCGGCACCCTGCGCCGCGCCTGGTCGGCGGCACGCGCCAGCCGTGGCGAGCAGCTGCGGGCCGGCATTGATTAACCTTGGCCGCACCCCCAGATCGGGACAGATCCACCCGTCATCACCCGGAAACTCCATGTCCGCCGAGAACACGCCCGCCCTCGACCTGCCCGACGTCGCCCACCAGGCCCAACCGCACCCGGACGGCCTGCTCGACTGGGTGGGCATGAACAACATCCAGGTCCCGGTCCTGTTCACTGACGACGACGGCACGCTGCAACGCGCCAGTGCCCGCGTGGATGCTCATGTCAGCCTGGACCGCACCGACCGCGGCATCCACATGTCGCGGCTGTACCTCATGGTGGAAAAGGCGCTTGCCGGCGAGGCCCTCACGCCCTGCCTGCTGCGCACACTGCTGCGCGATTTCCTGGATTCCCACGCCGACCTGTCGCGCCAGGCGCGCATCCGGATCCGTTTCGAGCACCTGGTGCGACGCCAAGCGCTGAAAAGCGACAACAGCGGCTGGCGCGCCTATCCGGTGTGCATCGAGGCCCGCATGACGGGCCAGGCATTCACGCTGGAGCTGCGCACCGAGGTGGTCTATTCATCCACCTGCCCGGCATCGGCCGCCTTGTCGCGTCAGCTGATCCAGCATCAGTTCGCGCACGATTTCGCCGCCTCCGACACCTTGGACCGCGACGCGATCCTGGCCTGGCTCGGCAGCGAGAAGGGCATCGTCGCCACCCCTCACGCGCAACGCAGCATCGCCAGCCTGCGCGTACGGCCCGGCGCATCATTCGGCTTCGACACCACGGCCCTCATCGACCGCGTGGAAAACGCGCTGGGCACGCCGGTGCAGACGGCGGTCAAACGCGAAGACGAACAGGCTTTCGCCCTTGCCAACGGCGGCAATCTGTTGTTCTGCGAGGATGCCGCTCGTCGCATCCAGCGGGCGCTGCGCGACGACCCGGGCATCGCGGATTTCGCGGTTCGCGTCAGCCACGAGGAAAGCCTGCACCCGCACGACGCGGTGGCCTACGCCACCAAGGGCGTGGCCGGCGGCTATGACGCATCGTCCATGCTCGACTGACAGCTTGCATCTGTCCGGCGGACCATCGCGGCC
>CAZMKO010000130.1:0-4340 GCA_964566965.1 uncultured Rhodanobacteraceae bacterium
TGATCGTGGCGGTCAACAAGATCGACAAGACCGGCGCCAACGTCGACAACGTCAAACAGGGACTGGCCAGCCAGGAAGTCGTGCCCGAAGACTGGGGCGGCGACGTGCAGTTCGTGGAACTGTCGGCAAAGACCGGGCAGGGCATCGACAATCTGCTGGACGCCATTTCGCTGCAGGCCGAGTTGATGGAACTCCAGGCCGTGGTCGACGGCCGTGCCTCGGGTACCGTCATCGAGGCGCGCCTGGAGCGTGGCCGCGGCCCGGTCGCCACCATGCTGGTGCAGCAGGGGACGTTGACCAAGGGCGATTTCGTGGTGTGCGGCGTCGAATATGGCCGCATGCGCGCGCTGATCGGTGCCGACGGCAAGCAGGTCGACAGTGCCGGTCCGTCGATTCCGGTGCAGGTGCTCGGCCTGTCCGGTGTCCCGGCCGCCGGTGACGACTTCGTGGTCGTGGCCGACGAGCGTCTCGCCAAACAGGTGGCCGAGGAGCGTGCCCAGCGTCGTCGCGAGACACGCCTGGTCGGCAAGGCCAACCGTCTGGAAGACATCATGGCCCAGATGGGCCAGGGCGAGGCCCAGCAGGTGCTCAACATCCTGGTCAAGGCCGATGTGCAGGGTTCCGCCGAGGCGTTGCGCGAGTCGCTCAGCGAGATCGGCAACGACATGGTCAAGGTCAACGTGGTGTCGTCCGGCGTCGGTGGCATCACCGAATCGGACGCGACCCTGGCCGCGGCCTCCAAGGCGTTGCTGATCGGCTTCAACGTGCGTGCCGATGCTTCGGCACGCAAGGTGGTCGAGACCAGCGGCGTGGACCTGCGCTACTTCTCGATCATCTACGACGTGATCGACCAGGTGACCCAGGCCGCTTCCGGCCTGCTCGGCAACGAGGTGCGCGAGGACATCATCGGCACCGCCGAGGTGCGCGACGTGTTCCGCAGTTCCAAGTTCGGCGCCGTGGCCGGCTGCATGGTGTCCGAGGGCGTGGTCCGGCACAACAAGCCGATCCGCGTGCTGCGCGACAACACCGTGATCTTCGAGGGCGAACTGGAATCGCTGCGCCGGCACAAGGACAACGTCGAGGAAGTGCATGCCGGCACCGAATGCGGCATCGCCGTCAAGCAGTACAACGACGTCAAGCCGGGCGACCAGATCGAGTGCTTCGAGCGCGTCGAGGTGGCGCGTACGCTGTAACGTCCGCCGGGCGTCGCAGTGCGGGAATGGGGCGTCGGGAACAAGAAATGGCCGAAGTGGCTGTTACGTGTTCCCGAACGCCATTCCCGCGTCATGTTTTTGGGCTTTTCCTGTTATCCATCCCCGATTCGCTATTCTTGGGTTCCTCACCACCATGCCTTCACGCGACTTCAAACGCACCGACCGCATCAACGCCGAGCTTCGCCGCGAGCTGGGCACGCTGGTGCACGCCGTGGTGCGCGATCATGCGCTGCCGTCGGTGAGCGTCAATGATGTCGAAACCACCAAGGACCTGGATGTGGCAACGGTCTGGGTGACCACGCTGGATCCGGGCGCGGCGAAAGAGGCGGTGTCGGCCCTGCGCGAGATGGCCGGCGAGTTTCGTTACCAGTTGTCGCAGCGCATGCGTCTGCGGCGCGTGCCGGAGCTGCGCTTCAAGTACGACGATTCAGTGGACCGTGGTGAGCGCATCGAGTCGTTGCTGCGCGACGATCACGACCACCGCCCGGAATGACCGTCGGTCCACCGCGCGTGGGCTGATCGCGCGCAGGCCGGCCCGGCATTGCGACGGGCCGCGCATTCCTCGGTTCGTCCCGCCACCCATCCCATCTCCCGCCCCGGGAGCGCTCCGTATTTCGCGTCCATTTTCGCCATGTCCCGCAGCCGCAAACGCGCCGTCCACGGCATTCTGCTTCTCGACAAGCCCCGGGGCCTGAGTTCCAACCAGGCCCTGCAGGCGGCGCGACGTCTCTACAACGCCGCCAAGGCGGGGCATACGGGAAGCCTGGATCCGATGGCCACCGGCCTGCTGCCGTTGTGCTTCGGCGAGGCCACCAAAGTTGCCGGGCTGCTGCTGGGGGCGCGCAAGGCCTACGAGGCCGAATGCCGCCTGGGGCAGGTCACCGACACCGGCGACGCCGAAGGGCAGGTCGTGGCGTCGGCGGCCGTGCCGGAGCTGGATCCGGCACGTCTTCGCGAGGTGTTGGAGCATTTCACCGGGGATATCCAGCAGGTGCCGCCCGTGCATTCGGCGCTGAAGCGCGACGGTGTGCCGATGTATGTCCGCGCCCGTCGCGGCGAGCAGGTGGAGATGCAGGCGCGTCCGGTCACCGTCCATGCCATCGAGCTGCTGCAGTGGCGCGCGCCGTATCTTCGCCTGCGCGTGACGTGCGGCTCGGGAACCTACATCCGGTCGTTGGCCCGCGATATCGGCGAGGAGCTGGGGTGCGGCGCGCACTTGACCGCGTTGCGGCGCCTGTGGGTGGAACCGTTCCGACAGCCGGTCATGCACACGCTGGATGCGCTGGACGCCTGCGGTGCCTCGGCCCGGGATGGGTTGTTGCTGCCGGTGGATGCCGGTCTCGCCCGCCTGCCGGCCGTACACCTGGACACGGCCGACGCGCGCGCCCTCGGCCACGGCCAGCCTGTCGCGTCGTCCGGTGATATCGAGGGCCGTTGCCGCGCTTATGCCGAGGACGGGCGTCTTCTGGCCCTGGCCGAGTGTCGCCATGACGGCTTGCTGCACGTCGTGCGTGGATTCCATTTGCCGTCGCCGCCGGATGCCGGTCGCGGCTCGGCGTCGTGATGGCGCCGATGCTTGTTGTCAGCCGCCCCGCACGGGTACAATGGCGGCTTCCCAGTGCGTTGCCTTGGTGATCACGGGGTTTGCGCAGGTTCATTCGCCGGGTGAATCCGCGCAAGCCTCGTGTTTATTATTTTTTTGAGGAAACAGAGACATGTCCCTGACTGCTGAACAGACCAGCAAAATCATTGCCGAGTACGGCCAGAGCGAGAAAGACACCGGCTCCCCCGAGGTGCAGGTGGCGCTCCTGACGGCCCGCATCAAGCATTTGACCGAGCACTTCAAGACCCACAAGCAGGATCATCATTCCCGCCGCGGCCTGCTGAAGCTGGTCAACCAGCGCAAGCGCCTGCTTGGCTACCTGAAGAAGAACGACTCCGGCCGTTATCAGTCGTTGATCGAGCGTCTCGGCCTGCGCCGTTGATGCCGCCGAGCGAGGAGAAAATCATGGCGAAAGTAACCAAGTCATTCCAGTACGGTAATCACGAAGTCACGCTGGAGACGGGCGAAATCGCCCGCCAGGCATCCGGCGCCGTGATGGTGTCCATGGGTGCCACCAAGGTGCTGGTGGCGGCCGTGGCCGCCACCAAGATGCGCGAAGGGCAGAGCTTCTTCCCGCTGACCGTCGATTATCAGGAAAAGTTCTATTCCGCCGGCCGTATCCCCGGCGGTTTTTTCAAGCGTGAAGGGCGTCCCACCGAAAAGGAAACGCTGACCTCGCGCTTGATCGATCGCCCCATTCGCCCGCTGTTCCCGGACGGCTACAAGAATGAGGTGCAGGTTGTCGCCACCGTGATGTCGATGGATCCGGAAATCGACGGCGACATCCCGGCCCTGATCGGTGCCTCCGCCGCGCTGACCCTGGCCGGCGTGCCGTTCAAGGGTCCCATCGGCGCCGCCCGCGTCGGTTACGCCAACGGCGAATATCTGCTCAACCCGACCGCCAGCGAGCTGGAAGGCTCCGAGCTGGATCTGGTCGTGGCCGGCACCGCCAACGCCGTGCTGATGGTCGAGTCGGAAGCCAAGCTGCTGTCCGAGGACGTGATGCTGGGCGCCGTGATGTTCGGCCACCGCGAAATGCAGGCCGCCATCAACGCCATCAACGAGCTGGTGGCTGAAGCCGGTCGCAAGGACTTCCATTGGGAAGCGCCCGCCGCCGACACGGCGCTGGAAGCGGCCGTCAAGGCCGCCGTGGGCGACCGTCTGGCCGAGGTGTTCCACATCAGCGACAAGCTGGAGCGTCAGAACGCCAAGCGCGCGCTCGAGGACGACGTCAAGGCGTCCCTGGCCGAGCAGGCCGAGGCCAATGGCTGGAGCGACGCGGCGATCGGCAACGTGTTCGGCGAGATCGAATACCACACCCTGCGCGACGGCGTGCTGACGACCAAGCAGCGCATCGATGGCCGTGGCCTGGAAGACGTGCGTCCGATCACCGTGCGCACCGGTGTGCTGGATCGTGCCCACGGCTCGGCGTTGTTCACCCGCGGCGAGACCCAGGCGCTGGTGGCCATCACGCTGGGCACCAAGCGCGACGCGCAGATCATCGACGCGCCGGCCGGCGAGTC
>CAZMKO010000131.1:0-4332 GCA_964566965.1 uncultured Rhodanobacteraceae bacterium
ACTACCCGGGTCTGGACGTGCATTACTCCAGCGGTGTGTACAACAAGGCGTTCTGTACCCTGGCCAAGACCAGCGGCTGGAACACCAAGAGTGCCTTCGAGGTGTTCGAGCGCGCCAATGCGTTGTACTGGAGCGCGAACGCAACGTTCGTATCCGGTTCGTGCGGTGTGATCGATGCGGCGGACGACCTCAACCGCAACACCCAGGACGTGATCCAGGCGTTCAACGCGGTGGGTGTGACCTGTCCCGGTGCCGGTGACGGCGGCGATCCGGGTGACGGCGGCGATCCCGGCGACCCGGGCAACCCCGGTGACGGCGTGTTCGACAATTCGCAGGACATGAGCGTGCCTGACGGCGGCACCGCCACCAGCTCCATCCAGGTGTCCGGTCAGCCCGGTTCGGCGCCCGCCGACCTGAAGGTGCATGTGCGTGTGGTGCATCCGTATCGCGGCGATCTGCGTATCACGCTGTATGCGCCGGGCGGTGGTTCGGTGGTGCTGAAGCAGCCGGATTATTACGACTACCAGAGCAATGTCGACCAGACCTGGACCGTGAACGCGTCGGCCGTGCAGGGCAATGGCACCTGGAAACTGAAGGTGGACGACGTCTACACCGGCTACAGCGGGTATCTGGACGACTGGAGTCTCAGCTTCTGAGCCTTGCCTGGACCATGTTGGAGGAAGCGCGCGGGATGCGTGCGGCGGGATCGAGGCCCCGCCGATGGACACGGATGTCGGTGTGATGCCGACGGGAAGCGGTGCCACACCGATGGGCCGGCTGCGAACGCAGCCGGCCCATTTTTGTTCCATTGTCCGGGTTCTTTGGAGGGACTTCGAAAAACCGGATACAAGCAACCGCCTGGAGGGAGCTTCAAATAACCATGCTTTTCGTGGGAGCGGCTTCAGCCGCGATCAATCTGCCTGCCGGACACGCCATTTTCCGGCATGGCCGGTCGCGCCTTCCAGCGCTCCTGCCGTGGCCTTGATGAAAATCCAGGTTTTTCGAGGTGCCCTGTGGGAGCGGTCCATGGCCGCGATCGGGCTTGCCGATACACCCGTTTACGCCCTGATACCTGGTATACGAGGTCGCCGGGTGATTCGGAGTTTGTGAAAAATTCGATCGCCGCAGATGGGCGACTTCCCACGGCCTCTCAGGGCAGGGTGATGGTGATGTTCGCCGTCTTTGCCGGCATCTCGACCACGTTCTCGTAGGCCGCCAGTTGCTGGTCGGTTTCCTGTTGCAGGGCGTAGCGCAGGCTGAAGTAGCCGATCAGGCTGACCACTACCAGGACGGCCGCCACCGCCCACAGCGGCACCGTGCGCCGCAACGCGTGGCTGACCTTGTCCGGGCGTGGCCAGTGCGGTGCGAATCCGGCGCGCTTGCCCTTGAGGTAGACGATCTCGTCGCCCAGGCGGGCGGTGAGGTAGTGCAGCTTTTCGGTGCCCTCGATGCGGTACTTGCCCTCGAAACCCAACAGCAGGCAGAAGTAGTAGACCTCCAGCGATTGCAGTCGCGGCGCGCCCTGCGCGCGCAGGTCTTCGAGTCGGGTGAAGAAGTTTTCGCCCGCGAGGTGGTCGCCGAACAGCATCAGCTGCAGGGGATTGCGGCCCCATTCCTCGCGAAAGCTGCAATCGGAACGCAGCACGGCTTCGTCGACCAGGGCGCAGAAGGCGTATTTGGCCGCGTGCACGTCCTCGTTGGCGATGCCTTCACGGTTCGCGGTGCGCTCCATGCCGGCCAGGAACTGGCGTACCGCGTCGGAGAAGGCCTGCTGGTCGGTCGGCACCTGTCCGCGTTTGATGAGCAGCAGCATGTAGAAGCCGTCGGACATCAGGTCGAGCAGACTGCGCGGCATGTCCTCGGCCGGCGCCGGTCCCGTGCCGGGCGGTGTTCCCTGGGGTTGATTCATGGTGTCACCGCGATCAGTTCGAGTTTCAGTTCGGGAATGCCGGAAGGCACGTAGATCATCACCGACTTGGACTTCAGCATGCGCTCGTACAGCGCGCCGCGCGCCTCGATGGAGAAGTACGTGCATCCCGGCCGTACCGGAATTGCGGCCGGCACCTGGGGCTGGTGCGCGATGGGCACGCCCGACAACGCCGACAGGACGATGTTCTCCACATCGTCGGGCGCGCCGACCTTGAACCGCGACGGCACGACGCTGACCAGTTCGGCGGCCGGCATCGAGGCGCTGACGCCGAGATACAGCGCCGCGTTGGCGTCGACGCGCTGGGAGTCGATGTGGCCGAGGTGGTAGGACGGTTTCACCTCGGTCAGGGCGATGCCGAAGTAACGTGCCGAGATGACGGTGTCGATCAGCTCGTGGATGATGTCGAACAGCTTGTGGAAACCCGCCGCCGGCTGGCCATGGCTGTAGGCCGGCAGGTCCGACAACTGGTACGCCGGCGAGAAGGTCAGCAGCGCGCCGGCCAGCCGCGACAGCTCCTGGTGCAGGCGTTCCGGCGCCAGGCCGGGGTGCTGCAGAAAGTGCACCAGGGCGGCGAAGCCGGCATTGACCGTATGCAACAGCCAGAACGAGGCGATGTCGCCGGAGCGGAATTCGATGATGTGCTGCGACGGTTCGCGGTGCAGGCCGTACAGCGCCTCGGCCTTGGCCTGCAGGGCATCGAGCAGACTGCGCAGCTGCACCAGCAACTGGCTGCATGCGCGCAGATTGACCGCCGGCGGCAGGAATCCGGCGTCGATCTCGAAATTGCCGGTGCTGGAGCGGCGCAGGCGGGTCAGCGGCACCGTGACGAACGACTCGCGCGGCTGGTCGTCGGTGAGCAGCCGCACCGACTTGCGCAGATAGGCGACAGTGGCCTCGGCGGCATCGGAGAACACGTCGGCCGTCGGCGCGTCGTGCTGGATGTAGCGGGCGGAGCGGTCGTTTTCGTCCTTGGCGCAGTTGCCGCCATGCTCCTTGAGCAGCGGCAGTGCCAGGTGCACGGTGACTTCCTGGGTGCCCTCGGGCAGGCCGTCGAGCGCGATCGGCGGCGGCAGTTCGTCGGTGTCCGGTGCGGTATAGAGTTCGCCGTCGGGAAACACCACCGACACCTCCAGCGGCCGCAGCACGCCGGTGGCCAGGCTGTTCTTGTCGAAGCGCACCGAGCGCACGCCCCAGGCGTAGGGGTGCAGCGTCTGGCTGGTCTCGTGCAGACGGGACTCGTGGTAGGCGTCCTGCCGCTGGAAGTGCTGCGGGCAGAGGAACAGCCCCTCACCCCATAACAATTTGGCTGATTGGGTCACGCAGGCCTCGTCTTGTCCAGGTGGAAGAGGCGTCGGTGGGGTGGCTCGTCGAGCACCGGTCCCTGGCCGAACGATCCGTCAAGGATAGCGGCAGGCATCGGCCATTTGAAGTGGAACCGCGTCACGATCCGGGATTCGGGCAATGCACCGAGGCCAGCGAATCGGCCGGCGAGGCCAGTTGGGTGACGAGTTTGCCCGAGGTCGACGACAGCGCGCAGGCATGCACGCCCAGCGAAATACCCGTGTCGCCCGAGGCGGGCACCTCGTACAGGAAGCGCCAGCGGTGCGCGGCCGGACCGCGGAACAGACCCACAAAGCCCAGGTAGCGCACGTCGGCGGGCAACGTCTGCACGCTGGTGTAGCGTTGGCCGGGCAGCAGCAGCATCTGGCGGTCGTCCACCAGCGCCTCGCCGAGCACCTTCTTGATGGCGTCGTCCTCGAGGAAATCGTTGAACGTGGCCTGTTCGAATTCATCCGCCGAACGCAGGCGGTACACCTTCATCACCAGCGCCATCGAGCTGCTCCCGGTGCCGGCGTTGAGGTTGTCGGCGGTGAAGATGCGCAGCGGCACCTCGTGCGCCGTCTTGGCCGGCTTGTCCTTCTTGCCGATGCCCACCGCGTGCAGCATCTTGCCGAACATGCCCGGCTTGTCGGCCGCCGCGTCCGTGCCCTGGGCGGCGTCCGGCATGTCCGCACCGGATGGCTTGGTCGCGCTCTTGCCGGAGCACGCGGAAAGGGCCAGGGCAACAACACAAACGGACAACGCGCCGATGGCGCGGCGGTGGAATGCTTGAATATCCATATGGCAATTCACGATCTGGTTGTCTTGAGAGGCGGCGTCCCCAAGGTGGCCGCTGGCGCATCATAGCAGGTACATGCGCCACCAGCGCCGGCCATATGGATGCGTGCGGTTTTGCGCAAAGCCGGCCGGACGGCCGCGTCCCCGGCGGAGAACCCCGAAAAACCGGACTTTTTTGTGGGAGCGGCTTCAGCCGCGATGGCGAGATACCCGCAAGCGCTGATTGCGACTGAAGCCGCTCCTGCAGGTTGATGTCCCGTCTCCGGTTTTTCGAGGTCCCGTCG
>CAZMKO010000132.1:0-4315 GCA_964566965.1 uncultured Rhodanobacteraceae bacterium
TTCAAGCTGGCCGGCACGGTCTGATCCGGTCTTGCCCGCCTCGCCCGGGCGGCCTGTAACATCGACCTGTGACGAGCCTCGAAGGACCGGATACAGGAATCAGCTTGTGGGAGCGGCTTCAGCCGCGATCAACGCTTGCGGGTATCTCGCCATCGCGGCTGAAGCCGCTCCCACAGAAAAACCGGTTTTTGCGGTTTCTCCGAAGAAAAACCCGCCCTTGAAAACCGCCCATCGAAGCGCGAACTCCGCGCGACCGCACCAGGACCCCGCATGCCCGACCTGCCGTTGTATCTCTGGACCGTGTTTGCCGCCGTGCTGGGGTTGCTGGTGGGCAGTTTTCTCAACGTGGTGATCCTGCGCCTTCCCGAGCGTCTGGCCTGGAACTGGCGCCGCGAAGCATGCGAAGTGCTCGAACGCGAATCCTCGGCGGATGCCGAGACACGTCCGCCGGGCCTGGTTCGCGAACCTTCGCACTGTCCGCAGTGCAAGCATCGCCTTTCGCCACGGGACAACATTCCGCTGCTCGGCTGGCTGCTGCTGGGCGGACGTTGCCGCTATTGCCGCGCGCGCATCTCCATCCAGTACCCGCTGGTGGAAGGACTCACGGCGGTGGCCAGCGCCATCATCATCTGGCGATTCGGCGCCACCTGGGCCGGTGCGGCGGGCCTGGTGTTCACCTGGTTGCTGGTGGCCCTGGCCGGCATCGATTTTCGCACCCAGCTGCTGCCCGACCAGCTGACTTATCCATTGCTGTGGCTGGGCCTGCTGCTGGCTCTGGTGCCACTGTCGGTAGGCCCGGCCAGCGCCATCGTCGGCGCGGCCGTCGGCTATCTCGCGCTGTGGAGCATCTACTGGCTGTTCAAGCTGACCACCGGCAAGGAAGGCATGGGCTATGGCGACTTCAAGCTGCTGGCGGCGATGGGCGCCTGGATGGGGCCACTGGCTTTGTTGCCGGTGGTGCTGGTGTCCTCGCTGGTGGGTGCGGTCGTCGGCGGCCTGCTGATCGCCTTCAACCGGCACGAACGCTCGGTGCCGATCCCGTTCGGCCCGTTCATCGCCATGGCCGGGTGGATCTGGTTTGTCGCCGGCCCGTTTTTGTGGGATACCTACGCGCGTCTGACCGGATTGCACTGAGTACGCCTTGAACTCCACCCGCCATGCCCGCACTGTCGCCCTGACCGGCGGCATCGCCGCCGGCAAGAGCGCCGTCAGCCGCCGTTTCGCGTCACACGGCATCCATGTGCACGATGCCGATGTGGCCGCGCGCGACGTCGTGGCAACCGGCACGGACGGTCTTGCCGCCGTCGTCGAGGCCTTCGGCCCCGCCGTGCTGCGCCCGGACGGCCAGCTGGATCGTCGTGCCCTGCGTGCCACGGTATTCGCCGATGCCGAGGCACGCCAGCGTCTGGAAACCATCGTGCATCCGCGCGTGGACGCCTGGCTGCGCGCGCGCGTGGCCGCCGAGACCGACGCGTGGTGCCTGCTGGCCATTCCGCTGCTCGCTGAAACCTGGCCCCAATACCGTTGGGTCGACCGTGTGCTGCTGGTCGACACCTCACCGGACACGCGCATTGCCCGCCTGATCCAGCGCGACGACATCGACTCCGCCACCGCGCGACGCATGCTCGCCGCCCAGGCCAGTGACGCCGAACGCCGCGCGCTGGCCGACGACATCATCGACAACAACGGCGACGAGGCGGCACTGGATATCGCGGTGGATGCGCTGATCCAGCGTTACCGGGAATGGTCGACATCCGCGCGGCAGGACGGCTGAGGCGCCGCAGCCATCGCGGCCATGGGCCGCTCCCACAAGGTTTCATTCAACTCCGGGCAAGCTCTGCAGGCCACCTCGAAAAACCGTTTTTTGTGGGAGCGGCTTTAGCCGCGATGGCAGGAACTGGCCGCTGGTCACGCTTCCGGCCAGAACGCGCGAATGCCGGCCACCCCCTGGCCGCCGGCATCGCATGCCTGTTGGACATCGGCAGGTGTCATGCCTCCCAGGGCATACACCGGTACGGCGGCTTCTGCCACACGCGCGGCAAAGGCCGGCCACCCCAGCGCCGGTACACCCGGGTGCGAAGCAGTCGGCGCGACCGGCGACAAGACAGCAAAATCGGCCCAATCCCCGGCCCGGCGCAACTCGGCCCGATCGTGACACGAAGCCGCCACCCATCGATCCGACGGCAGCGGCCGCGCCCGCAGGGTCATCAGTTGTCCCGCCCGCAGGTGCACGCCGACCGCCGGGCCCAGCCGTCGTGCACCCTCGATGTCACCGTTGAGCATCAACACCACCCGCCGATGCCGAGCCTCCTCGGCATGCGCGGCGGCCAGCGTGCGCACGGCGTCGGTCGACCACGACGGCAGGCGCAATTGCACCACCGCGTCGCCGCGCGCCATCACGCCACCGAGCAGGGCCCGTACCCGCGAGGCGTCCGCGTCCGGCGTGATGACGTAGGTCGTCGGCAAGCGCAATGCATGCACGACCGGCCGGTCTGCTGGCGCCAACGCGGTCAAATCGATGGCGGACGGATCGCGCCAGGCCAGCGCGGCATGTTCGCGGTTGTCCGGCTGTCCATGCCAATGCCGGACGCGATGGACGTGCAGCACCAGATGGATGGCGCCGTGCCGGCGCGGCACGCTGATCAGGGGATGCGGGTCGATGGCGTCGGCATCAATGCCGAGCTCCTCGGACAACTCGCGGCGCAGGGCGACGGTCCGCGTCTCCCCGTCCTCCACCTTGCCGCCGGGAAATTCCCAGCAACCGGCCAGCTGCTTGCCGGCCGGCCGTTGCGCCACCAGCACCTGGCCGGTCGCATCGACGAGCGCGCCCGCCACCACCTGCAGCGGCATATCCGCCACCGACACGGTACGCCTCACTCGCGCACGTAGCTGACCATGTCGAAACGGTGGGCATGCTTGTCGTCGGCGGCATGGTGTACGCGCGACATCTCCACCCACTCGCGAAAATGCACGCTGGGGAAAAACACGTCCGCCCCCTCGACCGTGGTGTCGACCCAGGTCAGGTACATGCGCTGCGCGAACGGGAGCGTCTCGCGATACACCTCGCCGCCACCGATCACCATCAAGCCGGTGCCGCCGGCCACCGCCTGGGCTTCGGGCAACGAACGGACCGTGGTCTGCCCCTCGAAGGGCGCGTCATGGCGCCGGCTGAGTACCAGATTGTGCCGATCCGGCAACGCCTTGCCGATGGCGACCGCGGTGCGGTACCCCATCAGCACGTATTTGCCCACGGTCAGTTCCTTGAAATAGCGCAGGTCGTCGGGCAAATGCCAGGGAATCTGGCCATCCTTGCCGATGGCCGACGCGTTATCCAGAGCGGCGATCAACGAAATGGACATGCAGGCTCCTTGCGGGGATTGGAAAGGCGCGACGCGGGCCGCGACGCAACGTCACGTTCATTATCGCCGAAATGCCGCGCCCTGCGCATCACACCGCCACCGGCGCCTTGATGCCCGGATGCGGCGTGTAGCCATCGAACCGGATGTCCTCGTAGCGGAAACCCTCCAGCGACTGCACGGCCGGATTGAGCACCAGGCGCGGCAGCCCGCGCGGCTCGCGTGTCAATTGCAGGCGCGCCTGCTCCAGGTGATTGTTGTACAGGTGCGCATCGCCCAGCGTATGCACGAAATCGCCCACCTCCAGGCCGCACACCTGCGCCACCATGTGGGTCAACAGCGCGTAGCTGGCGATGTTGAACGGCACACCCAGAAAGACGTCACCCGAGCGCTGGTACAGCTGGCAACTGAGCCGGCCGTCGGCGACATAGAACTGGAACAGCGCATGGCAAGGCATCAAGGCCATCCGCGGCAGCTCGCCGACATTCCATGCACTGACCACCAGACGCCGCGAGTCCGGGTTGCGGCGGATCTCGTCGACCACCCAGGCAATCTGGTCGATGGCCTGGCCGTCGCGGTCCGGCCACGAGCGCCACTGATGGCCGTATACCGGGCCGAGGTCGCCGTTGTCGTCGGCCCACTCGTCCCAGATGCTGACGCCGTTGTCCTTCAGGTAGCCGATATTGGTATCGCCACGCAGAAACCAGAGCAGCTCATGCACGATCGAGCGCAGATGCAGCTTCTTGGTGGTGACCAGCGGAAACCCGTCCGCCAGGTCAAACCGCATCTGGTAGCCGAACACGCTCAGCGTGCCGGTCCCGGTGCGGTCGCTCTTGTGCGTGCCGTGCTCCAGCACGTGGCCGAGAAGGTCGAGATAGGTGCGCATGCGGCAAGGATAACCCAGGCCATTGTCGCGTGACCGGCATACCGATCGCGGCCATGGGCCGCTCCCACAGGGC
>CAZMKO010000133.1:0-4253 GCA_964566965.1 uncultured Rhodanobacteraceae bacterium
CGATGCCGACGTCTTCGGCGGTGATGTAGCGGCCGTTGAGCGAATTGATGAAACGGCCGAAGGCGCGGAACAGGGCCTCGGACTTGTCCTTGGCCGGATCGCCGATGATCACCGATTTGCCGCCGCCGAGGTTCAGGCCCGCCACGGCGTTCTTGTAGGTCATGCCGCGCGACAGGCGCAGCACGTCGTTGACCGCTTCCTGCTCGGTCTTGTAGGGCCACATGCGCAGGCCGCCCAGGGCCGGACCCAGCACCGTATTGTGGATGGCGACGATGGCTTTCAGGCCGGCGTCCTTGTTCTGGCAGAAGACCACTTCCTCGTGGTCGGTGGTAGCAATGGTTTCAAAGATCATCGGAATCGGACTCCGTGGTTTTGCCATGCCGCCGCGGCGGCAATCTTGTGCCGTGGCCGCGCATCATGTCGCACGCGGCAACGACTGCTTTGATTCGGGTGCACGGTTTCGCATAAGCGTCGCCCCAGCAGGGCTGGGGCGGGGGTGTGCGCCGCGTAGTTTAGTACCTGGCGCGATGCGCTGCCATGCGGGCCGTCCGACCACGCCGGCTGGAGAGGGGGCCGGTCAGTGGCGGCCGCCGCGGCGGTGGCCGCGATGCGAGCCGTGCCGGTTGCCCCGTCCATGGCTGGAACGCCAACGCTGCCGCGGCACGTGGCGCCGGGTGTTGTGATAGCGCCGCACCACGCGGTGGGACGGTTGCCAATGGCCGCCACGCATGTGCCAGTAACCGCCGGAGCGGTACCAGCTCGGCCGCACGTAAGAGTAGCCGGGCCGATGGCGGTGCCAGCGCCCCGGACGCCACTGATAGCCGCTGCCGATCCAGATCCAGTAACCCGGTGCCCACACGAAGCCGGCACGCGGTGGCGGTACCGCTTCCCAGCGTGGCGGCGGTGGCGCGACGCCGATGTTGATGCTGACGTGGCTGCCGGCATGGGCGGCCGGTATGCCGACACCGAAACCGCTGCCAAGGAACAGGCCCGCGCCTGCCAGTATGGCCAGTTTGCCGATCATCTTCATGTGCATTCCGGAGGTGGTGGTTCCTGCTTCACAACGCCCGGGTGGCGTCGGATGTTGACGCCACGTCATTTTGTGTTCATGACGGGTTTACGCATGTGAAACCGCGCGGCTACAGGTGGCAGGCGGGCTTGCGGCCGGCCTGTCGTGCCTGCTGGTACACCGGTGCCAGTTGCGTGGCGCCCTGGCCGAGCCGGCTGATGCGCTGGCCGGGCGAGGGATGGGTGGACAGGAACGAGTTTTTGGAGCCGCCGGCATCCTTCTCCATTTTCTGCCACAGCGCTACCGCGGCCTTGGGATCGAACCCGGCCTCGGCCATGTAGCGCTGGCCCATGACATCGGCCTCGCTTTCCTGGGCACGCGAGAAGGGCAGCAGGATGCCTACCTGCGCACCCACGCCCAGCAGGGCCTGCATGGCATTGGGGTCCATGCCCCGCGCCGCGCCGACGGCGGTGGCGGCCGTGGCGCCGAGTTGCGTGGCCAGGTTGTCCGACACGCGCTCGGCACCATGGCGGGCCACCACGTGGGACAGCTCGTGGCCCAGCACCACGGCCAGCTGATCCTGGTTTGCGGCGATCTTGAACATGCCCTGGTTGACGCCGATGCGCCCGCCGGGCAGGGCGAATGCGTTGGGTGTGTTGTCCTTGATGATTTGCACTTCCCACTTGTTGGTATTGAACGGCGGCGGCAGCACCTTGATGAGGTTGTCGGCCACGCAGGTGGCGTACGCGCGCTGACCCGGCGCGTCGGCAAACTTGCCTTGCTTGCGCATGTCGTTGAACGAGGCGACGCCCATTTGCTGGATTTCCGAGTTGGACACCAGCATCAACTGGTTGCGCCCGGTTGGCGAGGTGGCGCAAGCGGCCAGCAACGGCAGGATGGCGCAAGCGGCGAGAAGACGAAGTTTCATGACGCACTCCCTGATGGCAACGGCAACGACGGCAGCTTAGCGCAACCATCCCGAACTGTAGCCAAGCGCATGACCGCAGAGGGGAAGGGTTTTCGCGACCCAGTGAAATCAACGAGTTGCCGTGCATGCTTGTGCCGCTTTCGCGCCGGTCCCCGGTGGAATCGGCGCATCCGCGATACAATGGCCGTCTTGCCTACGACCCATCCGGAGTTCCCATGAGCACGCCCGCCAAGCACCTCCCCGCGAGCGCCCCACAGACCGACACCCCGCTGCGTTTCGTCACCGCGGCCAGCCTGTTTGACGGTCACGATGCCGCCATCAACATCATGCGCCGCATCATCCAGGACCAGGGCGCCGAGGTGATCCATCTGGGCCACAACCGCTCGGTGGAAGACGTGGTGCGTGCGGCGTTGCAGGAAGATGCCGATGCCATCGCCATCAGCTCCTACCAGGGCGGGCACGTCGAATACTTCAAGTACATGGTCGACATGCTCAAGGAGCACGGCGCCGGCCACATCCGCGTGTTCGGCGGCGGCGGCGGCACCATCACGCCCGAGGAAATCAAGGAACTCCAGGACTACGGCGTCGAGCGTATCTACCACCCCAATGACGGCATGAAGCTGGGGTTGGTGGAGATGATCGAGGATGTGGTGGAGCGCACTTCGCGTGCTCGGAATGAACGGGACCCGGGACCCGGGACCCGGGACCCGCAACAGCTTGCGAATGCCGACGTCGAGGATGAAATCAGTGTTGGTCGCATGCTTTCGGCGTTGGAAGATAGCGTTTTCAGTGATGCCGAGCTGGCCACGTTGCGCGATCAATGGGCTTCCGGCTCTTCCGGGTCCCGGGTCCCGGGTCCCGGGTCCCGGATACCGACGACGCCAGTCGTCGGCATCACGGGCACCGGCGGCGCCGGCAAATCCAGCGCGGTCGACGAATTGCTGCTGCGTTTCCTGCATGCCTTCCCCGAGATGCGTATCGCCGTGCTGGCCGTCGATCCCACGCGCCGGCGCTCGGGCGGTGCGCTGCTGGGCGACCGCATCCGCATGAACAGCCTGCGCAGCCATCGCGTGTTCATGCGTTCCATGGCCACGCGCCGGCGCCACGTTGCCATCAACGAGATGTTGCACGACTGCATCGATTTTCTGCGCAGCCAGGCCTATGACCTGGTCATCGTCGAAACCGCCGGCATCGGTCAGAGCGATTCGGCCATCGTCGATCTGGTCGACTTCCCCATGTACGTCATGACCAGCGACTACGGCGCCGCCAGCCAGCTGGAAAAGATCGACATGATCGACTTCGCCGATCTGGTGGTACTCAACAAGTACGACCGCCGCGGTGCCGAAGACGCGCTGCGCGACGTGCGCAAGCAGTGGAAGCGCAACCACACGGCCTTCAGCACGCCGGACGAGGACATCCCCGTCTATCCCACCATCGCCAGCCAGTTCAACGACCCGGGCATCACCTGGATGTTCGTCAACCTGTGCCGCCTGCTGCGCGAAAAGCTGGGCAGCGGGGACGGAAAACCGGGCATCGGCTCGGACACCTGCGATTTCCAGCCGGACGTCGACACCTCCCTGAAAGAACCGCGTGCCACCGTACTGATTCCCGGCAAACGTGTGCGCTATCTGGCCGAAATCGCCGAGCAGGGACGCTCGCTCAACGACTCGGCCGACGCCCAGGCCGCCGCGGCGCGCAAGGCACAGCATTATTTCGAGGCATTGAAAGAGCTGGACGACGCCAAACTGCCGCGCGAACTGGATCTCTACAACCTCAGCGATTTGCACGACGATACGGGCGATGCCTCGCTCAACACCTTGCGCCAGCGCTACAACGAGGCGGTGAAGGCGCTCTCCAGCGAAGCCCTGCATTTGCTGCGCGAATGGCCCGAGAAGCGTCAGGCCGTGCTTGATGACCGCAATGAATACAAGGTGCGCGACAAGATCATCAAAGTCGACAACTACCGCGAATCGCTCAGCCACCAGAAAATTCCCAAAATCGCGCCGCCGCTGACACCGGATTGGGGCGACCAGCTGCATTTCCTGCTGCGCGAAAACCTGCCTGGCAGTTATCCGTATACCGCCGGCGTCTATCCCTACCGCCGCTCCGGCGAGGACCCCACTCGCATGTTCGCGGGCGAAGGCACGCCCGAGCGCACCAATCGCCGTTTTCATTACGTCAGCAAGGGCCAGCCGGCCGCGCGATTGTCCACGGCGTTCGACTCGGTCACCTTGTACGGCGAGGATCCGGCACCGCGCCCGGACATCTACGGCAAGATCGGCAACTCCGGCGTCTCCATCGCCACGCTGGACGACA
>CAZMKO010000134.1:0-4233 GCA_964566965.1 uncultured Rhodanobacteraceae bacterium
TCTTCCAGTCATTCGGCGCGATCTTGTTCAGGGTGTCGACCACGTCCTCGAAGGTGTAGGTGTTGATGTCCCAGGCACCCGGATTCATGCCGAAGAAGGCCTTGGCAAAGTCGTCCAGCGAGTGCTTGTTGTGAGTCAGCTGGCGGATCTTGCCGTCCACCGCCAGCCAGATCATCTGGCCACCGGAATAGTAGTCCTCGCTGCCCTGCCAGTTGCGGTACGGCAGCGAGGCACGCGCGGCGATGGTCGGGTCGTTGGTGGTGTCCTGGATGGCCCGCCAACTCTGGAAGCCGGGCCGGTTCATGTCGTAGTTGGCCGCCACGTTGGCCAATTTGGCAAAGCCGGTCTTGGTGTCCTCCAGCCCGGCGCGCACGGCGATCACGTTGCCGTAGAACTGGGTCTGGCCCTCGTACACCCACAACAGGCTGTCGCCCATGGCGATGTTGAAATTGGGCGTGGCGTGGTCGACGCCGCGGCGGTACTTGCCGTTCCAGGAATGGTTGAACTCGTGGGTCAGCAGATCGTGTCGCTTGGTCAGGCTCCAGTCGGTGAAAAAGTCCGCGCCGGTGCCGTCCTCGCTGGAACGCGAATGCTCCAGGCCATTGCCGCTCATCTTGTCCGACAGCGAGAACAGGAAGTCGTAATGGTCGAAGTGGTACGTGCCGTAAAGCTTGCCCATCTGCACCACCATGTTCTTCATGATCTGGTGCTGCTCGTCGCTGATCTCCAGGAAGCGCGGCGCATCGGCAACAATATCCATGTGCACCGGCGGCGACTTGTCGCTGGTGATGTCCAGGCGCTTGAAATACTTGCCGGCATACATCGGTGAGTCGACCAGGTTGAGATAGTCGATCGGCTTGAAGGTCACGGTGTCGCCGCTGCGGCTGGCCACTTCCAACGCGGTGCCGAACTTCCACCCGGCCGGCAGGGTGACGCTGGGTTGGGTCTTGATGCGGCTGGCGTAGTAGCCGGCCGGATACAGCGTGACCTTGTTCCAGGCCATGTCCATCATCTCGGGGGTCATGCGGATGGCGCCCTGGCGATGGTTCTGCGCCGACAGGAACTGGAACGTGACGTCCAGGCTGGTCACGCCGTCCGGCACATCCACCTGGAAGGCTCGCACGTTGTACTGGTCACGCTTCCACGGGATGGTCTTGCCGTTGCCCTTGATGACCAGGCCGGCGACCTTGTCGATGGGGCTGTAGGGCTCGTGCACGCCGGGGATCCAGGACGGATACAGCAGATAGATCGACTTGCCCGCGGCAACCGGAATGGTCTCGTGCACCCGGAAGATGCGATGGTCGGTATCGCTGGCGTCGACGTGGATCTTCAGCGTGCCCGGATAGTCGATATCCTGCGGCACCGGCTGGTTGTCGCCGACATGCAGCACCTTGTTCAACTGGATGTCGCCAGCCTGTACGGCGGCCAACGGCGCCGCACCCAAGGCGGCCACGAACAAGGCGGAAGCGAGAAGGGTTTTCTTCATGGGAATCTCCGGTGGAACAGCCGCCGGTCGCATCGGCCGGGGCACAAGGCATTCGCCGGGCGCGGGACGGCACGACTGGCCGCGAGGTCCGGAACAGTCGTCCATGCTAGAACCGCAACGCCCGCCATCCCCATGCCAGAGGTCATGAATGCCCGCCAAACACGCCGGGGACCGGCGCCAGCCACAAAAAAACCGGGATGGACGCCAACGCCCATCCCGGTCGATCACGCGCCCGGCTGACGCTCAGCGGCCGTTCTTGTCGTCCTCCAGCGAATGGCCCTCGCGGCCGCGCTGGCTGCTGTTCTTGATGCCGTAGGCGAAATAGATGACAAAGCCGATCAGCATCCAGATGATGAAGCGCTCGTAGGTCTGCTGGTCCAGCCCGCCGATGAAGTGGAACTGGCCCTCGGTGACCCACGGCCAGCCGATGATCAGAAACAGCGAAAACAGGATGCCCAGCGGCGCCAGCACCCACAGGAACGGCGTGCGGAAACGGCGCTCCAGTTCCGGCCGGCGGATGCGCAGAATCAGCACCGACGCACAGATCAGGATGAACGCCGACAAGGTGCCGATGTTGACCAGCTTGGCCAACTCCGTGAGCGGAATGGAGCCGGCGATAATCGCCGTGGCCACACCGAGGATGGCGGTCGGGCGGTACGGGGTGCCATGTTTGGGGTGGCTCTTGGCGAACCAGCGCGGCAGCAGCCCGTCACGCGACAGCGCAAACCAGATGCGCGCCGCGCCCAGCATGAACGCGAATACCACGCTGGCGATGCCGCACACCGCCGCCACGCTGATCACAAAGCCGATCCAGTGCAGGCCGCGCGCCTCGAAGGCCGCGCTGACCGGCGCCGGCACGTTCAACTCGGTGTACGGCACCATGCCGGTCAACACCAGCGACACGCCGAAATACATGGCCATCGCCAGCACCAGCGACAGGATCACGGCAATCGGCAGATCACGCTGCGGATTCTTGGACTCCTCGGCCGCCGTGGTCAACGTGTCGTAACCGAAGCAGGCGAAAAACACGATGCTGGCTGCCGCCATCACGCCGGTCAGGCCATACTGGAACGTGCCGTCGGACAACTCCTGCACCTCGGGAATGAACGGGTGCCACAGGCTGGTCTTGACGTAGAACGCGCCGACGACAATCACGATGCCCACGCCCAGCACCTTCATGGCCACCACGAACGTGTTGAAGCGCGCACCGATCTCGGTGCGGAAAATCTGCAGCGCCGCGATCGCCAATGCCACCACCGCGGCCAGCAGATTGAACACCGTACCGCGTTCCGGATCCCACGCGCCCTGCAGGGCCACCGGCAATTGCCAGCCGGTCAGGTATTCAATGCCTGATTGCAGATAATTGGACGTACCAGCCGCGACCACCGCCACAATCAAGGCGTATTCGACCAGCAAATCCCAGCCGATGATCCACGCGGGCAACTCGCCCAGCACCGCGTAACCGTACGTGTAGGCGCTGCCGGTCACCGGGATCATGCCGGCAAACTCGGCGTAGGAAAGCGCCGCGCACGCGCTGCCGATGCCGGCGATCAGAAAACTGAGCACGATGGCCGGGCCGGCATGCAGTGCCGCCTCGTGCGGCGCCAGGACGAACACGCCCACGCCCACGATCGCACCCACGCCGATGGCCGTCAGCTGCCACACGCCCATGGTGCGGTTGAAGTCGGCACTTTGACCGGCCTCCTTTTGCAACTGCTCCACCGACTTGCGCCGGATAAGCTTGGCAAATATGCCCATGCATTACTCCTCGGTTCAGTCAGTTGAATGCAGCGAGACTACAAGCCTTCGGCGCTGAACCCAAGCCCGACATCTCGCAATTTCGCCGAATTGGCCGCTAAAAACACCGCACAAAGCGACATTCGGCGCGTTCATGGCAAACCCTTTTCGTGTAGCATTCCACCCATGAACGAGCCCGATTCCACCACCCATTTCGGCTTCCGCGACGTGCCGGTCGCCGAAAAACAAAAACTGGTCGGCCAAGTCTTCACCTCGGTCGCGCGCAGTTACGATCTCATGAACGACCTCATGAGTTTCGGCATCCATCGGTTGTGGAAACGCCATTTCGTGGCCGTGGGCGGCATCCGTCGCGGCGACCGCGTGCTGGATCTGGCCGGGGGCACCGGCGACATCGCCGCGCTGATCCGGCCCCGGGTGGGCAAGGAAGGCCGCATTGTGGTCGGCGACATCAACGCGGCCATGCTCCGCGTCGGCCGCGACCGGCTCACCGACCGCGGTATGCTGGAGGGCATCGAGTGGGCCCAGGTCAACGCCGAACAATTGCCGTGGCCCGACGATACCTTCGACGTAGTGACCATGGCCTTCGGCCTGCGCAACGTCACTGACAAGGAACGCGCCCTGGCCGACATCTGCCGCGTGCTCAAACCCGGCGGCCGCGCCCTGGTGCTGGAATTCTCGCGGGTGAAAAACCCGCTGTTCGGAAAACTCTACGACTTCCACTCCTTCCAGGTGCTGCCGCGCCTGGGCCGCCTGTTCGCACACGACGCCGACAGCTACCGCTACCTGGCCGAGTCGATCCGCAAACATCCCGACCAGGCCACCCTGAAAGCCATGATGGAAACGGCCGGCTTCGGCCACGTGGACGTACGCAACCTCACCGACGGCGTGGTCGCCATCCATCGCGGCTACAAGTTGTAGCGGAGACAGGCAACGCATCGGTCCGCCCGGGCCCGCAAGCGCGCGCCCATCGCGGCTGAAGCCGCTCCCAC
>CAZMKO010000135.1:0-4137 GCA_964566965.1 uncultured Rhodanobacteraceae bacterium
CGGGCGTGCTGAAGATGGTCAAGGTGTTCCTGGCCGTCAAGCGCCGCATCCAGCCGGGCGACAAGATGGCCGGCCGCCACGGCAACAAGGGTGTGGTGTCGATCATCGTCCCGGTCGAGGACATGCCGCACACCGCCGACGGCACCACGATGGACATCTGCCTGAACCCGCTGGGCGTGCCGAGCCGTATGAACATCGGCCAGATCCTGGAAGTGCATCTGGGCTGGGCCGCAAAGGGGCTTGGCAACAAGATCAAGAAGATGCTGGATGCCCAGAGCAAGGTGGCCGAGGTGCGCAAGTTCCTGGACCAGATCTACAACCCCAAGGGTTCGGCGTCCGAGCACGTGGATCTGAAGGCGTTCAGTGACAAGGAAATCATGAGTCTGGCCGGCAACCTCACCAACGGCGTGCCGATGGCCACACCGGTGTTCGACGGTGCCGAAGAGGAAGAGATCAAGGCCATGCTGAAGCTGGCCGATCTGCCCGAGTCCGGCCAGACCACGCTGTACGACGGCCGTACCGGCGAGGCCTTCGACCGCGAGGTCACCGTGGGCTACATGCACGTGCTGAAACTGCATCACCTGGTGGACGACAAGATGCATGCGCGTTCCACCGGTCCGTACTCGCTGGTCACCCAGCAGCCGCTGGGCGGCAAGGCGCAGTTCGGCGGCCAGCGCTTCGGCGAAATGGAAGTCTGGGCGTTGGAAGCCTACGGCGCGGCCTACACCCTGCAGGAGATGCTGACGGTGAAGTCCGACGACGTGCAGGGCCGCAACCAGATGTACAAGAACATCGTCGATGGCAAGCACGAAATGGTCGCCGGCATGCCGGAGTCGTTCAACGTGCTGGTCAAGGAGATCCGCTCGCTGGGTATCAACATCGATCTGGAAGAGAACTGAGGGATCGGCGCCGGGCGCCCGTGACGGGGCGCCCTGGTCAACCACTCCCGATTCCCCATTCCCGATTCCCGGAGTTTCCAAATGAAAGACCTTCTCAACCTGTTCAACCAGCAGCGCCAGCCGCTGGATTTCGATGCCATCAAGATCGCGTTGTCGTCGCCGGAGCTGATCCGCTCCTGGTCCTACGGCGAGGTCAAGAAGCCCGAAACCATCAACTACCGCACCTTCAAGCCGGAGCGTGACGGCCTGTTCTGCGCCGCCATCTTCGGTCCGGTGAAGGACTACGAGTGCCTGTGCGGCAAGTACAAGCGCATGAAGCATCGTGGCGTGGTGTGCGAGAAGTGCGGCACCGAGGTCACGTTGGCCAAGGTGCGTCGCGAGCGCATGGGTCATATCGATCTGGCCAGCCCGGTCGCGCACATCTGGTTCCTGAAGTCGCTGCCCTCGCGCATCGGCCTGATGATGGACATGACGCTGCGCGACATCGAGCGCATCCTGTACTTCGAGGCCTACGTGGTGGTCGACCCCGGCCTGACCGCGCTGGAGCGTGGCCAGATGCTGACCGAAGACCAGTACCTGGAAGCGGTCGAGGAACACGGTGACGAGTTCGACGCCCGCATGGGTGCCGAAGCCGTCTACGAGCTGCTGAAGTCGCTGGACCTGAAGGCCGAGCAGACGCGCCTGAAGGAAGAGATCGCGGCCACCAATTCCGAGACCAAGCTGAAGCGCCTGACCAAGCGCATCAAGCTGGTCGAGGCGTTCCTGGAGTCGGGCAACAAGCCGGAGTGGATGATCCTCACCGTGCTGCCGGTGCTGCCGCCGGACCTGCGTCCGCTGGTGCCGCTGGAAGGTGGCCGCTTCGCCACGTCCGACCTCAACGACCTGTACCGCCGCGTCATCAACCGCAACAACCGCCTGCGCCGCCTGCTCGAGCTCAACGCGCCGGAAATCATCGTGCGCAACGAAAAGCGCATGCTGCAGGAGTCGGTCGACGCGCTGCTGGACAACGGCCGTCGCGGTCGCGCCATCACCGGCACCAACCGGCGTCCGCTGAAGTCCCTGGCCGACATGATCAAGGGCAAGCAGGGCCGTTTCCGCCAGAACCTGCTGGGCAAGCGTGTGGACTATTCGGGCCGCTCGGTGATCACCGTGGGTCCGTACCTCAAGCTGCACCAGTGCGGCCTGCCCAAGAAGATGGCGCTGGAGCTGTTCAAGCCGTTCATCTTCGCCAAGCTGCAGGCGCGTGGCGAGGCATCCACCATCAAGGCTGCCAAGAAGCTGGTCGAGCGTGAAGAGCCGATGGTGTGGGACATCCTGTCCGAGGTCATCCGCGAGCATCCGGTCATGCTCAACCGTGCCCCGACCCTGCACCGTCTGGGTATCCAGGCGTTCGAGCCGGTGCTGATCGAGGGCAAGGCCATCCAGCTGCATCCGCTGGTCTGCACCGCCTTCAACGCGGACTTCGACGGCGACCAGATGGCCGTGCACGTGCCGCTGTCCATCGAGGCGCAGCTGGAAGCGCGCGCGCTGATGATGGCGTCCAACAACATCCTGTCCCCGGCCAACGGCGAGCCGATCATCGTGCCGACCCAGGACGTCGTGCTGGGTCTGTACTACATGACCCGCGAGCTGGTCGATGCCAAGGGCTCCGGCATGGTGTTCGCCAACGTGGCCGAAGTGCGCCGCGCCTATGACAACCGTGCCGCCGAGCTGCACGCCAAGTGCAAGGTGCGCCTGCGCCAGGTCGAGGTCGATGCCGATGGCGAGCGCACCGAGTCGGTCTCGCTGGTCGACACCACGGTCGGTCGCGCATTGCTGATGGAGATCCTGCCCGAGGGGCTGCCGTTCGAGCTGGCCAATACCGAGCTCAACAAGAAGGCCATCTCGCGCCTCATCAACGCCTGCTACCGCCTGCTGGGCCTGAAGCAGACCGTGATCCTGGCCGACAAGCTGATGTACACCGGCTTCCGCCTGGCCACGCGTGCGGGTATTTCCATCGGCATCGACGACATGGTCATTCCGGAGGCCAAGAAGGGCATCCTGGACGAAGCCGAGACCGAAGTGGTGGAGATCCAGGAGCAGTACCAGTCGGGTCTGGTCACCGCCGGCGAGCGTTACAACAAGGTGGTCGACATCTGGTCGCGTACCAACGAGCTGGTCGCCAAGGCCATGATCGACGGCATCGGCAACGAGAAGCGTATCGATGCCGAGGGCAACGCGGTCACGCAGAAGTCGATGAACTCGTTGTACATCATGGCCGATTCCGGCGCGCGTGGTTCGGTGGCGCAGATTCGTCAGCTGGCCGGCATGCGCGGCCTGATGGCGCGTCCGGACGGCTCCATCATCGAGACGCCGATCAAGGCCAACTTCCGTGAAGGCCTGAACGTGCTGCAGTACTTCAACTCCACCCACGGTGCCCGAAAGGGCCTGGCCGATACCGCGCTGAAGACCGCCAACTCCGGTTACCTGACGCGGCGTCTGGTCGACGTGGCGCAGGACGTGGTCATCACCAGTGACGACTGCGGCACCGACCAGGGCCTGACCATGATTCCGATCGTGGAAGGCGGCGACGTGGTCGAGCCGTTGCGCGATCGTGTGCTGGGCCGTGTCACGGCCGAGGACGTGTTCGCGCCGGGTGACGACGCCGATCCCATCGTCGAGGCCGGCACCCTGCTCAACGAGCAGCTGGTCGAAAAGATCGACGAGGCCGGCGTGCAGTCGATCCAGGTGCGCTCGCCGATCACCTGCCAGGCCGAGCACGGCGTGTGCGCCATGTGCTACGGCCGCGACCTGGCCCGTGGCCATCGCGTCAACATGGGCGAGGCCGTGGGCGTGGTCGCCGCGCAGTCGATCGGCGAGCCGGGTACGCAGCTGACCATGCGTACCTTCCACATCGGTGGTGCCGCCTCGCGTGCCGCCGCGGTGGACAACGTCACCGTCAAGACCACTGGCACGTTGCAGTTCAACAACATCAAGACCGTGCGTCACAACGACGGCCACCTGGTCGCGGTGTCGCGTTCCGGTGAGGTGTCGGTGCTGGATGCCAACGGCCGTGAGCGTGAGCGCTACAAGGTGCCCTACGGTGCCACCATCGATGTCAAGGACGAGGCCGCGGTCAAGTCCGGCCAGACCGTCGCACACTGGGATCCGCATACCCATCCGATCGTGTCGGAAGTGAAGGGTGTGGCCAACTTCGTCGACTTCATCGACGGCGTGACCGTGCAGTCGCAGACCGACG
>CAZMKO010000136.1:0-4129 GCA_964566965.1 uncultured Rhodanobacteraceae bacterium
GCCGCAGGACACGCCATTTTCCCGCGTTGCCGGTCGCGCCTTCCAGCGCTCCTACAGTGGCCTTGATGAAAATCCAGGTTTTTCGGAGTTCCCCCACACGGGTGTTGATGGCGGCCGAAAACCGCACCCGACTCACCGGTTGAGCAGCTGCAACACCAGCAATCCGGCGACCACGGCGAATGCACCGCACACGCGCAGGATGCGCGGATCCATCCGCGCCGCCTGTTCGACCATCCGCTGCCAGCCACGCGGCGCGGCCAGCAGGATCAGGCCCTCGATGACGAACACCAGACACAGTGCCGCATACAGGTCGTGCATCAGTGTCCGCCATGGCCTTCGGCATCGTCGAAATAACGCATGAAGCGCGATTGCGGATCCACGATCAGCACGCTCTTGCTGTGGTCGAAGGATTTCTCGTAGGCGCGCAGGCTGCGGTAGAAACGGAAGAAGTCCGGATCCTTGCTGTAGGCCGCGGCGTAGACTTCCGCCGCCTTGGCATCACCCGCGCCGCGCACCTTGGCGGCATCGCGCTCGGCGTCGGCAATGAGGACCTGGCGCTGGCGGTCGGCATCGGCACGGATTTTCTCGCCGGCCTCCTTGCCAGTGGAGCGCAGTTCGTTGGCCAACTGCTTGCGCTCGGCACGCATGCGGTTGTAGACCGACTCGCTCACCGTTTCGGGAAGCTCGATACGCTTGATGCGCACGTCGACCACGTCGATGCCCAGGTTGTCATGCGTGGCCTTGTTGGCCTGGGCGATGACCTGGTCGGCGATGTCCTTGCGGCCACCGGAGATCAGCTCGTCCAGCGTGCGCGAGTTGACCTGAAAACGCAGCGCGTCCTTGATGATCGGAGCCAGGCGCTGGCTGGCCTGGTTGATGTCGCCGGTGGTGGCGCGGTAGTAGGTGACGTTGTCGGCAATGCGCCACTTGACATAGAAGTCCACGTCGACGCTTTTCTTTTCCTGCGTGAAATAACGCTCCGGCTGCGCATCCAGGGTCTGGATACGGCTGTCGAAACGCATGACCTGTTGCAGGAAGGGGATCTTGGCGTACAGGCCCGGCTTGTAGTCGGAACGGTCGATGCGCCCGAACTGCAGCACGATGGCGGTCTGCCCCTCGCTGACCGTGAACAGGCTGTTGAAGGCCACGAGCACGGCAAGCACCACGATGATGGCTGGCCACAACTTCTTCATTGCCCGTCCTCCTTGTCCGTCGTGCGGGCATCGGCATCGATCACCGCCCGACCGATGCCCGGCAGGCTGCTGGTGCTGCCGGCGGCCGGCGCGCTGCCGTCATCCAGGTTCAGGTAGAGCACGTTGCGGCCACCGGAGCCGTCGACCACTTTGGGATGCTTGGACAGGATGTCCTCCATCGTCTCCAGCCACAGGCGCGTACGGGTGACGCCCTTGGCCGCCTGATACTGCTTGAACACCTGGTTGAAGCGTTCCACGTCGCCCTGCGCGCGGGCCTCGCGGGAGGCCTGATAGCCGGCGGCCTCGGCAGCGATACGCGCGGCCTTGCCGCGTGCCACCGGCACCACCTGGCTGGCATAGGCCTGGGCCTCGTTCTCGATACGCTGTTTGTCCTCGCGGGCCTTGTTGACATCATCGAACGCGCCGCGCACCTGATCCGGCGGCGCCACATTCTGGAAGCTGATCTCGGTGATCCGCAGACCGGCATGGTAGGTATCCAGGGTCTGCTGCAGGCGCTGACGGGTCTCGGCGACCAACTCCGCGCCCTGCCCGGACAAGATGGCGTTCATGGGGTTGGCACCGACCACCGCGCGCACCGAGGCTTCGGCGGCGTGGCTGATTGTCTGCTCCGGATCGCGCATGGAAAACAGGTACTTGCGCGCATCCGACACCTGCCACTGGACGTTGAAGTCCACCTGCACGATGTTTTCATCGTTGGTCAGCATCTGCACACTGTCGGACACCGAGCGCACCTTGCTGGTCTTGACCTTGTAGACATGCTCGAGCGGCGAGGGCAGCTTGAGGTGGAAGCCCGACGGCAAGGCGCGGTTGAAGGCGCCAAAGCGCAACACCACACCGGTCTCGCGCGCGCCGATGACGGTGTAGCTGGACAGGATCAGCCAGGCCAGCAGAATCGCCACGACGATGGTGACGATGCCGCCGCCACCCTTGCCGAAACGGCCCATATGCTGACGCAGTTTGTTGAAGAGGTCGTCCCATTGCGGGCCCTTGCCTCCTCCGGAATGGTTGTCGCGACTCCAGGGGTCGCGGTCACCACGGCCAGGTTCGTTCCAGGACATGCCTATGGTCCCCTGCGGGCAGGATCAGGGTCGACGCGTGGCGCCGACGGATAAAAAATAACGGAGGGCGACATCCAGGCGGAGGTCACGGTTTCCGGCTCGGAACACACGCGGTGCTTGCGGCAACCCGCCCCGAAAAACTCCGGGCGCACCGCCGCGCATTCTAGCAGATCATGCGCCCGGCCATGACCATCATGAGCACCCCGAAACCCGCGACCACGTCCCGCCGGGCCACGCATCCCGGCGCGCCGCGGTCAGTCGGACGGCGCCCCGTCTTCCGGCGCCCGACGCGTCAACGCCCGTGCCGGCTCGGCATCGGCGCCGGGCAGTGTGGCCAGCAACGCGCGCGGCGCCTCGATGTGCAGGTGCCACCCGGTGGCGTCCACATGCTCGGCGGCAATGGCGCCGGCATCCTTCAGGCGCGCGTACAACCGCCCGGCGCTCAACGGCAGATCCAGGCGGGCATCGACCCGGTCGCCGGCCAGGTGCTGCTGCAGTGCCTCGCGCAACAGGTCCAGACCGGTGGCGTCGGCCGCCGACAGCCAGACGCGCCGGATGCGCCCCTCGGCGTCGCGGTCGGCGCGCGGCGCCATGTCGGCCAGATCCACTTTGTTCATGACCCGAAGCTGCGGCACCTCGCTGGCTCCGATTTCGTCCAGCACGCGGTCGACGACGCCGGCCAGAAGATCCCGCTCGGGGTCGGCGGCATCACTGACGTGCAGCAACAGGTCCGCATCACGCGCCTCCGACAGGGTGGCGCGGAAGGCCGCCACCAGGTCGTGCGGCAGCTCGCGCACGAACCCCACCGTGTCGGCCAGCACCACCGGGCCGACATCCAACCCTTCGATGCGGCGTACAGTGGGATCCAGGGTGGCGAACAACTGGTCGGCCGCATACACCTCGCCGGCCGTCAACCGGTTGAACAACGTCGACTTGCCGGCATTGGTGTAGCCGACCAGGGCCACTCGCGGCACCGTGTTGCGCAGCCGGGCACGACGTTGCTGGCGGCGCTGGGTCTGCACTTTTTCCAGGCGCCGGGTGAGCTGCTTGACGCGGATGCCGAGCAGCCGGCGGTCGGTTTCCAGCTGGGTCTCGCCGGGCCCGCGCAGGCCGATGCTGCCGCCGCGCTGTCGCTCCAGATGGGTCCAGCCACGCACCAGCCGGGTGGCCAGGTGGCGCAGCTGCGCCAGCTCCACTTCGAGTTTGCCTTCGTGCGACCGCGCCCGCTGCGAGAAGATATCCAGGATCAGGCCGGCGCGGTCGATGACGCGAACGCCCAGCGCCTGCTCCAGGTTGCGTTCCTGCACCGGGCTGAGCAGATGGTCCACGAGCACCAGGTCGGCACCGGTGGCACGCACGTGCTCGGCCACCTCCTCGACCTTGCCGCTGCCGATGTAGAAACGCGCGTTGGGCTCGGCCACCCGCGCCGCGACCCGGCCCAGGACCTCGGCACCGGCCGAGGCCGCCAGTTCGGCGAATTCCTCGCCGCGGCGCACCGGGTCGCCGCCCAGTCGGCCGTGCGGCAGGACCAGGACGGCACGCTCGCCCTTTTTCTCGCGATCAATGAATGTGTTGGACATGCGCCCATGGTATCAATGCGCGCCACCGGCACACGCACGATGAAACGGCCGCGACGACGGCCGTTTCATCGGCATCCGGTGGGCAGGAAGGATTCAGGCTGTCGCCGTCTCGCCCTGTTCGGCACGCTGGTCGTGGTGGCCGCCATCATGCCCTCCCATGCGCACGTTGCGCGCGGGAACCACGGTGGAGATGGCGTGCTTGTACACCATCTGGCTGACCTGGTTGCGCAGCAGCACCACGAACTGGTCGAACGATTCGATGGTGCCCTGCAGCTTG
>CAZMKO010000137.1:0-4097 GCA_964566965.1 uncultured Rhodanobacteraceae bacterium
TGCGTCAGCTCCACGGCCTGGTCGATGCCGGCCATTCGGTGATCGTGATCGAACACGACATGCGCCTCATCGCGGCCAGCGACTGGGTCATCGACATGGGGCCGGGCGCCGGCGACCGCGGTGGACAGTTGGTGGCGCAAGGCACCCCGGCGCAAATCGCGGCGGCCGGCGCGGGTGTCACGGCAACCTATCTGGCACGGGCCATGCACACCTCGTTGTGAGGTCTCGCGCGCCATGGCCGGCGCGCGAAGACTACCGGGGCGGCCACGTCGGACGCGCCCCGGTCACCGGACCGGTGCCCCGATCCGTACCGCTCAGAAGCGGCCGGCCTGAAAATCCGCGATGGCTTCGTGGATCTGGCGTTCGTTGTTCATCACGAACGGGCCGTAACGCGCCACCGGTTCCTTGAGCGGCTTGCCGGCGACCACCAGCAATCGTGCGGACTCGTCGCCGGCGCGCAACACGATGTCGCCGTCGGCCGACAATACCGCCAGCTCGCGGTGGTTCAGCACCTCGGTGCCCAGATGCACGCCGGCCCCGTCGAAGACGTAGGCGAAGGCGTTGTGCCCGGCCGGCAGCGGCACCGTGACCTCGGCACCGGGTTCCAGGGCGACATCCAGATACACCGGTTCAGTGGCGACACCCGACACCGGGCCGGTGACGCCACCGAAACGGCCGGCGATGACGCGCACATGCACGCCGTCGGCCGGATCGACCTCGGGAATGCGCTCCGGCGCGATGTCCTGGTAGCGCGGATCGGTCATCTTGTCGCCAGCCGGCAGGTTCACCCACAGCTGGAAGCCGCGCATCAGACCTTGCTCCTGCTCGGGCATTTCCGAATGCACGATGCCGCGGCCGGCGGTCATCCACTGCACGGCACCCGACGTCAGCAGGCCGCTGTTGCCGTGGTTGTCGCCGTGGCGCATGCGCCCGTCCAACATGTAGGTGACGGTCTCGAAGCCGCGATGCGGGTGCTCCGGAAAACCGGCAATGTAGTCGCCGGGCTTGTCGGAACCGAATTCGTCCAGCAGCAGGAACGGATCCAGCATGGAAAGCGCCGGCTGGCCGATGACCCGGGTCAGGCTGACGCCGGCGCCATCGGAGGTGGGCATGCCGCGAACGCGGTGAACAACAGTACGAGTATTCATGGTGTCTCCCTTGGAGAGGGTCATGACACACGATATGCGGCCCGTCGTGACGACCACCAGTGCGGTGCTGCGAACGCATCGTTCAGCGGGCGGCAACGACGCCGGCGTCAAGCACCGGTACGGGAAACGGGCCAGGCTCAGGCCGTCGCGGCCATGGGTTGTTCCCACAAAGAAAATGGAGCACTTGCGACGTCAAGTCCGGCAGTCGGGCCTGAGTTTTTCGAGATACCCTACCAAGAACTTGAAGATCAAATACTATTTTGTTAGGTTCATATCCTCGGGGTGAGTTATTACATGACAAAGGAATGAATTCATGAAATTCACTCAAACTGCCGAAGTAAGCCGAACCGTCGTACCCGCGCCAACACTTGCCGCTTTCATGTTGCGCCTCCCGGAATTGGGGGCGGGCATGGCAGCGCTGATTACAAGTCCTGGAACCGGTGGCGCAAGGATCAATGTGATGAGGCGAAAGGCGACATGATTGAAGCCACCGCGGCTACCGTAACAATCAGTACAACCTGGAAGGCGGCAGTGGTTGGAGGAGAAGGAGGACCGCCAGAATGGGCAGGCGCAGCCCTTGCGCTGGCCACTGAAGGGGCAGCACTCGCTTGGACCCATCACAAATACAACAAGCACGAGGGAAATTGTAAGTCAGATTATCCAGGAAAGGACAACTGGCCATGACCTTGTCTTTAGGGATTACCCTGGCTTTCTTATTCGCCGTTTCTCTGCTTTTCATGGCAGATTTCGCGATAAGACTGCGAAAACTCACCGGCAAAAAATACTACACTTGGATCATGATCGGCTGGGGAATATTCGCGACAATCATGGTGCTAGTGGTCCCCTCGGTGACAGAAGCCATCCACAACAGTCACCTGCACCCGTAATATCGACGTGATTGTATGGAATCGGAGGCGGATCTTTCGTCCTGACCAGCCTCTACCTCAGCCGGATATTCTCCGTTCACCCGGAGCGCAGGCCCTCAGGGCCGAAACCGAAGGGCTGCTCGGCAGCCTTCAACTTCGCTTGCTTTGCAAGCTACGATCAAGATGTACCTCGAAATACTTGGATTTTCATCCAAGCCACTGCAGGGAACCTCGAAAAACCGGTTTTTTTGTGGGAGCGGCTTCAGCCGCGATGGCGAGATACCCGCAAGCACTGATCGCGGCTGAAGTCGCTCCCACAGATCGATGTCGAGTATCCGGTTTTTTGAGGTTCCCGTAGGAGCACTGGAAGGCGCGGCCGGTGAGGCGAGGAAATGGCGTGTCTTGCGGCAAGATGGATCGCGGCTTCCGCCGCTCCTACACATGGTCGGGAGTTAATCAGATCCGTCGTTCGGCCAACATGAGGGGGACGGAGCAACTCCGTCCCCCTTCACATGAGAGAAGCCTGCGAATCGGGAATACCGAAAAAAAAACGAGATCTCTTGTGGGAGCGGCCCATGGCCGCGATGGCTCCGTCAGTGCAGCCAGTGTCCGTCGCGCGAGCGCGGCACGGAAGGCGCGTGGCGCTGCTGTTCGGCCACCTTGCATTCGGTTTCGCTGGGTGCGCGCAGGCGCCAGTAGTTGGCCACGGCGTCCAGCACCTGCGGCATCTGCGCCAGGCACTCGTCGTATTCGTCGTCGGACAGGTGTTCGATGTCGATGTCGGCACTGAGCACGCCCTCGTCCACGGCCAGGGCCATGATCGGGCCGAGCAGCTCCATCAGTTGCGGATCTTCGGCCAGGCGCATTTCCCACAGCGCCGCGCGCAGGTCGATGCCGCGGCTGAAGCCCTCGCACCAGCCGGCGGCGGTGAGCACCGGTACGTCTGGATCGCCCATCACCTGGGACGGGTCCAGCTCACCCAGGATGGGCTGGTAGGCGTTGACACTCAGCTCCACCGGGATGGCGTCGTTGAGGCGCGCCAGCAGGGCCAGCACACGCTCGCCTTCCTCAGGGTCGGCAAACGGCTCGGTGAGCACCTGCGGCAGCCATTCTTCGGGCGTGACCGGCACCGGGCCGATGGCCAGCGCCGTCAGCAGGCCATGCACGCCGTCCAGCATCAAGCTGTCCTCGCCGGCACGCGCGCGCAGGAACTGGTCGAGTTCGTCCAGCTCGGTGTCGGCAAGCATGCGGGGCCAGTTGGAAGAAAGGTGACTCATGGCCCTATTGTATCGCTTCCGTCACGTCAACTCGACGGTGACCGGTGTGTGGTCCGACGGGCGTTCCCAGGTGCGCGGCTCGCGATCGATGCCCACGGCCGCCACCCGGTTCTCCAGGGCCCGGCTGACCAGGATCAGGTCGATGCGCAGGCCGCGGTCGCGGCGAAACCCGCCCTGGCGATAATCCCACCAGCTGTAGTGACCGGCTTCTTCGTTCTTCAGGCGGAAGCTGTCGACCAGCCCCAACTCGACCAACGCCGCCAGCGCCGCGCGTTCGGGTGGCGAACACAGGATCTTGTCGCGCCATGCATCCGGGTCGTGCACGTCGCGGTCATCCGGCGCGATGTTGAAATCGCCCAGTACCACCAGCCGCTCGTGGCGCGAAAGCTCGTCGGCGACAAAATCGCGCACGCGCTTGAGCCAGTCCAGCTTGTAGGCGTATTTCTCGTCGCCCACGGCCTTGCCGTTGACCACATACAGGTTGATCACGCGCACCCCGTCCACGGTGGCCGCAAGAATGCGTCGCTGCGGATCGGTGAGATTGGGTGGATCGGTGACCACGTCGGCCAGCGCCTGCCGGGCGAGAATGGCCACGCCGTTGTAGGTCTTCTGGCCGCTGAAGGCGACGTGATAACCCGCCGCCTCGATGGCCTCGCGCGGAAAGCGCTCATCCGGCAGCTTGGTTTCCTGCAGGGCGACGATGTCCGGCTGTGCCGTCGCCATCCACTGCATGAGATGGGGCAGGCGCACGTTGAGCGAATTGACGTTCCACGAAGCGATTTTCATGCGGCCATTGTAGGTGACCG
>CAZMKO010000138.1:0-4015 GCA_964566965.1 uncultured Rhodanobacteraceae bacterium
GGGCGATGACGTTGGGCACGTGGGTGCCGTAGTAGCCCTGGCCGATGAAACTGCGCAGCACCTTGTTCTTTGCGGCGATGGCGCGGATGCGGGCCAGCGCGTCGACTTCGGTGATCGCTTCCGGCAGGTCCAGCGCCTTTTCGGAGCGGATGTTGGCCGGCACGATGGCGTCGGTCATGGCCGCCAGCGAGGGCTGGCCGATCACCTCCAGCATGGCGGTAATGTCGGCGTCGTCGGGGCCGACATGGCGGCCGATGAAGGCGTCGTGGTGTTCGAGGTCACGCAGCGAGGGAATGGCTTTCTGGTTCATGGCAAGGGGTCCGGTGTGGCGTCGGGTGAACGTCCGGGACTCGGTGCGAGTCCCTTGCCCCTCTGTTCTTTTGCCTGAGAGTTTGGAAGCGCGACGTGCGTGCCTCGTGCCCCTTCGGCGCCGGATCGAACCGGTCTCTCCAGAGTTTTTTCACGCGCGGAGGTGCTGGGCCTGAGCGATTGCGGGCGGTTGCGCCTTCGGCAGCGGCAGTGCCGCTTCTCCCACCGTGCGTGTACCAAGTTTGCGGAACGTTCGATTATACCGGTTTTGGCGCCGTTTCCAGCCCCTCGCCGCGTGGGCGTGGCGAGGGCGTAGTGTTACGCTAAGAATCGGTATCACATGAGGTTTTCATGCCGATGATCCATGTCCGGGGTCTCGACCATGTGGTGTTGCGTGTCACCGACCTGGAGCGCGCGCGGCGCTTCTACACCGACGTGCTCGGTTGCCATGTGGAAAAGCACCAGCAGGCCATCGGCCTGCTGCAGCTGCGCGCGGGCTTGTCGCTGATCGACCTGGTCGACGTGACCGGCAAGCTGGGCCGTGCCGGTGGCGCCGCGCCCGGCCGTGAAGGCCACAACATGGATCACGTCTGCGTGCGTGTGGCGCCCTGGGACGAGGCCGCCATCCGCGCGCACCTGCAGGCCCACGGTGTGGCGGCGGGCGAGACCGTGCCGCGCTACGGGGCCGAGGGGGAGGGACCGTCCATCTATATCGAGGATACGGACGGCAACACCGTCGAGTTGAAAGGCCCGCCGGACCGGCCGGCCGCGTGAAGGGGTTTTCGCGCATGCCATCCCGACGACCGGCCCGATGCGTCATCCACCGCGTGCCGAATGCCGCGCCGTGGCTGCTGGTCTGTACCTTGTTGGTGGCCGGTTGCGGAAGGCACACCGGGGAGACACCCGTGTCGCCACCCGCCGGCGCGGCGACCTCGGGCGCCGCGATGGCGGCGAAACCGGTCGTGGACGAGGCGGCCGTGCGCGAGGTGGTGCAACGATTCGGCCGACGCATGCGCAAGGTATCCACGCTGGCGCCGGCGGCGGCCGCGCGCCCGCAGTTGCGCGACGTGTACGCCGGCTTGTTGACGCCGGCGCTGCTGAAGGCCTGGCTGGCGGATCCATCGTTGGCGGCGGGCCGGGACGTGTCGAGCCCATGGCCGGAAGCCATCGATATCGACACCGTGGTCTGCCCGACCACCATCCGTTGCCAGGTTCGCGGGAGCGTGCGCTATGTCACCAGCAACGAAGTGACCCATGGCGGCGTGGCCGCGCGCCGACCGATTCGTTTGCGTGTCGAACGGATGGCGGACACAGACTGGCGTATCGCGGAAGTGGGCATGGAGACGGCTGACGCCGGACGGTGAGAGGCGGCCGGTCCGGAAACGAAACGGACGTCAATCCGTCTCGTCCGACAGTGCCGGTGGCACATGGGTGGCGCCCTCGGTGCGGTCCCGTTCCAGGGCCGCGCGTGCCAGCAGCATCATGGTGATGGGCGTGGTTGCGGTCACGAACACGCCGATGAGCAGCGCATGCCAGGCCAGGATGCCGCGCGTCAGCCAGAAAAACAGCATCGTGGCGGCGATCATCAGGAACAGACCCAGCGTGGTACCCAGTGTGGGCGCGTGCATGCGGCTGTAGAAGCTTTTCAGCCGCACCAGGCCAATCGAACCGATGCAGGCCAGCAGCGCGCCGCCCAGCACCAGCACGGCGACCAGCAGGGCGGCCCAGGCCGGCAGCGTGTCCAGCGTGCTCATTCGATCACCTCGCCGCGCATCAGAAATTTGGCGAACGCCGCGCTGCTGGCGAAACCCAGAATCGCGATCAACAGCGCGGCCTCCACGTACAGCAGGCTGCCGGTGCGGATACCGATGCCGAGCAGCAGCAGGGTGGCGTTGGCGTACAGGGCGTCGAGCGCCGCCACGCGGTCCTGTGCACGCGGTCCGCGGATCAGGCGCAGCAAGGCCAGACCCATGGCCAGCAACAACAGCACCAGGGCCAGTCCGACAAGGAGCGTGGCGACAGCATGCATCAGCGAAAGACCTCCAGCAGCGGCGGTTCGTAGCGTTGCTTGATGTTGTGCACCAGCGTGGCCTCGGAGGCGGTGTCCAGCACGTGGATCAGCAGGCGCCGGTGACGCGAATCGTGGCCGACCCAGATGGTGCCGGGCGTGGCGGTGATGATGCAGGCCAGCATGGCCAGCGCGGCGCGCTGCTCCAGTTGCAGCGGAATGGCGACGAAACCCGGGACATGCGCACGCCGGGTCACGATCAGGCGCGCCACGGCGGCGTTGGACGCCAGGATGTCGACGAACACGCGCCAGCCCAGCGCCAGCAGCAGGCCGGCATGGCGCAGGCGCGGGCGCGGCGGATCCAGCCGTGCCCACAGGCGTGACAGGACCCAGGCCAGGACCAGCCCGACCAGGAAGGTTCCCGGCGCCAGACTTTGCTGCAACATCAGCCATGCCAGCAGTATCGCGGCGGCCATCAGCGGATGCGGCAGCCAGCGCTTCATGATCGCGTCTCCCCGGTGCCGGGCAGCACGGCCTGGATGTATTGCGCCGGCGCGTGGGCCTGGCGCGCCGTGGCGGACAGGTATCGCCACGGCGCCGCGGCAAACACGGTCAGTGCCAGGCAGATCGCCAGCAGCGCGAGCACCGATGCGGTTTCGGCCGGACGCACCCGCGGCAGGGTGCGCTCGGTGTCGGCCCAGAACATCTGGATACCGGCACGGCACATGGCGATGATGGTGCCCATGCCGGCGAGGATGATCAGCGCGAACAGGACGATCGCGGCCGGGCCGGCCTGCAGCATCGGCGCCAGCAACGCGAACTTGGCCAGGAATCCGGACAGCGGCGGCAGCCCCGACAGCAGCAGCGCGCAGGCCAGAAAGCAGGCGGCCAGTGCCACCAGCGGCGCGGGCTTCACCACCCGGCGTTCGTCCTCGGCGGCATACAGGGCGTCGCCGACCGGATCGTAAGGCTCCAGTTGGCCGACGCCTTCCGGTTCGTCCGGCGGCACCAACAGCCCGGTCAGCAGGAAAAACGCGGCGATGCCGAACACCGAGACCACCAGGTAGGCCAGCGCGCCGGCGGTCACGGCCGGCTGTTGCAGGGCGATGGCTCCCAGCAGCGTGCCCGAGGACACCAGCACGGCGTAGCCGGCCAGCTTGCCCAGTTCGCGCGCGCCCAGCATGCCCACCGTGCCCACCACCAGCGTGATCACGCCCGCCACCAGCAGCCACTGGCTGCCGAAATGCGCGGACGCGACACCGGCGTCGGCACCGAACAGCAACAGGCTCAGCCGCAGCAGCACGTAGATGCCGAGCTTGGTCATGATGGCGAACATGGCCGCCACCGGTGGCGTGGCCGCCGAGTAGGTGCGCGGCAGCCAGAAGCCCAGCGGCCACACCGCCGTCTTGACCAGGAACGCCATGCCCAGCAGGGCCGCGCCGGCATGCAGCAGGGCACGGGTATCGCCGGGCAGTGTGGGGATCTTGCGGGCCAGCATGGCCATGTTGAGCGTGCCGGTGACGCCGAAAATCAGGCTGACTCCGAGCAGAAACAACAGCGAGGCGGCCAGGTTGATGGCGATGTAATGCAGGCTGGCGCTGGTGCGCCGCGACCCGGAGCCGTGCAGCGCCAGTCCGTAGGAGGCCGCCAGCAGCACCTCGAAAAACACGAACAGGTTGAACAGGTCGCCGGTGAGGA
>CAZMKO010000139.1:0-3997 GCA_964566965.1 uncultured Rhodanobacteraceae bacterium
GGATTTCGCATGAACCACTGGCCCATCCTGAGCCTGCTGATCTGGCTGCCCATCATCGGTGCCTTGCCGGTGCTGATCGCGGGGCGCGCGCGCGCCATGCGCTGGATCGCCTTGCTGTTCAGCATCGCGACGTTCATCGTCAGCCTGTTCCTGCTGCCCGCCTTCGATGCCGGCAGCGCGGCCCTGCAGTTGACCGAGGTCCATCACTGGATCCCGGCGCTGGACGTCAACTATGCGTTGGGCGTGGACGGCATTGCCGTGGCACTGATCCTGCTGACCACCATCGTCGGTCCGCTGGTGATCATCGGCGCGTGGGAAGTCATCCAGCAAAAGGCCAGCCAGTACATGGCCTGCATGCTGATCCTGGAAGGTCTGCTGATCGGTCTGTTCACGGCGACCGACGCGCTGCTGTTCTACGTGTTCTTCGAAGCCATGCTGATTCCGATGTTCATCCTCATCGGTGTCTGGGGTGGCCCGCGGCGTGTGTACGCGACACTGAAGTTCTTCATCTACACCTTCCTGGGTTCGATCTGCTTCCTGATCGGTCTGCTGTACCTGCACAGTCAGGCCGGCACCTTCGACATGGCCGCGCTGGCCCAGTACAAACTGTCGATGACCGAGCAGACGTGGCTGTTCTTCGCGTTTCTGATCGCCTTTGCCATCAAGGTGCCGATGGTGCCGGTGCACACGTGGTTGCCGGATGCGCACGTGGAAGCGCCGACCGGCGGTTCGGTGTGGCTGGCCGCGGTGATGCTGAAGGTGGGTACCTACGGCTTCCTGCGCTTCTCACTGCCGATCGTGCCGGACGCGTCGTACGAGTACGTGTGGCTGATGATCGTGCTCAGTCTGATTCCCATCGTCTACATCGGCTACGTGGCGCTGGTGCAGGAGGACATGAAGAAGCTGGTGGCGTACTCGTCCATCGCGCACATGGCCTTCGTGACCCTGGGCATCTTCATCGCCTTCGTGCTGGTGCGCGACATGCACAACATGGACGCCGCGGCGCTGGGCATGCAGGGCGCCATGGTGCAGATGATTTCGCACGGTTTCGTTTCCGGTGCCATGTTCTCGTGTATCGGCGTGATGTACGACCGCCTGCATACCCGCGAGATCAGCGCCTACGGCGGTCTGGTCAAGGTGATGCCGTGGTTTGCGTTCTTCATGGTGTTGTTCTCCATGGCCAACACGGGTTTGCCCGGCACCAGCGGTTTCGTCGGCGAATTCATGGTCATTCTGGCCAGTTTCAGCGCCAACCCGTGGGTGGCCCTGGTCGCCGCCTTCACGCTGATCATCGCCGCCGCCTACACGCTGTACCTGGTCAAGCGCATCATCTGGGGCGATGTCACCAGCGACAAGGTGGCCACCATGACCGACATCAACATGCGCGAGACCATCGTGCTGACGGTGTTCGGCATCTTCGTGCTGGCCATCGGCATCTGGCCGGAGCCGCTTATTCACCTGATGGGTGCTTCGATTGAGCACCTGGTCGATCAACTCGCCGTCACCAAGGTCTGAGGAACGTCGCATGCTGAGCTGGAACGACATTCTTGTGCTGCTGCCGGAGGCCTATCTGGTGGTGGCGGTATGCGCACTGTTGCTGCTGGACGCCTGGCTGAAGCCGGAGCAGCGCAACATCACCCATTGGCTGGCCATCGGCATCACCATCGTCACCGGTGTGCTGGTGGTGATGGGGCAGCCGGACGGCAGCGTGTCCGCCTTCGGCGGCATGTTCATCCGCGACGGCGCAGCCGAGATCATCAAGGTATTCGGGCTGCTGGCGGTGGTGCTGATCTTCGTCTTTGCGCGGCCGTACCTGCGTGATCGCGCGCTGCACGTGGGCGAGTTCTACGCGTTGATGCTGTTCGCGGTGCTGGGCCTGATGCTGCTGTCCTCGGCCGGCAACCTGGTCGTGGTATATCTGGGACTGCAGATGCTGGCGCTGGCGTCGTACACGCTGGTGGCCATCAACCGCGATTCGCCGCTGTCCTCGGAGGCGGCCATCAAGTATTTCGTGCTGAGCGCGCTGGCCTCGGGCATGTTGCTGTACGGCATGAGCATGATCTACGGTGCCACCGGTACCCTGGACCTGGCGCGGCTGGCCGGTGCCATCGACAGCGTGAACATGCCCAACCTGCTGAAGTTCGGTCTGATCTTCCTGATCGTGGGCATCGCCTTCGAGCTGGGCGCGGCGCCGTTCCACATGTGGCTGCCGGATGTCTACGACGGCGCGCCCACGGCGATCACCACCATGATCGCCTCGGTGTCCAAGCTGGCCGCCTTCGGCCTGGCCTATCGCCTGCTGTCGGCATTCGCGCCGGACGGCCTGCTGACCCACCAGTGGCAATTGATGCTGGCGGTGCTGGCGACCCTGTCGATGGTCATCGGCAATCTCGTCGCCATCGTGCAGAGCAACATCAAGCGCATGCTCGGTTACTCGACCATCGCGCACATGGGCTACCTGCTGATGGGCTTCGTCAACGCGGGCCCGGAAGGTTACGCCGCCGCCCTATTCTACGCCGTGTGCTACGCGCTGATGTCGACCGCCGCCTTCGGCGTGCTGCTGGCATTGTCGCGCAAGGGCTTCGAGTGCGACCGCATCGCCGACCTCAAAGGTCTCAACAAGCGTGCGCCGTGGATGGCGTTCCTGATGATGCTGGCGATGTTCTCGCTGGCCGGCGTGCCGCCGTTGTGGGGCTTCATGGCCAAATGGTACGTGCTGCAGGCGGCCATCGACGCCAACATGCTGTGGCTGGCCATCGTCGGCATCGTGATGGCGGTCATCGGCCTGTACTACTACCTGAACGTGGTCAAGGTGATGTACTTCGACCAGCCGGAGGAAGGCGTCGAGCTGGCGCCGCAGCGTGACGGACTGATGCGCTGGGTGCTGTCGGCGAATGGCCTGGCATTGCTGGTGATGATCGCCTTTTCCGGCATGCTGCTGGATTGGTGCCGGCAGGCTTTCATGGGCTGACGATCGGCCGCGGCAACGGCATCGATATTTTTTCATTTGCTTGTTGCCAATCCGCAAGAGCCCCCTTACAATGTGCGTTCTCCCGGTGCGGGGTGGAGCAGTCTGGCAGCTCATCGGGCTCATAACCCGAAGGTCGTAGGTTCAAATCCTACCCCCGCTACCAACACTTTCTTTGACAAGAAAGCCTCCTCGGGAGGCTTTTTTGTTGGGCAAGGAAAGCGCCTGCCGACGGTCGTGACGCAGGGGCGGCACCCGGCCGATGGCGGGATCAACAGGGCGTTGCGCCCTTTTTTTGTTTGCGTTCTGGTCTGGAGGTTTCTTGGATACACTGGCGCTGGCACAACGTTTCAGTCGCATACTGGCCGATCTCGGGCTGGAATGCGCGGGCGTGGAATGGTTGCCTTCGCAGGGGCAGGGTACCCTGCGTGTGTATATTGAGACACCGGAGCGGGAAGTCGACATTGACGATTGCGAGGCGGCCAGCCGCGAGTTGTCCGCTGTGCTCGATGTCGAGGACCCCATTCAGGGACATTACGTTTTGGAAGTGTCTTCGCCGGGGCTGGACCGGCCGCTGTTCACCGCCGAACAGTTTGCGCGGTTCGCGGGCGAGGAAGTGAAGCTGGTGTTGACCGCGCCCCTGGATGGCCGGCGACGGTTTCGCGGCCGCATCGACGGCGTGGAAGACACGCTGATCCGCCTGACGCTGGACGACGGCAACGAGGTGGACTTCGAGCACGCGGCGGTGGAAAGCGCGCGCCTGGTCCCCGACTGGGTCGCGCTGGGCCTGGCGCCGGCACCCAAGCCGGGCGGTGGCGGCAAGCGCGGAAAGAAATCGGGTTGAAATTGCAGACAAGGGCGCCGGCGGCGCTCGCGGAGTCGAGACGATGAGCAAAGAATTGTTGCTGGTGGCGGATGCGGTGGCCAACGAGAAAGACGTGCCGCTGGACACCATCTTCGAGGCGCTGGAAGCGGCGCTGGCATCGGCGGCCAAGAAACGCTGGCCCGACGAGGATGCCGACGTGCGCG
>CAZMKO010000140.1:0-3951 GCA_964566965.1 uncultured Rhodanobacteraceae bacterium
GCTCTAACCAGCTGAGCTATGTAGCCGTATCTTCAAATTGTAATGGCAATGACCCAAGCCTTATGAGTGCCGCGCTCTAACCAGCTGAGCTACGTAGCCGTGCGATACGTGTGCGGCGTTGCGCCTGCACAAGGCGCGCAAGTTTAGTGGTGTCGGGGCGCGGGTTCAAGTGCCGCGGGGCGAAAAAGTCGTTCAGGCGGCGCGCTTGTGAGCGTGCCGGGGCTGTGGCAGCATCGGTGGCAATGGCCGCGTTTGGCGAGCGGTCGCGAGCGGCCCGCGAGGAGGCCGGCATGATCGATGCTGACGGATATCGCCCCAATGTGGGCATTGTGTTGCTGAACGGTGACGGACGCCTGTTCTGGGCGCGGCGCGTGCACCGTGACGGTTGGCAGTTTCCGCAGGGCGGCATGCGCAGCGACGAGACGCCGCTGGAGGCCATGTACCGCGAGCTGGAGGAGGAAACCGGGCTGGCCGCCGATCATGTGGAAGTGATGGCCTCGACGCCGGGCTGGCTGCGTTACCGATTGCCGCGTCGTTACGTGCGCCGGCATCAGCGTCCGGTGTGTATCGGGCAGAAGCAGGTGTGGTTTTTGTTGCGCTTCACGGGGCGCGAGCAGCATTTGTGCCTGGATGCCTGCGAGAAGCCGGAATTCGACTCCTGGCGTTGGGTGGATTTCTGGTATCCCGCCTGTCATGTGGTGTCGTTCAAGCGGCACGTGTACGAGCGTGCGTTGCGCCAGTTCGCGCCCATGGTCGAGGACACTTGCCGGGTGCGCGTGGGGCGTCCGCCACGGCGCGAGGTGCGCCGGCCACGGGTGGCGTCGGCGTCATATTGACAATCATTCGCATTTGCGTTTGAATGGCACCACCCAGAGAGGTGTGCCATGTACGTTTGCATTTGCCAGTCCGTGACCGACGACGACATCCGCCAGGCGGCGGAGGGCGGCGTGCGCAGTTTCGCGGAACTGCAGGCGTGCACGGGCTGCTCCACCTGCTGCGGCTGTTGCGAGCCCGAGGCGCGGCGTGTATTCAATGAGTCCGTGCGCGCAATCTGTCTGGATCTGCCGCTGACCGTGGCCGCCTGAGACCCGCTTTCCAGCCCGTCATCGCGTCGAACCGCGGGGTGCCGATGCATCCGCGAACCATCCCCATTTGCGTTTCGTCATGCTTTTTCGCGTGGCGCTATAGTCGTGCCCAGACCCCACGCAAACGGAGACCGCCATGAAGGGCGACACCAAGGTCATCGAGTTTCTCAATACCTCGCTCACCAACGAACTGACCGCCATCAATCAGTATTTCCTGCATTCGCGGATGTACCGCAATTGGGGCTACAAGGAGCTGGCCGAGCACGAGTACGAGGAATCGATCGATGAAATGAAGCATGCCGACATGCTCATCGAACGCATCCTGTTCCTGGAGGGCCTGCCCAACCTGCAGCGCCTGGGCAAGCTGTTGATCGGGCAGACGCCGAAGGAAGTGCTGGAGTGCGACCTGAAGCTGGAAATGGCCGCCGTGCCGGACCTCAAGGAGGCCATCGTGCACTGCGACAAGGTCGGTGACTACACCAGCCGCGACCTGTTCAAGTCGATCCTGTCCTCGGAGGAAGACCATATCGACTGGCTGGAAACCCAGCTCGAGCTGGTCGCCAACCTGGGCGAGACCAATTACCTGCAAACCAAGGTCGGCAGCTGACAGACGATTTTTGCCTGCCGTTGCGGGTCCGGGCGCCGCGTTGGGCCCGGGCCGTCGCGGCTCGCGAAACCTGCGTCAGAACGGTTTGACCACGACCATGATGACGATGCCGATCAGCAGCACGGCGGGGATCTCGTTGAAGATGCGCAGCGCGCGGCTGGACCAGACCAAGGCGTCATGGCGCAGGGCGCGTGTCATGCGGATCAGCATCACGTGGTAGGCCACCAGCAGCAGTACCAGCAACAGCTTGACGTGGAACCACGCGCCGGCGAACAGGTAGGCCGGCTCGTGGCCCACCCACCAGCCCATCAGGGCCAGGCCCAGGGCCACGGCCAGCAGGCCGCCGATGTGAGTGATGCCCAGCAGCCGGCGCTCCATCACCTTCAAGCGTTCACGCACCGCCGGTTCGGTGGCTTCCACGTGGTAGATGAACAGCCGCGGCAGATAGAACAGTCCCGCGAACCAGGTGACCACGAAAACGACGTGAAAGGCCTTCAGCCACAGCATCGGTGAACTCCGCGTGCAAAACGGCGTCAGTATATCGGCTGGCCGCGTCACCTCCGCGGGGTGCGTTTCGTGCGGCCGTTCCTTGACGCTTCTTTCACGCGATGGCTATATACCCTTTTTGACCGATCGACGGCATGAGTACGCAACCGCCCCCACGCTACGTCGTCCATACCGTGGACGATCCCGCCGTGCGCCGTCGTCGACGGCTGTGGTGGGTGCTGGGCTGGATCGTCAGCCTGGTGGTGGTCGGCGTGGGCGTGTACCTGGCGACCGACACGGGCCCGCTGGCCTCGGTCGAGCATACCGACAGCCGTGAGCTGAAAAAGGAAAACGATACCCTGCATCAGCAGGTGGCGACGCTGACGCGGTCGCTGCAGGTATCGCAAGTGGCCACCCGCTCGCTGACCGATTCGCTGGCCGAGAGCGAGGAGAAAATCAACGGCCTGCGCGCCGACCTGGCTTTCTACAGCCACTTGATCGGCGGCGGCAGTCAGCACCACGGGCTGCGCATACAGACCGTGACGTTGGCGCGGGTGGGCGAGTCGCATGCCTGGAATTTCACCGTCACGCTGACCCACAACGTCAAGCGCGGCAGCGAGGTGAAGGGTGACGTGAAGGTGACGGTGGAAGGCATCCGCGATGGCAAGCTGGTGCGATTGGCCTGGAAGGACCTGGCCGGGAAGGATGATCAGGGCGGCATCGATTTCGGTTTTCGTTATTTCCAGCAGGTTCGCGGCACGCTGATGCTGCCGGCGGACTTCACCCCCAACCGGCTGCGTGTCGAAGCCAGCCCCGCCGGCGGCAAGACCGTGGTGGAGACGTTGGACTGGGGCGACGCACTCATTTCCGCGGAGAAAGAACATGTTCAGCAGCAGCAACCCACGAAAGAACACTGACCACCAGCAGGCACGCCATGCCGACACCAGCCTGATCGCCCGTGGCACCTCGATTCGCGGCGACGTGGCGTTTTCCGGCGCGCTGCACCTGGACGGCTGCATCGAGGGCGCCGTGCTGGCCAGCGAAGACGGCGACGCGGTATTCACCCTGAGTGCCGAGGGCCAGGTGGTCGGCGAGGTGAATGTGGCCAACGCCGTCATCAACGGCGTGGTCAAGGGCAACATCGTCGCGCACGGCCGCCTGGAACTGGCGGCGCAGGCCCATGTCGAGGGTGACGTACATTACAAGGTGCTGGAAATGGCCGCCGGCGCGCGCGTCAACGGGCGCATGGTGCACCAGGCCGACGACGCGTCGCCGCGCCAGCTGTCCGGCCCCGATGCCGACGACGCCGAGCACGAACCGGACGCGGTGCTGGCCGAGGGTTGATGCCGGGCACCGGCGCCATCATGTAGTCTAGACCGGACCGCCGTTGTATCGGGCGGTCCCAGGATCGAAGGTGCGTGCCATGTCCATACAAGACTCCCCTACCCCGGATTACCGCAGTCACGGCGCGCCGCTGGATTTTACCGCGGCGGCCGCGCACAAGGTGCGCGAACTGATCGAGGAAGAGGGCAACCGGGCGCTGAAATTGCGCGTGTACATCAACGGCGGCGGTTGTTCCGGCTTCCAGTACGGCTTCACGTTCGACGAGGAGCAGGCCGAGGACGACCTGGCCATCGACCGCGATGGCGTACGCCTGCTGGTCGACCCGTTGTCGCTGCAGTACCTGGGCGGTGCCGAGGTCGACTACACCGAATCGCTCAGTGGTGCCCAGTTCGTCATCCGCAACCCCAACGCGCGCACGACCTGCGGCTG
>CAZMKO010000141.1:0-3905 GCA_964566965.1 uncultured Rhodanobacteraceae bacterium
CCGGCGCCCGCGTGGACCACCAGAGCAGCGACCCGGAAAACGCCGACAAGGCAAGTTTCCACCCCAAGAGCTTCTCTGCCGGCCTCGGCTGGCAATTCACCGACGCCTGGCGCCTGACCCTGAACCTGGACCGGTCGCAGCGCGCACCCGCCGAGGAGGAACTTTTCGCCAACGGTCCACACGAGGCCTCGGCGACCTACGAGATCGGCTCGCGCGATCTGGGTGTGGAAACCGCCAGCCAGGTCGAACTGGGGCTGCATTACCACGGTGCACTCGTCGACGCCAAGGCGTCGGTGTACAACAACCGCTACAACGATTTCATCTACCTGGCCGACACCGGCCGCGTCGACGACGATCTGCCGGTCCGCGTCTGGTCGCAGCGCGACGCGCGCTTCCGCGGTGCCGAGGCCGAGGCCACCTTCCACCTGTCGCATGGCGGCAGCGGCGACTGGGACCTGCGCGTGTACGGCGACACGGTGCGCGCCACGCTGTCCCGCGGCGGCGGCAACGTGCCCCGCATCCCGGCGGGCCGTCTGGGCAGCGAACTGGCCTGGAACCGCGGCGACTGGCGCGCCAGCCTGGGCGGCGTGCGCTATTTTCGCCAGGACAAGACCGCCGAGTTTGAAACCACCACCGCGGGCTACACCCTGGTCAACATGCATGTCGGCTGGATGTTCCACAATGGCATGAACAGCCAGTGGGAGGCCTTTCTGGACGGCAACAACCTGACCAACCAGACCGCGCGCCTGGCCACGTCGCTGTTCAAGGAACAGTCTCCGCTGCCCGGCCGCAACATCTCGGCCGGCGTGCGCGCCTGGTTCTGAGGGCGCCATCAACATCGCGGCCACGGGCTGCTCCCACAGAGCACCTCGAAAAAACCGGGTACCGGACATCGATCCGTGGGAGCGGCTTCAGCCGCGATCAGTGCTTGCGGGTATCTCGCCATCGCGGCTGAAGCCGCTCCCACAAAAAACGGTTTTTCGAGGTGCCCTCGCCATCGCACCCATTACACTCGTGACATCTCCCTGCCACCACATGCCGCCATGACCCGCACTTTGAAAGTCGCCTTGTTGCAGGAAACCGACCACGGCAGCCGCGACGCCAACCTGGACGCCATCGAGACGGGCCTGCGCGAAGCGGCCGCGGCCGGCGCGCGACTGGTGCTGCTGCAGGAGCTGCACAACGGTCCGTACTTCTGCCAGCGCGAGGATGTGGATACCTTCGACCTGGCCGAACCCATCCCCGGTCCCTCCACCGAACGGCTCGGGGCACTGGCGACCGAACTGGATCTGGTGGTGGTGGCATCGCTGTTCGAGCGCCGCGCCGCAGGGCTTTACCACAACACCGCGGTGGTCTTCGACCGCGACGCCGGAATCACCGGCGTCTATCGCAAGATGCACATTCCGGACGATCCGGGTTTCTACGAAAAGTTCTACTTCACCCCCGGCGACCTCGGCTTCCATCCCGTCGACACCTCGGTGGGCCGCCTCGGCGTACTGGTGTGCTGGGACCAGTGGTATCCGGAGGCGGCGCGGCTGATGGCCCTGGCCGGTGCCGAACTCCTGCTCTACCCCACCGCCATCGGCTGGGATCCGACCGACGACGACGCCGAAAAAGCGCGCCAGCGCGAGGCCTGGATCACCGTGCAGCGCGGGCATGCGGTGGCCAACGGGCTGCCCCTGCTGGCCGTCAACCGCACCGGCTTCGAGGCCGATCCCGACGGCCAGAGACGCGGCATCGACTTCTGGGGCTCCAGCTTCGTGGCCGGACCGCAGGGCGAATTCCTGGCCCGGGCGGACACGGGGCGGCGCGAGCTGCTGCTGGCGGACATCGACATGCAGCGCAGCGAGAACGTGCGCCGTATCTGGCCGTTCCTGCGCGACCGCCGCATCGACGCCTACGGCGACCTGCTGAAACGCTTCCGCGACTGATCCGGCCATGCACGCGCGGTGACTTGCCCGCACGCCGCCGTGCCCCCATGCTTGGGGTTTCCACCCGTCCGACACCCGCGCATGAACCCCACCACCGCCGAACCGGAAACCACGCCCGCCACGCCCCTGGACGGCCAGCCCGTCGCCCGCATCGAACGCGACGGCGTGGAATACGTCCTGCTCGGCACCGCCCACGTGTCACGTGCCAGCGTGGACGCGGTACGCGCCATGCTGGAGGCCGAGTCGTTCGACGCCGTGGCGGTGGAACTGTGCGAAAGCCGGGCCCAGGGCATGCGCGATCCCGAAGCACTCAAGCGCATGGACCTGCTCCAGGTGATCCGCCAGGGCAAGACCGGCATGGTTGCCGCCAGCCTGGCGCTGGCCTCATTCCAGAAGCGCATCGCCGAACAATACGGCATCGAACCGGGCGCGGAAATGAAGGCCGCCATGGAGGGTGCCGACCACCGCGACCTGCCGCTGTGGCTGGTCGACCGCGAGGTCGGCACCACCTTGAAGCGGGCCTGGCGCAGCCTGGGGTGGCGCGAAAAAATGCAGGTACTGGGCGGCCTGGCCGGCAGCGTGTTCGAACGCGAGGACATTGCCGAGGACGACATCGAAAAACTGAAACAGGGCGACATGCTGGAGGGTGCCTTCAGCGAATTTGCCAGCAACTCGTCGACCCTGTACGGCAGCCTGATCGCCGAGCGCGACAGCTTCATGGCCGCCAGCCTGCGCGAACACGCGGCGACGGCACCGGACGTGCGCCGTGTGCTGGTGATCATCGGCGCCGGCCACCTCAAGGGCACCGGCGAGCAATTGCGCACCCAGGACACCCCGCCGGCAGACACGCGCGCCACACTGGCCAGCGTGCCCCCGGCTGCGCGCTGGCCCAAATGGCTGGCCCTGGGTCTGGTGCTGGCCATTTTCGCGGCCATCGGTTTCGCCTTTCACCGCAACGCGGCACTGGGCACGCAGGCGCTGCGCGACTGGATCCTGTTTACCGGCGGCCTGGCCGCCTGTGGCGCGCTGGCCGCCGGCGGACACCCGCTGAGCATCCTGGCCTCGTTCGTGGCCGCCCCGCTCAAGCCGTTCCGTCCCGGCATACCGGCCGGTGCCGTGGGAGCATTGACCGAAGTGTGGGTGCGCAAGCCGCGCGTGGCGGACTTCGAGAAGCTGCGTGACGATGTGGCGCACTGGCGCGGCTGGTGGAAGAACCGGGTGGCACGGGTACTGGTGCTTTTCATGCTGGTCAATATCGGCACCATCATCGGCGAGTACGTGGCCGGCATCCACATCATCGGCAAGCTGCTCTAAGGAAGCTCCGGGAGCCGCCCGCCTGCCCGAAACGCCGGCCACACGGCAACCGGCTTGTCCATGACCGGCGTCAGCGTGCATAATCGAAGCCTGATACACGGGCCCGCCGGCCCCAGTGGGGAGCTTATCGATGACGCGATCATTCACGGCCGTTCTCTTGTCCACCGCGCTGCTGCTGGGCACCGGAGCGGTTCATGCGCAGGACCAGGTCAAGGGCGACAAGGACGCCGGCAAGACCCTGATCTACACCTGTGCCGGTTGCCATGGCGTGCCCGGTTACCAGAACGCCTACCCGACCTATCACGTTCCGCGCCTGGTGGGTCAGAACGAGCAGTACATCATCGATGCGCTGCACGAGTACCAGAAAGGCAACCGCAAGCACCCGACCATGAATGCCCAGGCCGAGGCCATGTCCGAGCAGGACATCGCGGACATCGCGGCCTATCTCTCCAGCTTCAAGCAGGAACAGAAGAACCCCGGTGACGGCAGCGACGCGCCGGAAGCGGCAGTCACCTGCGAGAGCTGCCACGGCAAGACCGGCGTTTCCATCGCCGGCCAGTACCCGAACCTGGCCGGACAACACGCCGACTACATCGTCCAGGTACTGCACGAGTACAAGGACGGCCAGCGCGACAACGCCATCATGAAAGGCTTCACGGC
>CAZMKO010000142.1:0-3882 GCA_964566965.1 uncultured Rhodanobacteraceae bacterium
GCATGCTGCTGTCGCCGGTGGCGATGGTGGTGGGGCCGCATTTGGGGCAGGTGACTTTGTCGCCGATGCGCGCGATGGGCTTGCCATGGGTGGTGGCGGTGGGCGCGCCTTCGACGACGCTGCCGCCATGGCTGGTCTTGTCGCCCATCACGATCAATGGTTTGCTCATTTCAATATCCCTGTTGAAATCAATGGCTGCCGCGTCACCCGCGTCGATGCGGCCCCTTGCCCGGTGCGTGCAACTCCACATGCCCCAGATCGCGGATGCTCTTCCAGCTTCCGCCCCACACCAGGCCGGCCGCCTCGGCGACCTTGCCGTACAGTGCGTAACCTTGTTGCGCCCACTCGGTCGCGTCAGATATTACCAGCTTGCCGTCGCGATAGAACGCGCAGTCGGCCGCCAGACCGTATTGGTGGTAGCTCCGACCGGGGCCGGCGAGGGTGACGTTGGCCCCCTTGGCGGCCAGTTGCGCCTGCCGTTGCGGCGACCGGTAGCCCTCGATCATGACCATTTCGTAGCCGTAGCGCTCGCGCATGATCTTGAACACGGCCAGCAGGCGCTGGCGAAAGCCGTCGTCCAGTTTTTGCCACTTGCGGTTGGCACGTCCCAGGTGCAGATGCGGGACTTCGCGTTCCACTTCCTTGGTGACGAATACTTCCGGAGGCAACGAGGGCGGCGGTGCCAGGCGTTCGCCACGCAGCAGGCTGGTGACCAGATGCGACGTGTTGCTGTCCAGTTGGACGGTGGTGTCGTAGCCTTGCAGCATCACGTGTTTGCGCAGGCCCAGGATCAGTGCGGCGGGCGTGACCAGTGCGATGAGGATGCCGACGGTGAGCAGGCGATGACGTGCCAACTGGCGGGCGTGATGAGCCAGGCTGCCGCCGATTTCGCGCGAGTTTCCGTGCACGCTGTGGCCTACGCGGCGCGAGACGCGTCCAATGCGCCGGCCCGCCGAGCGGCCGCCGCCGCGCAGATGTCGCCACAGGGCGTCGCGCGCTTCGGGGAAAAACACCAGCCACAGCAGCGCCAGCGCGATCGCGCTCAGCAGAACCAGCCAGCCTATCAACGGATCCATCGTTTCAAATCGTTCCTGTCATCGGTGCGGTGGGTGGTTCCGGGAGACCCCGCAGGCCGGCCGTCAGCGTGCCCGGTTGCGTGTCACGCTGTTGTGACCGCTTCCATGGTTGATGCATCCGGTGCGCCGCGTCGGCGGATTCGCGCATGCCTGCGCACCGTGGGTGGCCATGCGTCCGGTGCCGGTGGGGTTCGGGGCGGGCGCGTGTGTCCATGATGATGAGGCGTGACGCGTGTACACGAATCGGTTGACGCTTCCGTGGTCTGCTGGATTCGGTCGAAGCTTCCATAGTATCGTTCGCACGATATCACCGTACCGGTACCCGTTTCGTCAGGGAGTTGCACTTGGAACCGAAGGATTCACGACCAAGAACGCCGAGCCTGCTCGCCGACGATGCGCCGCCCAGCCGACCGCCTCGCAGCGGTATGGTAGCCGACGAGGCCGGAGCTGCCGAAGTTGCCACACCCGCGCCATCCAGTACGCCGTCGCCTTCGCGATGGCGCAAGCTGTTGCTGCTTGGTCTGCTGCTGCTGGCCGTGGTGGTGCTTCTGGTGTATGCGTTCGGCGGGAATGATGGTCCGGCGCCCGCGACGCGGGTATCGCAGGGCACGTATGCCGCCGATCCGGGCATGGCGGCGGCGGACACTTCCGACGAGGGCGTGGCGGTGATTCTTCCCGGACCGGCCCATGCCGACCGCGACGGCAACGCGGCCCGTGCCGGCAGCGCGGATCTGGGCGCCTCGCTGTTGGCGAAGCCTTCCTCGGCCGCCGGTGCCGGGGGATCGGTGCAGAACGAGTTGGCGGAGCGCATCAGCGGCAAGCAGCGGGCACCGCGGCGTCGCGCCACCCGTCGTGCACACAAGACCGATTCGGATGTCGCCCTGCTGACGGCGTTGATCGCCCATGTGGAAAAAGGCGGCCCGGACGGATGGGAAAAAACCCGTCAGCTGGCTCAGCATGAAGACCTGCTGGAAATGCGCATGCGCGACTGCCCGCGTGCCAACACCAAGGCCGGACTGGATTGCCGCAAGCGCATCTGCAAAGGGCACGAAGGCCAGTCGCCGGCGTGTCCGGCGCCCAGCGGCAAGGACTGACACCCCGCCGGGCCTTGCCCCCGAAAAGCCTGGATTTTCATCAAGGCCGCCGTAGGAGCGCTGGAAGGCGCGACCGGCAACGCGGGATGGCGTGTCTTACTGCAAGATTGATCGCGGCTTCCACCGCTCCTACATTTCCATTCGTGCCTTGAGATCCATTTGTAGGGGCACTGGAAGGCGCGACCGGTAACACGGGAATGACGTGTCTTGCGGCAAGGTTGATCGCAGCTTCCACCGCTCCTGCGAATGATCGGAAGTTTTTCGAGGTCTCCCCGCCGGGCGACTTTTTCGCATGCGCTCAGAGGCTGTCGTCGTCGTTGCCGCTGTTGTTCACGCCCAGCAATTCCTGCAGGTCGCCCAGGGCCGGATTGTCCTCCTTCAGGACTGTCTTGAGCCACACATGCAGCGGCATGTTGCCCCAACGTGCGGCGCGTTCGGCCAGGTAGGCGACCGGACTGTGGGGCTCGGTGCGGCGGAAGAATTCTGCCACCTGTTGCAGCTTCAGCAAGGCGTCACGCCGCGTGGTGATAGGGCCGGACGCCGCCGCGGGTACCGCTGATGGCGTGCTGACGGACGGATCCTGCGCCATGGCATCCGACGTGTCCGCGTCGGTGGCTTCCGCCGTATCGCCGGTGCTCACCACACCGGCAGCCGAAGCCATGCGCAACGCGCTCGATGTGACGTTTTCCAGCATGTCGCGGGTGGCGCTGAAGCTGGGCCCGTCCATGCCCAGGTGTGCATCGACGACCCGCTCCAGTTCACGCAACGCGTCCTGCGCCTGCGGCGCGTCGGTCGCCAACTGGCGGTAAAAATCGAACGGCGTCGCGGCGCGCGCGGCCTCGATACGCGCCATGTCCGCGCGTTCGTCCGCATCGTGTCCGGCATCGCCGCCGTGACGCGCCGCGAATTCCAGGTCGATGGCACTGAACTGCCCTTCGGCGGCACGTGTCAACGGAATCTGCCGCATCCAGGCGATCGATTGCGACAGCATCCAGCTGAGATTGCCCACGCGCAGTTCCTGGTCGCCATCCTCGGCGACCGGGTGCAGGTCGTCCCAGAAGCGGTCGCACAGGCCGGCGACCAGCCGGTAGCCCTGGGCCAGGCCGGCGAAGCCGTCGATGTGGGTGCATGCTTCGGCCATCCAGGCGGCAAGACGCAAATCCTTGCTGCGTGATTGCAGAAGATCCGCGCACTGCGCGACCACGGCCGGCCAGTCGGCGGTTTTCAGGTCGGTCACCCATTCGCCCTGGTCGAGTGAGGCGTCGTCGCTGCGGCGTGCCTCCTGGATGGCGTCGAATTCGGGCGAAAAGGAAAGATCGGTGCCGGCCGGTGCCTCGTCGGAAATCGGCTGGAGCAGGGTGTCGATATCGATCATGCGGGCATTCCCTCGCTGGGCGTGGATGAGGTGGCAGGGGCCGTCCGGGCATCGGCGCGGCGATCCCGACGCGCCGGCCCGTGCCGACGTGGCGATGGTACTTCATCCCCGCGGCCGGCTTCCAAGGCGCCTGACACATCGTGCTGTGAGGCGTCGCGCGGAACCGGCGATCGGGCATGGTAAAATCGCGCGTCACCTTGCGTGCATGCGTCGGTCCCATCCGGTTGCCGGGCGGGAAGCGGCCGTCATTGGCATGAAGCCGGCGGATGCACGTCGAACTCATCACGGAGGAGAGTTGCGTGGATACATCGCTTCTGTCATCGCTCGCGTCGCTGGC
>CAZMKO010000143.1:0-3824 GCA_964566965.1 uncultured Rhodanobacteraceae bacterium
CCCGCGTTGCCGGTCGCGCCTTCCAGCGCTCCTACCGTGGCCTTGATGAAAAACCGGACTGAGCGTCTACAGCGGGTGACGGTACACGCCGTTGACCACGCCGGTTCGTCGCACGCGGCGCATCACGTCGGCCAGGTGCTTGCGGTTTTTCACCTCGATGGTGAACACCAGCGTGGCGGCCACCAGGTCGCGCTCGATGTACTCGACGTTCTCGATGTTGGATTCGGCCGCCGACAGTGCCGCGGCCACCGTGGCCAACACGCCCTGCTTGTTGACCACCTCGATGCGCAGCTCGACCTTGTAGTCGCCGCTGACCTCGTGGTCCCAGCCGATGGCGATGCAGCGCTCCGGCGACTTGCGCAACTCGACCACGTTGGGGCACTCGGTCCGATGCACCACGATGCCCTTGCCGGAGGACAGGTAACCGATGATCTTGTCGCCGGGTACCGGATGGCAGCAATTGCCGAAACTGAGCACACCGCGCTCGGAGCCGTTGATGCGGATCTTGTCGATGTTGCGCAGCAGCGACCCGGTACGTTCGTCGTCGCCCTCGCGCATCAGCTGCGCGGCGACCCGGTCGGGCATGCGGTTGCCCAGCGCGATGTCGGCTAGCAGTTCTTCCAGGCGACGCAGCTTCTGGCTGTCCAGATACTGCTGTAACACCTCCGGCGGCACCGCGTCCAGGCTGCCGCCGCGCGCGTCCAGGGCACGATCCAGCATGCGGTGGCCGAAATCGACCGCATCCTCGTGCTGCAGGTGCTTGAGATACTGGCGGATGGCGGTACGTGCCTTGGCGGTCACCACCCACTCCAGCCACACCGGATTGGGCTGCGCCGACGGCGCCACGATCACTTCCACCTGCTGCCCCGAGCCCAGGCGCGCGCGCAATGGCGACAGCTTGCCGTCGACCCGCGCAGCCACGGCGTGGTCGCCCACGTCGGTGTGCACCGCATAGGCGAAATCCAGCGCGGTGGCGTTGCGCGGCAGCGACAGGATGTCCCCGCGCGGCGTGAACAGGTAGACCTCGTCCGGAAACAGGTCGATCTTGACGTTTTCCAGGAACTCCATCGACGAAGGCGTGCCGGCCTGACGATCGGCCAGCGCGCTCAGCCAGGCCCGGGCGCGACCCTGCGCGCCGTTGGCCGGGCCGCTGTCGGCCTTGTAGATCCAATGCGCGGCCACGCCGCGCTCGGCCACCGAATCCATCTCCTCGGTACGGATCTGCACTTCAATGGGCTCGTTGAACGGCCCCAGCAGCACGCTGTGCAGCGACTGGTAGCCGTTGGCCTTGGGGATGGCGATGAAATCCTTGAAGCGCCCCTCGACCGGTTTGTACAGCGCATGGATGGCTCCCAGTGCGCTGTAGCAATGCATCACCGTGTCGGTGACAACGCGGAAACCGTACACGTCCATGACCTGGGAAAAGGTCTTCTGGTCGTTGCGCATCTTGGTGTAGATGCTCCACGGCGACTTGATACGGCTGATGATGCGCGCCGGGATATTCTCGGCCGCCAGGCGTGCTTCCAGCGCCTTCTCGATGCGTTCCATGGCCTTGCGGCGATTGCCGATGGCGTTCTTGATGCGCGCGCTGATGACGCGATGGCGATCGGGATACAGGCCGCGAAAGCCCAGGTCCTGCAACTCGGCCTTGATCTTGTTCATGCCCAGACGGCGGGCGATGGGCGCGTAGATCTCCAGCGTCTCGCGTGCGATGCGCCGGCGCGACGCCGGGCTCTTGGCACCCAGGGTGCGCATGTTGTGCAGGCGGTCGGCCAGCTTGATGAGGATCACGCGGATGTCGCGTGCCATGGCCAGGAGCATCTTGCGGAAGCTCTCGGCCACGGCTTCCTGACGGCTGCGGAAGCGCAGCTGGTCGAGCTTGGTCACGCCCTCGACCAGTTCCACCACGCTGGTGCCGAAACGGCTTTCGATGTCGGCGTGGGCGAGGCTGGTGTCCTCCAGCGTGTCGTGCAGGATCGCGGCCATGATGGTCTCGTGATCCATGCGCAGCTCGGCCAGAATGCAGGCCACCGACACGGGATGGGTGATGTAGGGCTCACCGCTCTTGCGGGTCTGGCCTTCGTGGGCGCGAGCACCGACCTCGTAGGCCTGCTGGATCTGCTCGACCTGTTCGGGCGAAAGATAGCGCCCCAGGCAATCGCGCAGGTGGTCCATGCTGCCGGTATTGGCCGGTTCCCGTGGCACCCCACCGTTCACGACGGCCTCCATGACACGCGGCGACCGTTCAGGCCGCCACCTCCGCGCGGCGCGCGCCACGACGACCGGACGGACGGCACGCGCGACCCCGCCCCGCACGCGCCGGACGCATGCGGGCGGAGGCCGGACGAGGGTCCGTCCACGGTGTCATTCGTCTCCCGCCTTGGCGGCCATTTCGTCGTCGACCTCGGCGGCGGCCCACTCCAGTGCCTCGCGCTCGGCCTGCTCGCGCTCGGCACGATCGATGGCGTCGATGGTGGCCTCGTCGATGCTGTTGTCGGCGATCTCGCGCAGGGCCAGGACAGTGGGTTTGTCGTTTTCCACTTCCACCAGCGCGTCGGCGCCGTGCGCCAACTGTCGCGCCCGCTTGGTCGCCATCAGCACCAGTTCGAAACGGTTGTCGACCACCTGCAGGCAGTCTTCGACGGTAATACGTGCCATATCAGTATCCAGCAATGACCGGGAACACCCGGTCGGCTCCAGTGAACGGCGGGACGGCCGGGCCGTCACACCCGTGACGACCGCGACCACGAAACCCGCTTGCGGCGACAAGTGTAGCCGCCCTGGCGCTTGGCTGGCAATGCGTCGCGCGCTACCATGGCCCGCTTGACTGCCATCGGACGGGGGTGGGTGGCGATCAGGCTTGCACATAAGTAAACTATGCAGTTCAGCATAACTTTCCCACACGGGCTCCCCACCCCATGCGTCCAGCATTCCGCCAATTCCTGACACGCAGCCTCGTACTGGCCACCGTGGTCGCCCTGACCGGCTGCAGCATCGCCAAGCCACGCACCGACGATCCCTGGGAAGGCTTCAACCGCAAGAGCTACGCGTTCAACCAGGCCGTCGACAAGGTGGCGGTGCGGCCGGTGGCGGTCGGCTACCGCAAGGTGACCACGCCGGGCGTGCGCAAGCACGTGAGCAACTTTTTCGGCAACCTGCGCATGCCGGTGACCATCGCCAACGACCTGTTGCAGGCACGTCCCAAGGAGGCGCTGCAGAGCACCGGACGTTTCTTCGTCAACCTCACCATCGGTTTCCTGGGCTTCTTCGACCCCGCCAGTCAGATGGGCATCCCCGAGGACGACAACGACTTCGGCGTCACCCTGGCGCGTTGGGGCGTGCCCGACGGTCCATTCGTGATGATGCCGCTGCTGGGACCGACAACCACGCGCGATTTCTGGCAGATTCCCGTCGACGGCTATCTGTTCGACCCGCTGTCGATCTACGCCCGGCGCCACAGCATGCCCAACCATCAGGAATACCTTCCGGGCCTGATATATCTGGTGACCCTGCGCGCCCGCGCCCTGGATGCCGAGAGCTTCCTCAACTCCGCCTACGATCCGTACGTGTTCCTGCGCGACGCTTATCGCCAGCGCCGCCTGTACAAGATCTATTACGGCAACCCGCCTGCCGATGTCATCGAGCGCATGCAGGGCTTGGATGACGACAATTTCGACCCTGAAGAACTGCTTGAACAGCAGCAGAACTGGGAAAACAGTCACGATGGCGACGCCACGCCGGCATCCGCGGGCAGCGCCGGCTGATTGATGGGCGAATGCCTTGGCAAGTGCGGGGCCAATCGCGGCCATGGGCCGCTCCCACAG
>CAZMKO010000144.1:0-3776 GCA_964566965.1 uncultured Rhodanobacteraceae bacterium
GCGGCTGGAACGCGCCGCCGCTGTCGCAGTGGCTGGCCGACGCCGTGTCGCAGGCTTCCGAAAATTACTATGGCAAGCCGTGTGCCTACATGGGCGAGGGCGGCTCGATTCCGTTCATGGGCATGCTGGGCGAGAAATTCCCCGAGGCCCAGTTCCTGATCACCGGCGTGCTGGGACCGCATTCCAACGCGCACGGCCCCAACGAGTTCCTGCACATCCCGACCGGGAAGCGCGTAACCATGGTGGTGGCCGAGGTGTTGGCGCGTCATGGGGAGCGCCAAGGCGGGTAAGGTATCGCGGCCATGGGCCGCTCCCACAAAAAGCATGGTTATTCGAGGCTTTCTGTGGGAGCGGCCCATGGCCGCGATGGTCCGGTCTAATGCGGTGCCGGCCCGTCGGCGCGGCGCTGGAACCGGCAAAACACGAATCGCTGCTCGGTGCCGAACGGCGTGTCATGGTTCTCGTGCCGAACTTCCTCCAATACAAAATACGGCGCGAATTCGGCCTCCAGTCCGGTGGCCGTGTAACGCCGCACCGGCAGGCCGCTGCAGCGGGCCGGCCCGTCTTCGGCAAATGTCGCGATGATCAGGTGGCCACCCGGTTTCAGGGCGTGCAGCAATTGTTCGCGATAGCTGCGCCGGTCCGCGGCGTCGGTCAGGAAATGGAACACGGCACGGTCGTGCCACAGATCGAATGCCGCCGCGGGCAGGTCGGTGCTGAGAATGTTGCCTTCGATCCAGTGCACGGCATCGGCGCGCGCGCCGAGTCGCCGGCGCGACTGCAACTGTGCCGCGGTCGAGACGTCCAGGGACGTGAGGGACCGGTACCCGGCATCGAGAAGGTCGTCCATCAGGATCGAGGCACCGCCGCCGACGTCGATGATGGCGGCACCGGTGTCGGCGCCACTGGCGCGGATCAGGGCCAGCGACGGGTCGGCGCGCGATTGGTACCAACTGACCGCGTCGGCGCGCTTGTCGGTATAAATGGTTTCCCAGTGTTGTCTGGTTGTCATGGCATGCCTCCGGTTTGCCGGGAAGCCCGGTCGCCCGCGGTCAGGTGTCGCGACGGATGCGGCGCCCGGCGTCGTGCACGGCATCGACCAGCGCTTTCACCTTGTCCGGATCGACACCCGGGGTGATGCCGTGGCCCAGATTGAAGACATGTCCGGGATGCGAACCGAAAGCGGTGAGCACTTCCTCGGCGGCGTGGACCACGGTGGCGGTGTCGGCATGCAGCACGCTCGGGTCGAGGTTGCCCTGCAGCGCGACGCGTGTGCCGACGCGTTCGCGTGCAGCGGCGATGTCGCAGGTCCAGTCCAGCCCGAGGGCGGCGCAGCCGGTGTCGGCCATGGCTTCGAGATGTTGCCCGGCGCCCTTGGAGAACAGCACCACGGGCAGTTCGCGGGTGCGTGCGTCGGCGGCCAGCGCGGCGGTGATGCGTCCCAGGTAGCGCAGCGAGAACTCATGGAACATGGAGGGAGACAGCAGCCCGCCCCAGGTGTCGAAAATCATCAGGACCTGGGCGCCGGCGGCGGCCTGCGCGGTCAGGTAGGCGATGACGCTGCGCGCCAGCACGTCGAGCAGGTGGTGGGCCAGCTCGGGGCGGTCCCAGCACATGGCCTTGAGCGTGGCGAAGTCGCGCGAGCCGCGACCTTCGACCATGTAGCAGGCCAGCGTCCACGGGCTGCCGGAAAAGCCGATCAGCGGCACGCGTCCGTCCAGTTCGCGGCGGATCAGGCGCACGGCGTCGGTGACATAGCGCAGGTCGGTCTCGATGTCCGGCACCGCCAGGTTGCGGATGGCTGCCGCGTCGCGCAGCGGGTGCTCGAAGGCGGGGCCTTCGCCGGTCACGAAATGCAGACCCAGGCCCATCGCGTCGGGAATGGTGAGGATGTCCGAAAACAGGATTGCCGCGTCCAGGTCGAACCGGCGCAGCGGCTGCAGCGTGACCTCGCAGGCCAGTTCCGGGTTCTGCGCCAGCTGCATGAAACTGCCGGCGCGCTCACGCGTGGCCCGGTACTCGGGCAGGTAGCGCCCGGCCTGGCGCATGATCCAGACCGGGGTGGTGTCCACCGGCTCGCGGCGCAGGGCGCGCAGCAAACGGTCGTTGACAGGTTCAGCGGCCATAGCGGGACTCCATGCCTTCGGTGATCATGACCTTGTAGCCGCGGCCGAGTTGCCGGTCGCGGGCCTGCTCGAAGGCGGCCAGGGCGCTGTCACGGTCGAGAAACACCTGCTTCTTCAGGGTGGCGCGCCCGCCCTGCGTGCCGCTTTCGCGATACAGCGTCCAGGCGCCAAGCAGATCCTGCTCGAGAACCAGCTGCAGGTAGCGTGGTGTCTCGCCGGGCGCCGGTTGGGTTTGCATGTAGATTCGCATGGCGGAGGTGTGGGCGGGGCAAACCGGCATTGTACGCGATGGCGCGTAACGGTTGGCGTGGCGCCCCGTGGTGGACTGTCGCGCGGTGGCGGTTACTGGCGCCGGGCGGTGCCACCTGCACTGTTGTCCGGGTCCGGCCGTCGCGCCAGTGTCACATCCGCCTTGAAGGGACGCCCGGCACGTACACCGGCCACGGTGGTCCGGGTGCCCGGCTTCAGGGGCGAGACGCGACGGTACAGGTGCACCGGATCGACGATGTCGTGCGTTCCCAGCTGCAACAGCACGTCGCCACGTTGGATGCCGGCCCGGTCGCCGGGCCCGCCGGGGTATACGCCGGTGACGAGTACGCCGCGCGCGGCGGCAGGCAGGCCGCTGCCGGCCTGCACCGGAACGTGGGTGTAGGCCAGTCCCAGCCAGCTGCGCGTGACCTTGCCGGTGTCGATGATCTGCTGCATCACGTGACGCGCGGTGGCGATCGGGATGGCGAAGCTGATGCCCTCGGCGCCGTGTCCGAGCAGGGCGGTATTGATGCCGACCAGGCGGCCCTCGGCATCCACCAGCGCGCCCCCGGAATTGCCGAAGTTGATGGCCGCGTCGGTCTGGATGAAGCTTTCCGGGTTGTCCGAGCTCAGTTGCCGACCGATGGCGCTGACGATGCCCATGGTCACCGTCTGGCCAATACCCAGCGGATTGCCGATGGCCAGCACCACGTCGCCGACACGCGCATGGCCCGCGGCCATGTGCATCGCCGGCAGATGCCCGGCATCGACCTTGAGCACGGCGAGATCGGTGGTGGGGTCGGCGCCGACCACATGCGCTTGTGCAACACGGCCGTCATACAGCAGTACCTGGATGTTCTGGGCGTTGGTGATGACGTGGTTGTTGGTGAGTACATAGCCGTCGGTGCTGACGATCACGCCCGATCCCAGGCTTTGCTCGCGACGCGTGTAGGCGGGGCCGGTCGGCACGTTGCCGAACAGCTGCCGCAACGGCTCGGGCAGTCGCGGTTGTTCGGTGACCAGCTTGTTGGCGTAGATGTTCACCACCGACGGCGCGGCGCGATCGACCGCTCCGGCATACGACCCCGGCCCCGTCGCGGCGGCGGCGGGCGCCGTGGTGCTGGTATCGTGCGCCGGCGCCAACCCCAGCCGCGTGCGCAGCACGTCACGGGTACCGGGCCACAGCAGGCCGATCACGAAGGCCGCCGCCAGGCCGACGAGGGCAAAACGGGCGATGAAGGCTAGCGAATGGGCGAGACGGCTCATGAAGTGTCGTACACTGTAGGATGAAGGGGTCGGTCGCGCGTCCGTGTGGCGATGTGACACAGGCATGGTAGTGCCCGGAGGGGATGGCAATCCGGATGTTGCGTTGTATGGTAAACAACTGGTTTGCGCCGCCCG
>CAZMKO010000145.1:0-3742 GCA_964566965.1 uncultured Rhodanobacteraceae bacterium
GCGTCCGCACGGTGATGCCCAGGTCCAGAGCCTGTTCGCCAACGGCCAGGCCGACTTGGCCATCATCAGCAGCAGTGGCCGCGTGCCACTGGGCGGACTGGCCGTGCCGCTGTATCACTGGCGGCGGACCGTCGTGGTGCCGCGCAAGCACCCGTTGGCGACGTTGAACCGGCGCCTGCGCCTGGGCGATCTGGCAGGACAGCCGCTGGTCAGCTATGACTCGTCGCTGCGCCCCGAGTCGTCACTGCGCCAGGCGTTTCTCAATGCCGGCCTGCAGCCGCGCTTCGCCTGCACGTCCAGCGATGCCGATCTCATCAAGACCTACGTGCGCGCCGGCCTTGGCGTGGGCATCCTGGCCGAAATGGCCATGCGCGGCGACGACAACCGCGACCTCAAGGTACTTGATGCCAGCCACCTGCTGCCGAATTGCACCACCTGGCTGGTGTTGCGCCGCGACCGCGTGCTGCGCAGCTACACGCTGGATCTGGTCGAGCAATTCGCGCCGCATCTGGACCGCCGCGACCTGCAGGCGGCCCTCAACGGCGATGCCGACCCCGAGTGGCCCGCGCCGCCGGGTTGGCATGACCTGAAGTCGGAGTTTCCCGAAACCCTGACTGTCTAGCGCATCGCGCTTTCGTCGCAACGGACTCGGCCACCGTTTTCGGTGGCCGAGTCGTTTCCGGCCGGCCGGGACGGCGTCCGGTGTCTCAGGCCATCGCGGCCATGGGCCGCTCCCACAAAGGATTCCAGGCTCCTTGCGGGGAACCTCGAAAAACCGTGCTTTTTTGTGGGAGCGGCCCATGGCCGCGATCAAGTCTTGCCGATACACCCGTCGATACTCGGAAATTCCTGATACCGGGTTTTTCCGAGGTTGCCCACAAAGGTTTCATGAAACAGCAGGCAAGCCCTGTGGGAGCGGCCCATGGCCGCGATGGTACTTGCCCCGGCCCATCTTTCCGATGTCCCTTCAAACCTCCAGATGCAATCCGCATTCACGCTTGATGCCGAAAAACCGCGTGTCTTCCTCGCGCATGCCGGGGTGCCAGCGACGCGTGGTGTGGGTATCGCCGATGGAGACGTAACCTTGTTCCCACAGCGGATGCCACGGCAGGTCGTGCTGTTTCAGGTAGTGGCCGACGTCGCGGTCGGTCCAGTCGGCGATGGGGTGGATTTTCCAGCGCCCGTTGCGGCGCGTGGCGAACGGGGTGTCCGCACGGCCGGCCGACTGGTCGCGGCGCAGACCGGCGAACCAGGTGCCGGCACCCAGTTCCTCGAGGGCGCGTTGCATGGGCGCCACTTTGTGGAGGCGGTTGTATTGCTCCAGCCCCCTTGCGCCCTGTTCCCACAACTTTCCGTGCACGGCTTCCAGCCAAGCCGGACTGTGTGTGGGCCGGGCCACGTGCAGATGCAGGCTGAGGCGTTCGCGCAATTGTTCGATGAAACGGTAGGTTTCCGGAAACAGATAGCCGGTGTCGATCACCACCACCGGGATGCCCGGCTGGTGACGCGTCACCAGATGCAGCATGACGGCTGCCTGGGCACCGAAGCTGGAGGACAGGACGGCCGGTCCCGGCAGGTTCTGCAGCGCCCACCGGACTCGGGCGCCAGCGTCCAGTGGGGTCAGGTGGGTGTCCGGGTCGAACGGGGCCTCGGTCATGGCGGCTTGCAGGGGGACTGCTTGGGTCATGAGGCGTACTCCAGTGCGGGGCGGCGCCTGGGTGGCTCGATCAGGCCGAGTCGGGTGACGAAATCCCCGAAATGCTCGTCCGGCCCGCGCTCGGCGGCGAAGCGGGCGAACAATGTGTCCAGTGTCTCGAGAATGGCCTCTTCGCCAATGTTTTCGCGGTACAGGCCGTTCAGACGCTCGCCGCGATGGTCGGCGCCCAGGCGCAGGTCGTAGCGGCCCACGGCGCGGCCGACCAGGGCAATCTCGCCGATGTACGGGCGCGAGCAACCGTTGGGGCAGCCGGACATGCGGAAATGGATGGGTTCGTCACGCAGGCCGTGCCGATCCAGCAGGGCTTCCATTTTTTCCAGGATGGTGGGCAGATAGCGTTCGCTTTCGGCCATGGCCAGGCCGCATGTGGGCAGCGCCACGCAGGCAATGGCATGCTGGCGGATGCCGCTGGCGGTGCGGTAATCGTCCAGGCCGTGGCGTTCGACCAGTTCGTCGATATGCTCGCGTTCGGCGGCCTCGACGTTGGCGATGATCACGTTCTGGTCGCAGGTCATGCGGATCTCGCCCTTGTGCACGCGGGCGATCTCGCGCATGCCGGTCTGGCGCGTGCGCCCGTTGTCGTCGCGCAGGCGGCCGCTGGGGATCTGCAGGGTCAGGTGCCAACGGTCGTCGTCGCCGCGCAGCCAGCCGAAGCGGTCACCGTTGTGCTCGAAGTGGTAGGGGCGCGGCGGTTCGACGGGAAACGCCAGGCGTGACTGCAGTTCGTCGCGGAACCAGCGCAAACCGCGGTCGTCGATGGTGTACTTCAGGCGCGCATGCAGCCGGTCGGTGCGGTCGCCGAAGTCGCGTTGCACGGCAACGGCGTGCCAGCAGGTGTCCAGGACATGTTCTTTCGGCACGTAGCCGATCAGGTCGCCCAGGCGCGGGTAGGTGGCCGGGTTGCCGGCCGTGGCGCCCATGCTGCCGCCGGGGGCCAGGTTGAAGCCGAGCAGTTCGCCGGCCTCGTCGGCAATGGCGATCAGGCCAAAGTCCTGGGCGAACACGTCGATATCGTTGTATGGCGGGATGGCAATGCCGAACTTGAATTTGCGTGGCAGATAGGCCGGACCCAGCAGCGGTTCTTCATCCTGGCTGCCGTCGCTGCTGCGCTCGCGCCGGTCGATCCACAGTTCCTTGTAGGCCGTGGTGTGTGGCCGGACGTGCTCCATGATCCTGAGCGCCCAGGCGTAGACCTCGGCATGGGCCGAGGACAGCGCGGGGTTTACCGAGCAGATCACGTTGCGCACGTCGTCGCCGCAGGCGGCCAGCGTGGACAGGCCGGTGGCGTTGATACCGCCGATCACGTCGCGCAGGTTTTCCTTGCGGATGCCGTGGAACTGGAACGTCTGGCGCGTGGTGATGCGCAGACCACTGCTGGCGTATTTGTTGGCCAATGCGTCCAGATCCAGCCACTGCCGTGTGGACAGCACGCCACCGGGCAGGCGCACGCGCACCATGAAGCGGTAATCGGGCTCCAGTTTCTGCCGGCGGCGCTCGTCGCGGATGTCGCGGTCGTCCTGCATGTAGCTGCCGTGGAACTTCAGCAGCTTGGTATCGGCTTCGCTGATGGCGCCGGTGGTGGGGTCGGCCAGGCCTTCGTCGATGCTGCCGCGCAGGAAGCGGCTGTCGGCCTTGATATGTTCGAGTGTGGTAAGCGGTTTGCTCATGCTGGTACTGACCTGAAACCTGTATGTGTGTGTAGGAGCCTGCCCTGCAGGCGATTGCCCGATGTTGCGCCGGGTTCGAGCCATCGCCTGCAGGGCAGGCTCCTACCGGAAACCCGGATGTTTTACGCCGGGAGATGCGAATTGCGGCTCAATACACGTCGCGCGCGTAGCGTCCCTCGGCCATCAACGCCTTCAACCAGGCCTCGGCCTCGTCGCGCGACTTGCGGCCATGCTCGACGGCCACGTCCACCAGCGCCGAGCCCACGTCCGGCGCCATGCGGTCGGCGTCGCCGCACACGTACAGGTGCGCGCCGCCTTCCAGCCATGACCACAATTCGGCACCGTGCTCGCGGATGCG
>CAZMKO010000146.1:0-3701 GCA_964566965.1 uncultured Rhodanobacteraceae bacterium
GGAACTGCACGAACTCCAGATCCTGCAGCGCCAGGCCGGCGCGCAGCACCATGCCGCCGCCGTCACCGGTGCAGGTGTGCGCGGAGGTGCACGAGAAATAGGCGCGGCCGTAACCGCCGGTGGCCAGCACCACGGCCTTGCCGCGGAACACGTGCAGGGTGCCCTCGTTGAGGTCCAGCGCCAGCACGCCGCAGCACTTGCCCTCGTCGTCGAAGATCAGGTCGGTGGCGAAGTACTCCACGAAGAACGTGGCGTCGTGTGCCAGCGCCTGCTGGTACAGCGTGTGCAGGATGGCGTGGCCGGTACGGTCGGCGGCGGCGCAGGTACGCTGCGCGGTGCCCTTGCCGTAATGCGTGGTCATGCCGCCGAACGGACGCTGGTAGATGTGCCCGTCGTCGGTGCGCGAGAACGGCACGCCGTAGTGCTCCAGCTCGATCACCGAGGCCGGCGCGTTCTTGCACATGTATTCGATGGCGTCCTGGTCGCCCAGCCAGTCACCGCCCTTGACGGTGTCGTAGAAGTGGAAGCGCCAGTCGTCCTCGCCCATGTTGGCCAGCGCGGCGGCGATGCCGCCCTGCGCCGCCACCGTGTGCGAGCGGGTCGGGAACACCTTGGTCACGCAGGCGGCCTTGAGGCCCTTCTCGGCCAGACCGAAGGTGGCACGCAGGCCGGCACCGCCGGCACCCACCACCACGACGTCGTATTTGTGCTGTTGAACCTTGTAGCTTTCCATCAGTTTTCCTTCAGCCCCCCAACGCGACACGCAGGACCGCCAGCGCGCAGGCAAGCGCGAACAGCACGGCAAGCAACTTGATCACCACCATCAGGACCACTTCCTTCCAGCGGACGTGGACGTAGTCCTCGATGACCACCTGCAGGCCCAGTTGGGCATGCCAGAAGGCCGTGGAGGTGAAGGCGATCATCAATACGGCGTTCCACGGCCGCGCCAGCATTTCACGCGCGGCGGCGTAGTCGCTGCCGAGCAGGCCCAGCAACGTGCACACGAACCACAGGCCCAGCACGATCAGCGCGGCGGCCGTGACACGCTGGACCCACCAGTGGCCCACGCCGTACTTGGCCGAGCCGTGATTGCGCGCGTACTTCAGCGGATCGCGCGTCTGGGGAACCTTGAAACCGGGATAACTCATGCCGACACCCCCTGCCAGACCAGCGCCCAGGCAATCACCGTCAGTACCAGGCTGACGATGATGGACAGCCAGCTCGAGCGCACGAACGTGCCCTGGTTGACGTTGTGCTTGCCGCGGCTGCGGATCTCGTAGCCGAGCCCGGCGTCCTGCAGCAAGTGGCGGATGCCGTTGCACAGGTGATAGAACAGCGACCAGCTCCATCCCACCAGCAGGATGATGCCGGGCACGCTGCCGGCGCAATCGGTGAAATGCGCCCAGGCGTCCTCGCCATTGGCCAGGGCCAGCAGGCCCCAGGCCACGACCAGCAGGCCGACGGAAAGCGCGATGCCGGTGGCGCGATGCAGGATGGAGGTCACCATCTGCACCTGCCAGCGGTACACGCCGAGGTGGGGGGATAAAGGTCGCACGGTCTCAGCCATCGTGGCTATCCTTCAGTTGGAATCGCTGTTTGGAACGCTCGGTCCGTCGCCGCCTCAAAAATCGATGCAACGACCGTTCTTTTCCCAGTCGCCGTAGCGGGTGGGGTCCAGCCGCGGACGCGACTTGTCGTCATCCTTCTTCCCGGGGGCGGCGGGTGCCGCGGGGCCACGGGCGGGTGCGGGACGGGACGGTTCGGCAGGTTGAGGATTTGTTTCGGACATGAGCTTGAAAGCGCCGGAAAGGTTAATACTTGATACCAGACAACACAATCTTGACACGGCTGTCGTCCGCCCATTGTACGCCTTCGGAAAACCCTATCAGTGACCTCCCCCATGCCCGCCCTGCTTGCCCACACCTTGTCCATCGAAGGCCCGGACGCGGCCGCCTTCGCGCACGCGCAATTGAGCAGCGACATCCAGAGCCTGCGGGTCGGCCACTGGCAATGGAGCGCCTGGCTGGATCCGCGCGGCCGCGTGCGCGCCCTGTTGAATGTGGCGCGCCCGGCCCCGGACCACTTCCTGCTGCTGCTGCGTGGCGGCCGCGCAGACGACCTGGCGCGTGCGCTGCAGCCCTACACCATGCGCCGCCGCGTGACGCTCACGACACACCCCGTGCGCACGCTGGACGACGCGCCCGCGCAACCCCTGCATGCCATCCATGACGACGGCACCGGCCCCTGTTTCGGCATGGGCACATACACCGTGCGTCTCGGCGGCACGCCCGACGCCGACATCGCCGGACAATCATGGCGTCATGCAGCGATCGGGCGTGGCCATCCGTGGCTTCCCGACGCGGCGCTGGACCGCATCCTGGCACCCGCGCTGGATCTGCAAAACCTGGGCGGCATCAGCCTCGACAAGGGCTGTTTCCCGGGTCAGGAAATCGTGGCACGCATGCACTATCGCGGCGGTGGCGGCAAACAGCACCTGCGCCACCTGCGGGCCAGCGCGGGTGTCACGCCCGGCACCACCCTCACCTTGGCGCAACAAACGGTGGCCACCGTGCTCGACAGCGTGTCCGACGACGCCGGCAACCACGAGGCGCTGGCTGTCGTGCGCGACACGCTGCCGCACGACAAAACCGCGATCGAAGCCGACGGAATGACGGTTTTTGTAAGTACCATTAATAACTTACGACAAAATCAGGACAACACCGGGGCATCACGCGCGACGAAACCCTGACTGAACGCGAGGGCCGGCCCACTTGCACCGCCGCTCATCACCCGTTAACGTTCGCGCAACATTTGCAACGCTCCCCTCATCCGGAGCGTCCAGAAAACACGACGGGGCCGTGGAATCGCCGGCTCCGTGAGGACGGCGTGCCATGGGTACGCCGCTTCGTGTCTCCACCGAATGTCGTCTGTCATCCCGCATCAAGGCCGACTGCGAAGCGGCCGGGGGCAGACCTTGCACCATGACATCCGTCCACGCAGGCAAGGCACCGCCAGATGGAACCGCGCGCGGACGGATGGGCATGCCGGCATGGCTCGATCGCCGGATTTCGTCAACGCGTCGATGGCAGGAAGCCATCCGGTGCCCAAGAGAGCAGACTGTATGAAACTTGCCTTGTTGCTTTGGATGGCTTCCGTACTTCCCCAGCCTATGGCATCGCAAACCTGTCTGGCCACCACGATCTACCTGGAGGCCCGCAGCCAACCCACCATCGGCCAGTTCGCGGTCGCCGAAGTCGCGTTGCGACGCCGCGAGGAAGGCCGCTGGGGCGCCAGCGTGTGCGACGTGGTCACGGCACCGCACCAGTTCGCCACCGCCACCACGCCCAAGACCTATCAGCTCGACGACATGAAGGCCTGGTCCAAGGCCTGGAAGATCGCCGGCGAATCGCTGGCCATCTGGAAACTGCCCAAAGACAAGCGCACCCTGGTCGTGCCGCGCGCCGACCATTTCGCCACCGTGTCGGTGGCCAACAAATGGACCGCCACCGGCGTCCTGCGCACCATTGGCGACCACGCGTTCTACGCCGTGAACTGAGCGGCCGGTCCGCCCTTCCGGGTTGAAGGGATGAGGCAAGGCTCGGACCATCGCGGCCATGGGCCGCTCCCACAGGGAACCTCGAAAAACCTGGATTTTCATCAAGGCCATGGTAGGAGCGCTGGAAGGCGCGACCGGCAACGCG
>CAZMKO010000147.1:0-3671 GCA_964566965.1 uncultured Rhodanobacteraceae bacterium
CTCGGGGCTCGGGGCTCGGGGCTCGGGGCTCGGGCAGGTTACCGCGTGGGTCCGGGATTTTTTGCGGGGCGGCAGCGCATCCGCACGTCGTCCCCCAGTCGGGTTTCGTCCAGCAGCCGCCATGACCGGCGGTCGACCATGGCCACGGGGGATGGCAGGTCCAGCAGCGGTCTGGCGTCGCTGCCCAGCAACACCGGCGCCACGTAGACCAGCAGTTCGTCGACCAGTCCGGCCTGGACCAGCGCGCCGGACAGCCTGGCACCGGCCTCGACATGGAGTTCGTTGATCTCCCGGTCGGCCAGCCACGCCAGCACGGCGGCAAGATCCAGCCCCGCGCCGGCCTCGTGCACGGCATGACACGTCGCGGCCGCATGCCAGTGGGCCGGCCGCGCGGAGGCGGCGTGGAGCAGGACGGTGGGCGCCGTGCCGTCCAGCAGATGACTGCCGGCCGGCGTGCGCAGGTGCCGGTCCAGCACCACCCGCAGCGGCGGAGCAAACGGCACGTCCAGGCGCACAGTGAGTCGCGGGTCGTCGCTCAGCGCGGTGCCCGAACCGGTAAGGATGGCCGAACTGCGGGCACGCCACAGCTGCACGTCCTCACGTGCGGCCTCGCCGGTGATCCATTTGGACTCGCCGCCGGCCAGAGCCGTGCGGCCGTCAAGGCTCATCGCCAATTTCAGTCGCACCCACGGCCGGCCGCGTTCGAGGCGGCTGAAGAAACCGATGTTGAGCTCGCGCGCCGGCTCTTCCATCAAGCCGGTTTCGACCCGGATACCGGCGGCACGCAACCGCTCCACACCGCCCGCCGCCTCGGGATTGGTGTCGATCGAGGCAATGACTACACGCGCCACGCCGGCTTCGACCAAGGCATCGGCACACGGCGGCGTGCGGCCGTGGTGCGAACACGGCTCCAGCGTCACATACGCGGTGGCGCCACGCGCCTTTTCGCCCGCCGCACGCAGGGCGAACACCTCGGCATGCGGCTCACCGGCCTGCTCGTGCCAGCCCTCACCCACGACATCCCCGTCGCGCACGATGACGCAGCCCACGCGGGGATTGGGTTGGGTGGTGAAAAGGCCGCGCCGCGCCAGTTGCAGGGCACGGGTCATATGGCGGCGGTCCCGCGACATGTGCTCCATGGCGGCAAGGGTAACGGATCGATCGGTGCGGCGGAACGCCGACAATGCCGGGAAGGATGGATCGCGGCTGAAGCCGCTCGCACAAAAAAGCCCGGTTTTCCGTGTCGCCCGTGGGAACGCTGGAAGGCGCGACCGGTAATGCGGGGCACGTGTGTCTTGCGGCAAGATCGATCGCGGCTTCCACCGCTCCTACCGTCGCCAGGTCGGACCTTGCGGTTTGCGTGGAGGATCGATCGCGGCGGCCCGACGGCGCTATTTCCCGTCCTTGCCCAACAACGACAACTGCTTGTCGGAGATGCCGGGCAGATCGCGTTCCAGCTTTTCGATTTCCTCGCGGAAGGCCTGCACGTCCTCGAAGCGGCGGTAGACGGAGGCGAAACGCACGTAGGCAACCTGATCGAGTTTTTTCAGTTCGCGCATCACCAGTTCGCCGACCTGGCGCGACGGCACTTCACGCTCGCTGCTGCGACGCAGGTCGTCGACCACCGCGCGCACGGCCGCATCCACGGCATCGCCCGTCACCGGTCGCTTCTGCAATGCACGCTCGAAGCTCACCCGCAGCTTGTGCTCGTCGAACATCTGCCGCCGCTCGCCACTCTTGATGATGGTCGGCAACTTCAGTTCGGCCGTCTCGAAGGTGTTGAAGCGCTCGCCACACTCCGGACACTCGCGACGCCGGCGCACGGTGGCACCGTCGTCGGTGAGGCGCGAATCGATCACGCGGGTGTCTTCGTGCTGGCAGAAGGGGCAGTGCATCGCAACAGTGTATTGCGTCAGGCTCGCGAATGCCTATGATGGCTTCGGCATCAACCACACGCCACGCATCATGTCTCCCGCAACCGGCGTGCCCGGTGACGTCGCTGTTTGGCGAGGTTGCCACAGGTTTTCATGTTGCACCAGGTGCGACTGCCGTTGCGCGAGCGGTCCAGAAACAACCAGCCGCACCCTTGCGGCGGCGGGCAAGCCTTTAGACGTGCCAGATCCGTCGACCGCAACAATTCGGCGGCGGCGAAGACGATCGGTGCAAAAAGACTTTCCGGATGCGCGGGAGCCACGCGAAAGTACCAGGCAAACCTGTCATCTTCGATGTCCAGCCTGCGCCAGCACGACATCCCTTCCAGATCGTGATTGAACGCGTCCAGCGCCTGCGGATCGGGACGGCCATGCAGATAGCCGTCAAACAACGCATGCAAGGTGGCGCGCAGGCAACGCGCACGGCCCAGCAGCTGGTCGCGCTTCGACGCGGACAATCGGGCCAGTGTGCCGGCTTGCGCCATCCCCACGATCTCTTGATGCACGCACCAGCCGAACAGGTGTTCCGGCGTATCCAGGTAGTCGCGTGTCACCGCCTCGGTCCGGGAGTGCACCGTATTCACGAAATCCAGCGCGAGGTGCCCCCCCACGATTTCGATATCATCCAGCCATGCGGTTTCAATTGCGCGCGTTGTCATGACATCAGTGTAGTGTGGGCAACGATTCCACACGCCCGGAAGGCGACAGAATACTGAAGTATAACCGCTGAATTGCATTTGACAGGTTACTCCATGCAAGGCTAACGTAACCATCAACTAAAATTTCACAGGTTATCGAAGTAGGGCAAGGACACTCTGGTGCAACGTCCACGCGCCCGGATTTCAGTACCCACCAGATCGTTGTCGGGCGCATGAAACTCGCCTGGCCCCGTCCCCTTGAACCCGGGATACCGGAGGATTTGCCATGCACCGCAGCCGACTTTCCAATCTCGTCATCGATTGCCTTGCCGAGCATTTCGACGAGTGCATCGCCTTCTGGGCGCAGGCCTTCGGCGCGCCCATGCCGCGCAAGCCGAGCGCCAATCAGCGCTACGTCACACTCAAGACCCGGCCGGGAGACCCCGACGTTCTGTTGCAAAAGGTGGACAGCGACCCCGGCGTGCACCTGGATTTCGAGACCGACTCGGTCGTGAAAGAGGCGGCGCGCATGCAGGCCGCCGGTGCCAAGCGCAAATACAAGGTGAAAACCTGGTGGGTCATGCAGGATCCATCCGGAAATCCGTTTTGCGTGATCCGCAAGCAGAACCCGGAGCAGCTGGCACGCATGCAACCCTGGACGGACGGCTGATCATCACGTCACGCCCCGACCGGCGCCCCGACCGCAGGAGCAAGCCAATGAAGCGGCTTCCCGCCGGATGAGGGCTGCGCCCGGCACGTATTTCCCACCACGCCGCACTGCAACCGCGAGATGATGGGAAATACGATTCCGGCTTCCGGGAACCGGGCCACGGAAGCGCAAGCGGCCGCGGCCCGAGCGCCTAGCCGTAGACAGGAAATTTGGCGCACTGCGCCTGCACCCGTTCACGCACGCGGGCAGCAACCGCCTCGTCGTCGGGCGCATCCAGCACGTCGGCGATCCAGCCGGCCAGCTCCTCGCAGTCGATCTCCCGATAGCCGCGGGTGGTCGCGGCCGGGGTGCCGATGCGCAAACCCGAGGTGACAAAAGGCGACTGCGGGTCGTTGGGCACGGTGTTCTTGTTGACGGTGATGTGGGCGCGGC
>CAZMKO010000148.1:0-3596 GCA_964566965.1 uncultured Rhodanobacteraceae bacterium
CCTTCGTGCAAGGCGGCCATTCTAACCAACTCGCGGCGTGAGGGCTTGAGGGGGGGCAAAGGCCATCGCGGCCATGGGCCGCTCCCACAAGGCTTTCATGGAATTTCATGAAACCCTTGTGGGAGCGGCCCATGGCCGCGATGGCGGCAAGGCCGCCCGCCGGTCAGAAAGCCGGCAGCGATTCGCGTGGCAGGTGTCGGATGTCGAAATGCGCCAGGGCGTGGGCCAGCAGCCGTTCGGGTGGCGTGGCGTCCAGCGCCCGTCGTTCCAGACCGAGGCGGCCCAGGGCGGCGCGCAGCAGGAGCGCCGGCTCGCGGGTGGCCAGCGGCCGGTCGGCGTCCGATTTGGAGAGCTTGCGGCCGTTCGTGTCGGTGACCAGGGGCAGGTGCAGGTAGCGCGGCGTGGGCAGGCCGAGCAGGTGTTGCAGGTGGATCTGGCGCGGGGTGGAGTCGAGCAGGTCGATGCCGCGGACCACGTCGGTGATGCCCTGGGCCGCATCGTCGACCACACAGGCCAGCTGGTAGGCCCACACGCCGTCGGCGCGATACAGCACAAAATCGCCCACCGCCTGGTGCAGGTTCTGACACCACGTGCCCTGCAGCGTGTCCTCGAAGGTGATGGTCCGGTCGGGCACACGCAGACGCCAGGCCGGTTCGCGATGCGGGTCGGGTGGGGCGACGCAGCGGCTGTCGCGGTGCATGCCGCCGGCCGGTTCCAGATCGCGGCGGCTGCACCAGCAGGGAAAGGCGAGGCCCCGTTCGCGCAACGTGTTAAGCGCCTCGCGATAGGCGACGTGGCGCCGTGACTGGTACCACACCGGCTCGTCCGGGTGCAGCCCCAGGCGGCCCAGCTCCGCGATGATGGCGCGGGCCGATCCCGGTACCTCCCGGGGCGGATCCAGGTCCTCCACCCGCAGCAGCCATTGACCGCCGGCCTGGCGCGCGTGCAGCCAGCTGGCCAGCGCGGCGAGCAGTGAGCCGGCGTGCAGGTCGCCGGTCGGCGAGGGGGCGAAACGTCCGCGCAAGGCTGGGCAAGGTTCCGTGGAGGTGCGCGCCACATGATACGCGATGCGGCGCGTGGCCCACTTGAAATGCCCGCGGCCCGCCCCGAAAAAAGTTGGCCTGACATTCTTTCGTTTCCGGAGCCATCACCGATGAGCGACACGCCCGCCACCGAAACCCGCCCGTTCGAAGCCGAAGTGGCCCAGGTCCTGCGCCTGGTCACGCATTCGCTGTATTCGCACAAGGAAATTTTCCTGCGCGAATTGATCTCCAATGCCTCCGATGCCTGCGACAAGCTGCGTTTCGAAGCCATCGAGAACCCGGATTTGCTGGGCGACGACCCCGAGTTCCACATCGACGTGGACTACGACGCCGAGGCACGCACGATCACCATCGCCGACAACGGCATCGGCATGAACCGCGAGGAAATCGTGGCCAACATCGGTACCATCGCCAGCTCCGGCACGCGTCGTTTCCTGGAGGCGATGAGTGGCGAGGCCAAAGCCGACGCGCGCCTGATCGGGCAATTCGGCGTGGGCTTCTATTCGGCCTTCGTGGTGGCCGACCGGGTCACGGTGGAAAGCCGTCGCGCCGGTGTCGACGCGGCCGAAGGCGTGAAATGGGAAAGCGACGGCCAGGGCGAGTATTCACTGGAAAACGTCGAGCGCGCATCGCGCGGCACCACGGTCACTCTGCACCTGAAGACCGATGAGGACGAGTTCCTCAAGGGCTGGCAGCTGCGCCAGCTGATCGGCAAATATTCCGACCACGTGGCCTTCCCGATCCGCATGCGCAAGGAAGAGGACGGCAAGCCCGGTACCGAGTGGGAGGTGGTCAACGACGCCTCGGCGCTGTGGATCAAGCCCAAGAACGAAATCACGGAGGACGACTACAAGGCGTTCTACAAGTCCATGGGCCACGATTTCAACGATCCGCTGGTCTGGGCGCACAACCGCGTCGAGGGCAACCAGAGTTTCACCACGCTGCTGTACCTGCCGTCGCAGCCGCCGTTCGACCTGATGATGGGCGCGCGCGACGAGCGCAAGGGCCTCAAACTCTACATCAAGCGCGTGTTCGTGATGGATGCCGCCGAGGAGCTGCTGCCGAACTACCTGCGCTTCGTGCGCGGCGTGGTCGATGCCGACGACCTGCCGCTCAACGTCAGCCGCGAGATTCTGCAGCAGAATCGGCAAGTGGAACGCATCAAGGCCTCGTGCGTGAAGCGCGTGCTGGATCTGATCGAGAAGCTGGCGAAGAACGAGCCGGAAAAATTCGCCACGTTCTACCAGGCCTTTGGCAACACCCTCAAGGAAGGCATCGTCGAGGACACCGCCAACCGCGAGCGCATCGCCAAGCTGTTGCGTTTCGCCTCCACGGCGGGTGAGGGCGCGGACAAGAACGTGTCGCTGGACGATTACCTCGGCCGCATGAAGGCCGACCAGACCGACATCTGGTACGTCACCGCCGACAGCCACAAGGCCGCTGCCGGCAGCCCGCAGCTGGAGGCGTTCAAGGCCAAGGATGTCGAGGTCCTGCTGATGAGCGACCGCATCGACGAATGGATGCTGGGCTATCTCAACGAGTACCAGGGCAAACCGCTGAAGAACATCACCAAAGGCGAGCTGCCGCTCAGCGAGGCCGACAAGAAACAGCAGGAAGAGGCCGGCAAGACCGCCGAGCCGCTGACCAAGAAGATCAAGGAACTGCTGGGCGACCGGGTGGAGGACGTGAAAGTGTCCGCGCGCCTCACCGATTCGCCGTCGTGTCTGGTGCTGGCCGAGCACGACATGGCGCCGCACCTGGCCGCGCTGCTGCGCGAGGCGGGCCAGCCGGTGCCGGAAAGCAAACCCACGCTGGAAATCAATCCGCAACACCCGTTGGTTCAACGCGTGGAAAGTGCGAACGATACCGATACCGCGCGCGACATCGCCGAGCTGCTGCTGGATCAGGCCAACATCACCGCCGGTGCGCCACTGGCCGACCCGGCCGGGTTCGTCAAGCGCATGAACCGCCTGCTGCAAGGCTGATCGCCAGCGACTCGCCAACGACCGGGCTTCATGGTGCGTGCACCATGGGGCCCGTTTTGATTTCGACCCGGATTCCAGCCGTGGGTGGCAACGCGATGGCAATATGTCTATAATTCTCGACATATGGACGATACGTTGGCACTCGCCTCTTTTTCCGCCCTGTCGCAGCCGACCCGGCTGGCGGTGTTCCGTTTGCTGGTGCGCCACGAGCCGGACGGCCTGCCGGCCGGCGAGATCGCACGACGCCTCGACGTGCCGCACAATACTCTGTCATCGCATCTTGCGGTCCTGGCGCGTGCCGAACTGGTGGTGGGGCGTCGTGACAGCCGACAGATCATCTACCGCGTCCGTCTGGAGCAGACCCGCGCACTGGTCGCTTTCCTGGTCGAGGACTGTTGCGGCGGTGAGGTGGATGCCTGCGGCACCCCCAATGTGCCTTGTTCGGAGGGATGACGCGTGGGCCCATGTATCGATTTCAACGATCTACCCAACATTGATCCCGATCTGCTCGAACCGATCGACGTGGAGGCTCTGGCCGCGCCCGCTGCGCCGCGGCATCCGCCGCGCA
>CAZMKO010000149.1:0-3548 GCA_964566965.1 uncultured Rhodanobacteraceae bacterium
TGGGCGGCAACAACGCCATCATCATGGACGAGTCGGCCGACCAGAAGCTGGCCATTCCCGGCATCGCCTTCGGTTCGGTGGGTACCGCCGGCCAGCGTTGCACGTCCACGCGTCGCCTGATCATCCATGAATCGATCGCCGAGGAAGTCACCAAAAAGCTGGTCGACGCCTACAAGCAGATCGAAACCAAGATGGGCGAAGCGGTCGACCCCAAGACCCTGCTGGGGCCGCTGAACAGCGAGCAGGCCGTGCAGACGTTCCTGGACGCCATCGACAAGATCAAGGCGGCCGGCGGCAAGGTGCTGACCGGCGGCGAAAAGGTCGACCGTCCGGGCAACTTCGTCACCCCGGCCATCGTCACCGGTCTGTCCAACGACCATGAGATGGTACAGACCGAGACCTTCGCGCCGATCCTGTACGTGATGCCTTACAAGGACATCGACGAGGCCATCGCGATGCAGAACGGCGTCGACCAGGGCCTGTCCAGCGCGATCTTCTCGCAAAATGTCAAGGTGACCGAGAAGTTCCTGTCGGCACTGGGTTCGGACTGCGGCATCGCCAACGTCAACATCGGCACCTCCGGCGCCGAGATCGGTGGCGCGTTCGGTGGCGAGAAGGACACCGGCGGCGGTCGCGAGTCCGGCTCCGATGCCTGGAAGGCGTACATGCGCCGTCAGACCAATACCATCAACTATTCGGACGACCTGCCGCTGGCCCAGGGCATCAAGTTCGATATCTGAGAACAAGGGGCGAGGGATCAGGGACGAGGGTCGCAACCCCCGGCACCGGGAGTTTCACGCCCGGTCAGGGATGACGCGAAGGGCAACCGGCACTGTCGGTTGCCCTTTTTTCTCCCCGCGAAAAACACCACATGACGGAAATACCACCCATGAACGCCGCCGTTTCCTTCGATTTTTCCGATTACCGTGTCGTCGTCGCCGGCGGCAGCAAGGGCATCGGACGTGCCATGGCCGCGGCTTTCGCCCGAGCCGGCGCCTCCGTCTCGGTGTGCGCGCGCCATGATGCGGCGCTCGACGCGCTACGCTCGGAGCTGGCCGCCGAAGGCCACGACATCGACACCCGCACCTGCGACCTGGCCGATGCCGATGCCATCGCCGCCTGGATTCCGGCCGTCGCCGAAGCGCTGGGCGGCATCGACGTGCTCATCAACAACGCCAGCGGCTACGGCTTCCGCGACGCCGATGACGACTGGGAAGCCAATTTCCGGGTCGACCTGATGGCACCGATCCGTGCCTCCCGCGCCGCCATGCCGTGGCTGAAGCAGTCGGACCACGCCAGCATCCTGCACACCAGCTCCATTTCCGCGCTGGCACCGCGGGCAGGCGGTCCTTCCTACGCCGCGATGAAAGCCGCATTGAGCCACTACACCGGCTCGCAGGCGCTGCGCGTGGCCCCGCACGGCATTCGCGTCAACGCCATCGCCCCGGGCTCCATCGAGTTTCCCGGCGGCATCTGGGACCAGCGCAAGCACGACAACCCGACGCTCTATGCCGATACCCTCGCCCGGATTCCGTTCGGACGCTACGGCCGTGCCGACGAGGTGGCCCGTGCCGCGCTGTTCCTGGCCTCGCCGCTGGCCGGATGGATCACCGGACAAACCCTGTGCGTGGATGGCGGCCAGTCGCTCACCGGCTGACCCGATATCGCGGCTGAAACCGCTCCCACCGGGAACTTCGAAAAACTCTCGTCATTTGTAGGAGCGGTGGAAGCCGCGATCAACCTGGCCGCAGGACACACCATTTTCCGGCATTGCCGGTCGCCGGGTGACACGGCATCTACAGTGGCCTTGATGAAAATCCAGGTTTTTCGAGGCGCCCCGCAGGGCTTGCACGAAATCGCATGCAACTGCTGTGGGAGCGGCTTCAGCCGCGATATCCCACCCTTTGATCCAGCATGCTGAACAGCAAATCATCCCCATTCATGCGATGATGTGCCGGTTTCCGCTTTCCTCACGAGTATGGACACCGCCGAACAATCCCCCGGCATCGGCAACCGCATCCTCGGGGTGCTGTTGCGCATTTTCCTGGTGCTGTGTGGCATCGGCCTGTTTGCGGTTGCCGGCCTGGCCGGCAGCCTGCTGATGCTGAACTGGCTGATCTGAGCCGCTTCCATGTATGACACCCTGCGCCCCCTGCTGTTCAAGCTGGATGCCGAGCGCGCGCACCATCTGACACTGCGGGGCCTGGATCTGACTCGACGCGTCGGCCTCGCCGGTATGGTCGCGAAGACACCGGCACCATTGCCGGTGCGCGCCTTCGGCATCACCTTCCCCAACCCGGTCGGCCTGGCCGCCGGGCTGGACAAGAATGGCACCTGCATCGATGCCTTGGCGACACTGGGTTTCGGCTTCATCGAGATCGGCACGGTCACCCCGCGCCCGCAGCCCGGCAACCCGCGTCCGCGCCTGTTCCGGTTGCCCGAACACCAAGCCATCATCAATCGCATGGGGTTCAACAACGACGGTGTCGACGCGCTGGTGCGCAACGTCGAACGCACCCGCTGGAACGGTGTGCTGGGCATCAACATCGGCAAGAACAAGGACACGCCCAACGCCCGCGCTGTGGACGACTACCTCACCTGCCTGCGCCGCGTGTATCCCCTGGCCGGCTATGTCACGGTGAACATTTCCTCGCCCAACACCAGGGGCCTGCGCGACCTTCAGGACGCCGATACGCTGCGCCGCTTCATCGGCACCCTGCGCGATGCCCAGGAGCAGCTCGCCGGCCAACACGGCCAGCGCAAACCGATGCTGCTCAAGATCGCCCCGGACCTGGATGCGGCCCAGCTCGACGCCATTGCCGACGTTCTCATCGATGCCGCCGTGGACGGCGTGATCTGCACCAACACGACCATCGACCGGCACGCGGTCGCCGGCGCCGCGCACGCCGACGAGGCCGGCGGTCTGTCCGGCGGCGTGCTGTTCGATGCCGCCACGGCCATCCTGCACGGCATGCGCGAGCGCCTCGGTAAACGGGTGCCACTGATCGGTGTCGGCGGCATCACCAACGGTGCGCGCGCCGCCGGCAAGATCGATGCCGGTGCCACACTGGTGCAACTGTATTCCGGCCTGATCTACCGCGGCCCGCGGCTGGTCGGCGACTGCGTCGACGCGATACGCCCACTTTCCTCTTCACCGGCCTGAACCACGCCATGCCCATCTCGATCACCGAACCGTACACGCTTGCCGCGGACGCCAGCTTGGCCGCGCACAACACCCTGCGCGTGGAAGCGCGTGCACGGCAACTGGCGGTCCTGCAAGATGCATCGGCGCTGGAGGAGGTCCTGGCGCAACTGGAAACCGCGCCACTGGTGCTGGGTGAAGGAAGCAATGTGCTGTTCGCCGGCGACTGCGAGCAAAGCGTGCTGGTGATGGCCACACGCGGCGTCGAGGTGGATGCCGATGACGACGGCGCGCGCATCGCCGTCGCCGCCGGCGAGCATTGGGACGACTTCGTGCGCTGGTCACTCGGCCAGGGCTATGCCGGCCTGGAAAACCTCATCCTGATTCCGGGCACGGTCGGCGCGGC
>CAZMKO010000150.1:0-3432 GCA_964566965.1 uncultured Rhodanobacteraceae bacterium
GCCTGGTCCTGACCGGCCTGATCGTGTGGATCACCGAGTACTACACCGGCACCGACCACAAGCCGGTGCAGCAGATCGCCAAGGCCTCCACCACCGGCCACGGCACCAACATCATCGCCGGGCTGGGCATTTCCATGAAAGCCACGGCCTGGCCGGTACTGGTGATCTGTGCCTCGATCTGGGCCGCTTATCATTTCGGCGGCCTGTACGGCATCGCCGTGGCGGTCACCGCGATGCTGTCGATGACCGGCATGATCGTGGCCCTGGACGCCTACGGCCCGATCACCGACAACGCCGGCGGCATCGCCGAAATGGCCGACCTGCCGGCCGAGGTGCGCGGCATCACCGATCCGCTGGACGCCGTGGGCAACACCACCAAGGCGGTGACCAAGGGCTATGCCATCGGCTCGGCGGCACTGGCCGCGCTGGTGCTGTTCGCCGACTACACGCACAACCTGGACGTGGCCGCCCGCGCGCAGGCCGCGGCGGCCGGTGCCACACACCAGACGTTCACCTTCGACCTGTCCGACCACATGGTCATCATCGGCCTGATCATCGGCGGGCTGATCCCGTATCTGTTCAGCGCCATGGCCATGGAAGCGGTGGGACGCGCCGCCGGTGCCGTGGTCGAGGAGGTACGCCGCCAGTTCCGCGAGATCAGCGGCATCATGGACGGCACGGCGCGTCCCAAGTACGACCGCGCCGTGGGCATGCTCACCAAGTCGGCGATCAAGGAAATGATCGTACCCTCGCTGCTTCCGGTGGTGGTGCCGATCCTGGTCGGCCTGATCCTCGGCCCCAAGGCCCTGGGCGGCGTGCTCATCGGCACCATCATCACCGGTTTGTTCGTGGCCATTTCCATGACCACCGGCGGCGGCGCCTGGGACAATGCCAAGAAGTACATCGAGGACGGCAACTTCGGCGGCAAGAACTCCGAAGCGCACAAGGCCGCCGTCACCGGCGACACCGTCGGCGACCCCTACAAGGACACCGCCGGCCCGGCCGTGAACCCGCTGATCAAGATCATCAACATCGTGGCGTTGTTGATCATCCCGCTGCTGGCACTGCACTGAGCCACCGCCACACGACGCCCGTGCCGGATCCGGCACGGGCGTTTCCGTGCCCAACTTTCGCCACAGCCGCCGTCTCGGCGTCCATGCCATACTCGGCCGATCCATCCACGCACGGAGACCGTGATGAAACCCACCCTGCTCACGCTGGCGCTGGCCGCCACCCTGGGAGCCATGAGCATGACCGGCTGTTCTTCCGACGATTCCTCTTCCACCCCCGCCGAAACGGCCTCGACCCCGGCACCGGCTACCAGCGCCGCGCCGGCCACCGCCGCCAGCAGCGAGGATGCCTTCCTGTGGCTGGAAGACACCCACGGCGAGCGTGCACTGGACTGGGTGGACAAGGAAGACGCGCGCACGCGGAAAACCGCGTTCGCCAGTGGCGAGCAGTTCGACCAGTTGCGCGACGACCTGCTGGAGGTGATGAACTCCGAGGACCGCATTCCCTACGTCGGCAAGATGGGCAAGTACTACTACAACCTGTGGAAGGACAAGGATCACCCGCGCGGCATCTGGCGCCGCACCACGCTCGAGTCCTACGCAAGCAAGCACCCCGACTGGGAGACCGTGCTGGACATCGACGCGCTGGGCGAAAAGGCCGGCCACAAGTGGGTGTTCAAGGGCGCCCAGTGCCTCAAGCCCGCCTACGAACGCTGCCTGATCTCACTGTCCCCGCGCGGCGGCGACGCCGTGGTGGTACGCGAATTCGACATCCCGAGCAAATCCTTCGTCAAGGACGGATTCGAGCTGCCCGAGTCCAAGACCGACGTGAGCTGGATCGACAAGGACCACATCTACGTGGGCACCGATTTCGGCGAGGGCTCGATGACCGAGTCCAGTTACCCGCGCATCGTCAAGGAATGGACCCGCGGCACGCCGCTGTCTGACGCGGTCACCGTGCACGAAGCCAAAAAGACCGACCTCGGCATCGGCGCCTACCACGACCACACGCCCGGCTTCGAGCGCGACTTCGTCACCGTGGTCACCGACTTCTTCCACAACGAGCTGTACCTGCGCAAGGACGGCAAACTGGTGCACGTCGACGTGCCCAGCGATGCCGACGCCGACGTGCATCGCCAGTGGCTGCTGGTCGAGCCCAAATCGGACTGGAACGTCGACGGCACGTCCTACCCCGCCGGCAGCCTGCTGGCCATCGACTTCGACAAGTTCATGGATGGCGAACGCGATTTCGACGTGCTGTTCAAGCCCGACCAACACACCGCGCTGGAGTCGTACTCCTGGACCCGCCACCATCTCATTCTCAACCTCATGAAGGACGTCAAGGGCCGCATCGCCGTGCTGACGCCGGATGACGACGGCAACTGGAAACATGCCGACCTGCCGGGGGTGCCCGACAACAGCACCGTCAACGCGCATGCCGTCGATACCGACAACAGCGACGCCTACTGGCTGGACGTCAGCGGCTACCTGACTCCCTCCACGCTGGAGCTCGGCACCATCGGCGAAGGCGAGGCCAAGCCGCTGAAGCAGGAACCGGCCTTCTTCGACGCCTCGAAGTTCACCGTCAGCCAGCACTTCGCCACGTCCGAGGACGGCACCAAAGTGCCCTACTTCGAAGTGGCACCCAAGGGCATCAAGCTGGACGGCTCCAACCGCACCCTGCTCTATGGTTACGGCGGCTTCGCCGTGTCGCTGAAACCGGGCTACTCCGGTCGCATCGGCCGGGCCTGGCTGGAGCGGGGCGGCGTGTACGTGGTGGCCAACATCCGTGGTGGCGGCGAATACGGCCCGGCCTGGCACAAGGCCGCCATGAAAGCCGACCGTCCCAAGGCCTACCAGGACTTCGCGGCCGTCGCCAGGGACCTCGTCGACCGCGGCGTGACCTCGCCCAAGCACCTGGGTGCGCAGGGCGGCAGCAACGGCGGCCTGCTGATGGGCAACATGCTCACCCAGTATCCGGAACTGTTTGGTGCCATCGCCTGCAACATTCCGCTGCTGGACATGAAACGCTACATCCACCTGCAGGCGGGTGCCTCGTGGATCGGTGAATACGGCGACCCATCCGACCCCGAGCAATGGGAATTCATCAAGACCTTCTCGCCATACCAGAATCTCAAAAAAGACACGGACTACCCGCCGGTGCTGTTCTACACCACCACCAGCGACGACCGCGTCGGACCCGAGCAGGCGCGCAAGATGGCGGCCAAGATGATGGACATGGGCTACCAGGACAAGGTGTGGTTCTACGAGAACCGCGAAGGCGGCCACGGCGCCGGCGCCGATGCCGAGCAGTCCGCCTTCATGTTCGCGATGGATTACAGCTTTCTCTGGGACAAGCTGAAGTAGGGCCGGGACTCGGGACTCGGGACTCGGGACTCGGGACTCGGGACTCGGGACTCGG
>CAZMKO010000151.1:0-3395 GCA_964566965.1 uncultured Rhodanobacteraceae bacterium
GTCGTTGGCGCGCAGCAGCACGGTCTGCGAGTCCAGCGAGGCCTGGTTGCCGGCGTTCTTGACGTCCTGCAACGTGGACGACGCCGCGATCAGGGTTTTGATCGGGTCATCCAGCTCGCCCCATTGCTCCTGCATGCGCTCCAGGATCTTCTGCGCGTTGCTGTCGCGCAGGGCGCGCACGCCGACGTCACTGTTGCCGTTGATCAGGCCGTCCAGCACCTGCCCGTACAGCTGCGCGTCGCGGCCCAGGCCGTCGGCGGCCGGCTGGGCACCGTCGCCGCCCTGCAGGATCTGCTGCACGCGGCGGATCATGCGGTCGGCCAGGACCTCCTGGCGCGCCGAGGTGAACACCTGGTCCTTGGTGCCGTTGTGCTCCTGCAGGATGTTGTTGACCTGCTCCATGGAGGAGTTGAGCTCGGGGATCCGGGTCGACAGCGTGCCGGCATCCTGGGAGGACTCGATGACCAGGCTCTTGTTGGACAGGATCTTGCCGATGTCGTCATCGAGCTGCTTCCAGGCCGTGTTGAGCGCCTTCACGCCGGGCCCGGTGACGGGGTTGCCGTCATAGGACGGCATCCCGCTCTTGGTGTCGCCCTTGGTCAGGCGCGTCACGGCCGAGTCGATGGTGTTGCGGGTGGACGACAGCTCCTTGAACGAGTCGATGTTGCCACCGGCCGCCTCCAGCGCGAATTTGGCTGTCTGCTGCGACAACACCTGGATCTGCGTGGTCAATCCCACGGCCTGGCGGTCTTCGTTGTTCTTGGCGTTGAGCAGGAAAAAATCCACTACTGCAAACGCGATTGCCACAAGCAGCAGGACCACAAGCCACGTATAGCCGCGCTCCTTGCCGATGCCCCCCGATGTCGTGCTCATACCTTTCTACCTCGCCTATGACACAGGCCACGCGTTCAGCGCGTTGCCTGCAGGAAATCCGGTGCGCGTGCCAACCGGCTCATGCTGAAAAGACCGATGCGCTGGCCGTCCAACGTGACGTTCTCGTCGACGAAACGCGTCAGGCGTTCGTCCCCCTCGGCCTCGGCGGCGTCGCGTTGCTCGTCGCCCAGGTTGCGCTGCCCGACCACCTCGTCGACCAGCAGTCCCACGGTGCTGCCGCGCTGACGCATCACCAGCCAGCGGCAGCGGTCGGTGATGCGGGTGCGCTCGCCGAACAGGAAATCGCCCAGATCGACGACCGGCATCAGATTGCCGCGCACGTTGGAAATGCCCAGCAGCCAGGCCTGCGTCCCCGGCACCGCGGTCAGCGGCTGCGGCATCAGCAATTCGTCGATCTCGTCGATGCGCGTGGCCAGTTGACGATGACCGACACGAAAGCCGATGCCGCGCCACAGCCCCGGCGTCTCGATCTGCTCCGGCTCGCCCGCCTCGTGCGCCAGGCTGCGCTGCTCGTAATCGACCAGAACTTCAAACGGACTCGCCGTGGCTGCATTCATGACCTTGTCGCTCACGCGTTTGCGGACACCAGGTTGCCGATGCGGGCGAGAAAATCCTTCTCGTTGATCGGCTTGGTGATGAAATCGCGCGCGCCCTGTCGCAGGCCCCACACGCGGTCGGTTTCCATTGATTTGGTGGTGATGATGAGGATCGGCACATCCCGGGTCTCGGGGTCGCGGCTCAGCGTGCGCGTGGCCTGGAAGCCGTTCATGCCCGGCATGATCACGTCCATGATGATGGCGTCGGGCCGCTTGGCCCGCACGTGCTCGATGCCGTCCTCGGCGTTGCCCACGCTGGACACGGTGTGCCCCGCCTTTTCCAGCAACGTGGTGAACACCCGCACGTCGGTGGGCGAGTCGTCGATGATGAGGATATGCGCCATGGTAGATCCGGAGAGCGATTACGCCGATTGAACGTGCTGGCGTATGGCGCCAAGCAGTTCATCACGGGTGAATGGTTTGGTCAGGTACTGCTCGGCGCCGACGATGCGCCCGCGGGCCTTGTCGAACAGGCCATCCTTGGAACTGAGCATGATCACCGGCGTGTCGCGCAGCTGCTGGTTGTTCTTGATCAGCGCGCAGGTCTGGTAGCCGTCGAGCCGCGGCATCATGATGTCGACGAAAATCAGCTGCGGTTTCTGGTCGCTGATCTTGGCCAGGGCCTCGAAGCCGTCCACGGCCGTCAGCACCTCGCAGCCTTCTTTTTTCAACAGGGTTTCGGCCGTGCGCCGGATGGTCTTGGAATCGTCGATGACCATCACGCGCAGCCCGGCCAGGCTGTTGCTGTTCACAGTGTCGTTCACGTACCGCCCCTCTGGATTTGCGGCAGCGTCGAGAGACAGGGAACTCATGCCGACCGTCCCGTCGCCCACAACCACCGGCGGGGAATCCCGTTCAGATATGCCATAACTGTTTCCCCCTTACTGCACCATCATAGGAGATTTAACGCCTGTTAATCAAAGCGTCAAGCATCGGTGCGCAAATCTGCAAATTGCCTCACCGGATGGCGGCTGCGTCATACTGTAGGGCGTTGCCACCCGCCAGCGGAGACGCGCATGCCACTCTCCATCGCCGTTCTGATGGACCCCGTGGAAACCATCAAGGTCGCCAAGGATTCCACCTTCGCCATGATGCTGGAAATCCAGCGCCGTGGCCACACGCTTTTCTATTTTCGCCAAGGCGATCTCGAGTTGCGCGCCGGCGAACCCTGGGGCCGGCTGACGCCGCTTCAGGTGCGCGACGACGCCAACGACTGGTTCAGCGCCGGCCCAACGAGCTGGCGGCGTCTGGCGGAAATGGACGTCATCATGGACCGCAAGGATCCGCCGGTCGACGCGCCATACCAGCACGACACCCTGGTGCTGGAACTGACCGGGCACCACGCGCTGCCCGGGCGACACCCTCCGTTGCTGGTCAATCCGCCGCAGGCCCTGCGCGACTGCAACGAAAAGCTGTATGCCATGCAATTTCCGCAATGCATCCCGCCGACCCTGGTCTCGCGCGACAGCGGCCAGCTCATCGCCTTCGCGCGCGAGCACGGCGAGGTGGTGCTGAAGCCGCTGGACGGCATGGGCGGGCGCGGCATCTTCCGGGTCCGTGCCGACGACACCAACATCCACTCCATGCTGGAAACCCTGCTGGGCACGCGCGGCCGCTTCGTGATGGCGCAAAAATTCATTCCGGCGATCAGCGCCGGCGACAAGCGCATCCTGCTGATCGACGGCGAGCCGGTGCCCTACGCGCTGGCACGCATTCCGCGCGAGGGTGAATTCCGTGGCAACCTTGCCGCCGGCGGGCGCGGCGAAGGCGTGCCCCTGAGCGAACGCGACCGCTGGATCGTGGCCCAGGTCGCCCCCGACATCCGCCGCCGCGGCCTGCTTTTCGTGGGTCTGGACGTGATCGGCGACTGGCTCACCGAGATCAACGTCACCTCGCCGACCTGCA
>CAZMKO010000152.1:0-3366 GCA_964566965.1 uncultured Rhodanobacteraceae bacterium
GCAGCATGGTGAACCGCGATATCAAGCGGGCCAAACTGGTGAAAAAGTACGCCGCCAAGCGTGCCGAGCTGAAGAAGATCGTGCTCAATCCGGAATCCACCTACGAAGAGAAAATGGAAGCACAGGCCAAGCTGCAAAAGCTGCCGCGTGATTCCAGCCCGGTTCGTCAGCGCACGCGTTGTGCACTGACCGGCCGTCCGCGTGCCGTTTATCAGAAGTTCGGCCTGGGCCGCAACAAGCTGCGCGAAGCGACCATGAACGGCGACGTGCCCGGCCTGCGCAAGGCCAGCTGGTAAGACACTCGCCATTGGCGGCAAGTTGCTGCTAAGATAGGCGGTCTGCCCGGCCGATACGCCGGCGGACCCAACAATCCAGATTTCCGGTCAACGGATATCGGTGCAATCTCAAAGGTTTTTCCATGAGCATGACTGATCCCATTGCCGACATGTTCACGCGCATCCGCAACGCCCAGATGTCGGGCAAGGCGAATGTGCGCATGCCGGCCTCCAAACTCAAGCTGGCCATTGCCGAGCTGCTCAAGCGCGAGGGTTACATCCTCGAGGCCAAGGTCGACGATTCGGTCAAGACCAAGCCGGCGCTGGACATCCAGTTGAAGTATTTCGAGGGTCGTCCGGCCATCGAGCGTATCCAGCGCGTCAGCCGTTCCGGCCTGCGCGTGTATCGCGGCAAGGACAACCTGCCGAAGGTCATCGGCGGCCTCGGTATTTCCATTGTTTCCACTTCCAACGGCCTGCTCACCGACGCCCAGGCACGCGCCAAGGGCGTGGGCGGTGAAGTCATCGGCCTGGTGGCATAAGGAGTCCCGCGATGTCACGAGTAGCCAACAGTCCGATCACGCTGCCCAAGGGCGTGGAAGTCAAGTCCGGCGCCGACGGCATTACCGTCAAGGGCGCCAAATCCAGCCTGTCGGTCCATCATTTGCCGGGTGTCAGCATCGACGTCGCCGACAATGTGGTCACGGTGAAGCTGGCCGAGGGCGGCGAAGTCAAATACGCCGGCACCGCGCGAGCCCTGATCAACAACATGGTCAAGGGTGTCAGTGAGGGTTTCGAGCGCAAGCTGCAGCTGGTGGGCGTCGGTTTCCGCGCCGCCGTGCAGGGCAAAAAGCTCAACCTGACGCTGGGTTTCTCGCACCCGGTCGAGTTCGACATCCCCGAGGGCATCACCATCGAGACGCCGAGCGCGACCGAGGTCGTGGTCAAGGGCGCCGACAAGCAGGCCGTCGGCCAGGTCGCCGCCAACATCCGCGCCTTCCGTCCGCCCGAACCCTACAAGGGCAAGGGTGTGCGTTACGAGGGTGAATACATCAACCGGAAGGAAGCCAAGAAGGCGTAATCGCCCCTTTTCGGGGTTGGAACACGTCGATCCGCTTCTGGAGTCACATCATGAAAAGCAAGAACGAAGCCCGTCTGCGCCGCGCCAGGTCCACGCGGTTCCGCATCCACAAGCTCGGTGTCCCGCGCCTGTCGGTGTTCCGCAGCGGTCAGCACATCTACGCGCAGGTGTTCGCCGCCTCCGGCGACAAGGTCCTGGCCAGTGCTTCCACGGTGCAGAAGTCCATCCGTGAAGGCCTGGAAGGCACCAAGAACGTGGCCGCCGCGGCCGCCGTCGGCAAGGCTGTCGCGCAGCGTGCGCTGGAGGCCGGCGTGGAGTCGGTCGCCTTCGACCGTTCCGGTTATCGCTACCACGGCCGCGTCAAGGCGCTGGCCGATGCCGCCCGCGAGGCTGGCCTGAAGTTTTAAGTGCGGGGAATCGGGAACAGGGAATCGGGAGAGGTGGAAAACATGTTGTCCCGGCTCCTCGTTCCACGTGCTTTATTCCCGGCTTTCAAACAACTCCAAGCGGCACTGGTGCCGTAAGCAGAAGTCCCGGTTCATGGCCGGGCATGACAGGAAACCACATGTCTTCCAACGATCGTGACAATTCCGACGGTCTTCTCGAGAAGTTGATTGCCGTCAATCGCGTGGCCAAGACCGTCAAGGGTGGCCGTCAGATGACCTTCACCGCGCTGACCGTGGTCGGCGACGGCGAGGGCAGCGTGGGCATGGGTTACGGCAAGGCGCGCGAAGTGCCGGCCGCGATCTCCAAGGCCATGGAGCGTGCCCGCCGCAACATGGCCAAGGTCAACCTCAACAACGGCACGCTGTTCTATCCGGTCAAGGCCAACCACGGCGCCGCGCGCGTGTACATGCAGCCGGCGGCCGAAGGTACCGGCGTGATCGCCGGCGGTGCCATGCGCGCCGTGCTGGAAGTGGTCGGCGTGACCGACGTGCTGTGCAAGGCCGTGGGTTCGCGCAACCCGATCAACCTGGTGCGTGCGACCATCAAGGGCCTGCAGGCCGTCGCTTCACCGGAACAGATTGCCGCCAAGCGCGGCAAGAGCGTCGAAGAGGTGCTGGGCAATGGCTAAGTCCGATACGAAAACCGTCCGCGTGCGCCTGGTCAAGGGCCTGCGTGGTGTGCAGGGGCGTCATCGCCTCAGCGTGAAGGCCCTGGGTCTGCGCAAGCTCAACGACGTGCGCGAGCTCAAGGACAGTCCGCAGGTTCGCGGCCTGATCAACAAGGTCAACTACCTGGTCCGGGTCGAGGAGTAATCGAGATGCGTCTGAACAACATCAAACCTGCTGCCGGTTCCCGTCCGGCACGCTTGCGCGTGGGCCGCGGCATCGGCTCGGGCCTGGGCAAGACGGCTGGCCGTGGCCACAAGGGTCAGCACGCCCGTGCCGGCGGCAGCCACAAGCCCGGTTTCGAGGGCGGCCAGATGCCGTTGCAGCGCCGCCTGCCGAAGGTCGGCTTCCGTTCGCTGAAGAAGGACCAGACCCAGCAGGTGTTCCTGTACCAGCTGGCGCAGGTGAAGGCCGATACCATTGACCTGGACGCGCTGCGTGAAGCCGGGCTGGTGAATCGCAAGGCCCGCAAGGTCAAGATTGTCGCCAAGGGCGAGATCGAGCGTGCCGTGAAGCTGACCGGCGTGCTTGCCACGGCGGGCGCCAAGGCTGCCATCGAGGCTGCCGGCGGCAGCGTGGAGTAAGCGCGTGGCGGCTCCCAAGGGCAACATGCTGGGCTCGATCGGCAAGATGACCGAGCTGCGCAATCGCATCGTCTTCGTCGTACTGGCGTTGGTGGTCTATCGCCTGGGTTCGTTCATTCCCGTGCCGGGCGTCAATCCGGCGGCCATGACCAATCTGGTCGCCGGTGGTGGCAGCCTGCTGGGCATGTTCAACATGTTCTCGGGTGGAGCTCTGGAGCGTTTCTCGGTGTTCGCACTGGGCGTGATTCCCTACATTTCCGCATCCATCGTGGTGCAGATGATGGGGTCGGTGCTGCCCAGCTGGCAGGCGCTGA
>CAZMKO010000153.1:0-3325 GCA_964566965.1 uncultured Rhodanobacteraceae bacterium
TGGCAGAACGGCAGCCTGCATTGCATGACCATGCAATTGCCGGCTGGCCTGCCGGGTTTGCCGAATTCCACGTAGGGCGGGCACTGCCCGCCAATGAAAACCGCGCGACGGCGGGCAATGTCCGCCCTACAGGTCTCGCTGCTTCGCGTAGGGCGGGCACTGCCCGCCGCTGAACACTCCGGTGACGGCATGATTGCCGCATTCAGCCACGCGGGCTTATCGTGACCAAACGATCCCGGCGGGAGACAAGTGATGTTCCGACCCCTGCTTCTGGGCCTGCTTGTTGTCGTGTCCGGCACGGCGCAGGCCGCGACGCTCAAGCTCGACGTGCATGCCGCCGACGAGAACGGCCATGTGCGCTCGCATTTCGTCTACAACGCCTCCGGTTGCCATGGCGACAACGTGTCGCCCGCGCTGGAATGGCATGGTGCACCGGAGGGCACCAGCGGCTTCGCCATCACGGTGTACGACCCCGACGCCAGCGGCGGCTGGTGGCACTGGGTGGTGCTGGACATCCCGGCCATCACCGACCGGCTCGAGGAAGGCGCGACGCTGCCGCCCGGGGCCTTCGCCCTGAAAAACAGTTTCGGCCACGCGCGCTGGGACGGCCCCTGCCCGCCGCCGGACGATCCGCCGCACCATTACGTGTTCACGGTGTACGCGCTGGATACCGCCGCGCTGGGGCTGCCGGCCATCGCCTCGCCGCAAGACGCCAAAGCCGCCATCGCGCAGCACACCCTGGCCAAGACCAGCGTGACGCTGACCTACGGGCGCTGACGACCGGTAACCGGCAGGGCGGGCACTGCCCGCCCTGCCCGTATCATCGGATTTGTCGGCGGGCTTGTTGCCCATAACCCACGGATTTCCGCCCGGCACGAAACCATGACACATGGATCCCGCAGGGCGGGCCATTACACTGGGTCATCTCTTCCATCGGCCCATCCGCCATGACTCGTACCCTCAAGGTCGCGCTGTTGCAGGAAACCGACCGCGGCAGCCGCGACGCCAACCTGGATGCCATCGAACGGGGCCTGCGCGAGGCCGCGGACGCGGGCGCGCAACTGGTGCTGCTGCAAGAGCTGCACAACGGCCCGTACTTCTGCCAGAACGAGGACGTGGACATCTTCGACCTGGCCGAGCCGGTTCCCGGCCCGTCCACCGAGCGCATCGGCGCGCTCGCCGGCGAGCTGAAGCTGGTCGTGGTGGCCTCGCTGTTCGAGCGCCGCGCCGCCGGGCTGTACCACAACACCGCCGTGGTGTTCGACCGCGGGCCCGCCATCGCCGGGCGCTATCGCAAGATGCACATTCCCGACGACCCGGGCTTCTACGAGAAGTTCTATTTCACGCCCGGCGACCTCGGCTTCCATCCCGTCGACACCTCGGTCGGCAGGCTCGGCGTGCTGGTGTGCTGGGACCAGTGGTATCCCGAGGCGGCGCGCCTGATGGCGCTGGCCGGCGCCGAGCTGCTGCTCTATCCCACGGCCATCGGCTGGGACCCGGCCGACGACGACGACGAGATGACCCGCCAGCGCGAGGCCTGGATCACCGTGCAGCGCGGCCACGCCGTGGCCAACGGCCTGCCCGTGCTGGCCGCCAACCGGACCGGTTTCGAGCCGGATAGAAGCGGCCAGGGGCGCGGCGTGCAGTTCTGGGGTTCCAGCTTCGTCGCCGGGCCGCAGGGCGAGTTCCTGGTCCGGGCCGGAACGGACCGGCGCGAATTGCTGCTCGCGGACATCGACATGCGGCGCAGCGAGAACGTGCGGCGGATATGGCCGTTTCTGCGTGATCGGCGCATTGACGCCTACGATGATCTCCTGAAGCGTTTCCGCGATTGAACAGGCTGCTGGCGGGCAATGCCCGCCCTACTCGCTTTGAATGGACATGTCGGTGGGCAATGCCCGCCCTACTCGCCTTGAATGGACATGTCGGCGGGCAGTGTCCGCCCTACTCGCTTTGAATCGACATGTTGGGGGGCAATGCCGCCCTACTCGCTTTGAATGGACATGTCGGTGGGCAATGTCGCCCTGCTTGCCTTGGACCGTAGGGCGGGCACTGCCCGCCGAAATCACTCGCCACACGATGTGGTCGGAGCGCGTGGTTCGCTCGCGCCCCAATCCGCGGCATACCACCCGCGCTCGACACAACGGCGAAAACTGGAATACGGCCAATCGGCCACCCGTTCGACCAGACCATGCTTGACCGGGTTGTAGTGCAGGTAATCCATATGCGCTTTCCAATCCGCATCGTCACGGATCACGTGTTCCCAGAACCGCGGCTGCCACAATCCCGCATGGCCCTTCAACACCGATTGGTGCATCAAACCGCACCGCTGGGTGAAGCCCTTCTTGATACGCCCCCAGCGAGTCGAATAGTCGCTGTCACCGGCCGGCAGCGTCCAGATGGCATGCATGTGATCGGGCAGAACCACCCAGGCATCGATCGAAAACGGCTGCAGATGCTTCGCCGTTGCGATGCTGTCTCGCAAGGCACGGACAGCGCGCGGCGTCGCCAGGATGCGGCATCGTCTGGCTGTGACCACGGTGAAAAAATACGTGGCGCCCGGGATTCTGGTTCGGCGGTAGTTGGGCATGCGGGCAATGTGATGCATGGTCCGGCTGTCCGAAACCGGCGGTGGATGAAAGTGTTGTAGGCAATCCGGGCGGCCTGTTGGCGGGCAGTGCCCGCCCTACCCGTATCAACCCACCGTAGGGCGGGCACTGCCCGCCATTACCCACACCCATCCGCCGCGCTGATCCGCGGCATTTCGGCGCCAAACTTGTCCACGCACGACTTCGCCCCCATGCTTGGGGTTCCCGAGCCCCCATTGCCTCCATGAACCCGATTGCCCCCGACACCGAAACCACGCTTCCCGACAGCCTTGAGGGCCAGCCGATCGAGCGCGTCGAGCGCGATGGCGTGGAATACGTGCTGCTGGGCACGGCGCACGTGTCACGCGCCAGCGTGGCGGCGGTCGAGGCCATGCTGGAGGTCGAATCGTTCGACGCCGTGGCCGTGGAGCTGTGCCAAAGCCGCGCCCAGGGCATGCGCGACCCCGAAGCGTTCAAGCGCATGGACCTGTTCCAGGTGATCCGCCAGGGCAAGGCCGGCATGGTCGCCGCCAGCCTGGCACTGGCCTCGTTCCAGAAGCGCCTGGCCGAGCAATACGGCATCGAGCCGGGCGCCGAAATGAAAGCGGCCATGCAAGGCGCCGACGAGCGCGCCCTGCCCCTGTGGCTGGTCGATCGCGAAGTCGGCACCACGCTCAAGCGCGCCTGGCGCAGCCTGGGCTGGCGCGACAAGCTGGAGGTTTTCGGCGGCCTGGTCG
>CAZMKO010000154.1:0-3322 GCA_964566965.1 uncultured Rhodanobacteraceae bacterium
TTCAGAAGCCTGTGCATGTGATGTCACGGATGGCCATCCATGCGTATCCACGTACAGGTCCGCATCGCCGCTTCCACCCGATGTACGGATGGTGAGGGTCGGCGCATCCGCAGGCACGGGGACATAGAAGTACTGATAGTCGCCGGCACGATTCATGCTGACTCCACTGCGCTGGCAATCGACGTCCAGCACCATGTCGCCCGGATTGCTGCATGCCGGCAAGCCGGGATCGGGATCACCGGGATCGGGGTCGCCCGGATCCGGATTGCCCGGGTCGGTCTCGCCCGGCGGCGGTGTGGGTACGCCTCCGCAGGTCGCGGTGTCGCCCTGGTTGGTATTGAAGCAGGTCAGCCACTGGTTCCATTCGGCCTCGTACAACCCCTGCAGCGAACTCAGGAACGACGCATAGCCGGGATAGTCGCCCTGACGGAAATCGTCCAGAATCACGCTCACGTTCTGACGCTGCTTCTCGAACATGTAGCGGACCGCCAGGTAGCCCCAGCGGTAGACCCGTTCCTCGCCGCTGTCGTAGGTGTTGTCCATGATGTCGCCCAGGCTGTAGGCATGGCTGCCTGCCGCCGCGACGGCTTCCGTATAGGGAAGTTGCCGGTAGCTGTAGGAGATGTACTCGGCCAGACCTTCCATCCACCAGATGCTGGGAACGGTGAGGTAATCGTTGAAGTCGCCCTTCATGTCGAATCGTCCGTCGAGGTAATGGACGTACTCGTGAGTCAGATTCCAGATCTCGAAATCCGGACGCATCCATTCGGCCTCGTAGGCGATGAAACGAGCCTGGTTGGCCGGATCTGTGGGATCGCCCTCGAGATAGATGCCGCCGTTGTCGGTACTGTTTCCAAAAATCGCCCCGGAGTAGGTTTGATAATCGGTGCTGCTGTCGAAAACATCCAGTTCCAAGGTGCTGTTTTGATCACCCTCGACGGGCTCGCCGTTGCTGCCGACAAGGCCGTGAAAATAATCGGTTTCGCCAAGTACCTTGGCACAGGTATCGGCCACTTCCTGCTGATTCATTTCCTGCGCGCGCAATACCACCCCGTCGCCACAATCGTGATGCACGGGAAGGACCGCCTGTTTCAGGTCGGAATGGTAATCGCAGATACCGTAATAGCTGCACTGCTCATGATCGTAGTAATCCGCCGTGGAGGCCGTCGCGACCCATATCGACGCCCCCGATCCGGTCATGTCGTATTGATCGAGAAGCTGCTTCAACTTGGGCCGGAGGCTGCTGATCAAACCGGAGTATTGCAGGAACCGGGCCATTTCACGGGCGGCGTTGGAAAGCAGGTATTCCCGTTCGGTACCGGCCTCGTCGGCATGATGGACAATGAACGTGTCCAGGGCGTCGACGGCGGACGGATCGGATTCCACGCGCTGGCGAAAGTCGTCATTCTGGTGACCACGGAAAAGCACCGTGAAGACCCCGTTGACCGCGGTCATCATGTAGAAATGATCGCGATAGCGGCTGTCGTAGTCGGCCAGCAACTGCAATACCGTGTCCAGTTGATGGGCGTTTTCACCGGCGCTGTCGATGAGTGTGACAAATTCGGACAGCACTTCGCCATGGCTGTCGCTGACATCATTGAAATGCGAGTTCGCCACGAATGTGTCCAGGGCGGGCCGGATGGCGGAACGCAAGGCCTGACCGTACGGACCAACGTTGTCGCTGTCATAGAACTGCACGTAGTAACCGGCACGAAGGAAGGTGATCAGTTGCAGGATGCGATCATTGTTGTTTCCCGCATAGCTGCCCGATGCGGCCCCCAGGGCATCGGCCACGGTAATCATCTTGGCTTCGTTGAACGTGCGCCCGGCCATGTCCCCGGTGAGCGAATACAAGGTGTTGAGGCATCCCACGGTCGCATTTTTTACTTCCGCCACCAAAGCCGCGCCGCTGGCATTGGCGAAATCACCCGCTTCACAAGCGTCCTGCGCCTGCACCAGAGTCGCCCGGGTTGCGGGGCGATCATAATCTTGCCGCAAGTGCTTTTTCGACACCGGAACCGGCGGCCTCTGTGCCGGCGTAAGCCGGCGTGATTGCACATGGGATGATGTATGCGGTGCTTTTGCCGCGCTGTGGTTCAGTGCCTGCGCATGCGGTGCCAACGTCGAAGGCATGTGCGTGTTGTTCTGGCCCGGCGTACCGGCATGCAATGAAAATGCCACGGCACTGGCAAGTACGAAGGACCCGACCTTCATTTTCCGTTTCTTTGAAACGTGCATATGATGTTTTCCTCCCGAAATGGTGTAAAAAACAGATGCAATCTGTGCACCGCACCCACCCCCCGTTACTCGGGATGCGGTAAATTCAGGCTATGCCTGACGGGCATTTCAGGTCTTGCATGTTTCATGCACGGAAAGGGGGGATTCATACCAACTTCGCCGCCTGGCGGAGGAGTGGATGAAAATCATGAATTTCTCGCACGGACAACAGGAATTTCTACGCCACTTGGGTCCGGCTCTGACCATCGCCGGCATATTCGACCATGTCCACAACGCGGTGTTTTCCATCAAGGATCTCGACGGGCGCTATCTTTTCATCAGCACCTCCTGCGTGGACCGTTGCGGGCTGTCATCCCGCAACGATGCCATCGGCAGAACGTCCGCCGACCTTTTCCCGCCCCCCATGGCCGAACGCTACGCGCACCAGGACGCGCGACTATTCGCCTGCGGCGACCCGATCATCGACAGCCTCGACCTGACCCTGTATCCGGACCGCAGCGCGGACTGGTGCATCACCACCAAGCTGCCGCTGCGCGACCGTCAGCAGCGGCTGGCCGGCCTGGCCTGTCTCTCGGTGGATGTCGGCCAGCCGGGACAGCCGCGGCTGGTGGACGAATGCTTTGCCGCCGCCATCGAACACATCCACACGCACTTCGCCCGGCCGATCCGGATCGCCGACCTGGTACGCATCGCCGGCATGTCGCCGGCTCGTTTCGAACGCCGCATGAAGCGTGTGTTCCAACTGGCCCCGCACCAGTACCTGTTGAAGGTGCGCATCGACCGCGCGGTGCATGCTCTGGCCACGACGGAGCAGTCCATTTCGTCCATCGCGCTGATGGCCGGGTTCTGCGACCAGAGTGCCTTTTCGCGCAAGTTCAAGGCCACGGTCGGGATGACGCCGAAGGCCTACCGGCGCATGGTGCGGAACCACCGGTAGGCCTGCGACAGGCTTACTCAGCGTCGCGGTTCACGTACCAGATGGTCTTGGTTTCCTGGTACTGATCCAGTGCTTCCAGACCGTTGTCTCGACCGCCGAAGCCGGACAGCTTGTAGCCGCCGAACGGGGTGGTGATGTCGCCTTCGG
>CAZMKO010000155.1:0-3307 GCA_964566965.1 uncultured Rhodanobacteraceae bacterium
CTCGGGACTCGGGACTCGGGACTCGGGACTCGGGACTCGGGACTCGGGACTCGGAGATGATCACGCGGCGGCCTCCGCAGGGACGGCCGCCGCGCATGTGTCGGGCCCCGGCCCGCAACCGAAACCCCACCCAAACGGGTGCGCGATTTCCGATGGCATCACGGTGCCATCTCCGTACAATGGGCCGTCATGAGCCAACACATGACCGCCATCCGCAACTGGATCAAATCGACCTCGCGTGACGGACACAACGTCGAGGACATGATCGACATGATGATCAAGTCGGGCTATACGGCGCGCCAGGCCCGCCGCCTGGTAGCCGAAACGTTGAACCGCCCCGGCATCGCCATTCCGGTGGCCGACACGCGCCGCGACGGCATGCGCACGCGCCACCCCGAGCCGCCGTTTGTCCGCGCCGACGGGCGCGAGATGCCCGTCTCCACCTGTGTGGAAACACCCACCGTGCGCATCCTCGAATCGGTGCTGGCGAACGACGAATGCGATGAGCTCATCGAACAGGCGCGCCCGCGCCTGGCGCGTTCACGCACCGTCACTGACGACGGCACGCACGAAGTCAGCGAGGCGCGTACCAGCAGCGGCATGTTCTTCAAGGTCTGCGAAACCGAGTTGGTCACGCGCATCGAATACCGCATTGCCGAACTGCTGGACATGCCGGTCGACCACGGCGAGGGCCTGCAGGTGCTGCACTACCAGCCCGGCCAGCAATATGAACCGCATTACGACTGGTTCGACCGCAGCCAGCCCGGCTACGCCAGCCTGACCAAGGCCGGCGGTGAGCGCATCGCCAGTTTCATCATGTACCTCAATACGCCCGAGGGCGGCGGCGGCACGCATTTTCCGCGTATCGGCGTCACCGCCTGCGCGCGCAAGGGGTCGGCACTGTACTTCGCCTACGAGAACGGCGACCAGAGCTCGCTGCATGCCGGGCTGCCAGTGACCGGTGGCGAAAAATGGATCGCCACCAAATGGATCCGTGAACGGCCGTACCGCGAATGACGGCCGCCACGCCGATGCCGCCACCTGCACCGCCCGCGCCTGACCGCCGGTGCCATGCCGGCATTCGTGCAGACCTCGCCGCTCCCGCCCCGGGCCCCGATGCCGTCCGATGAACCTGACCCCGACCCGCCGCACCGGCTCCACCGTCTTCCTCGCCGCCGTGATCGTGACCATCGTCGTGTACGCGGCCGGCCTTTCCGGTGGCTGGCTGTTCGACGACTACCCCAACATCGTCAACAACCCGGGGGTACAGATCCATCACGCGACACTGGCCGACCTGGCTCGCGCGGCGCTGTCTTCCCCCTCGAGTGAATTCAAGCGCCCCCTGGCATCCTTGAGCTTCGCGCTCAACTACCTCGGCAGTGGACTGGATCCGTTCTGGTGGAAGGTGGTCAACGTGGTCATCCACCTGCTCAACGGTTGGCTGATCTACCTGTTGTCGGGCCTGTTGTTGCGTCTGGGGCTTCCCGCCCTGCGCCGCCATCGCGGCCATGGGCCGCTTCCACAAGCTGACCTGGCTATCCACAGCCCCACTGTGGGAGCGGCCCATGGCCGCGATACCTCATCCACCCATGCCGGCCTGCTCGCGGCCCTGATCGCCGGCGCTTGGCTATTGCTGCCGATCAATCTCACCGGCGTGCTTTACGTGGTGCAGCGCATGGAAAGCCTGGCCAACCTGTTCGTGATGGCCGGCCTGCTCGGCTATGTCGCCATTCGCCTGCGCATGCTGCGCGGGCGTACCGCTCATTGGCGTGGGATCGCCGGCTGTGCCGCCGCGCTGGTCATGGCCACCGCGCTCGGCCTCACCGCCAAAGAGACCGCGGTGATGCTGCCGCTGTACGCCTTCCTGGTCGAGTGCGTATTGCTGCGGTTTGCACGCGCGCCGGCCACACGCGGCATCGACAAGCCGCTGGCCGCGGTCTATGTGGTGATCCTGTTCCTGCCGTTGGTGGCCGGATTGCTATGGCAGTTGCCGCACCTGCTGCGTGCCTCGGCTTGGGCCACACGCGATTTCGATCTCGCCACGCGACTGCTGAGCGAAGCCCGCATCGTCCCGGACTATATCCGCTGGACGCTCCTGCCCACGCCGCACGCGCTGTCGTTCTACCACGACGACTACATCGTCTCGACCGGCCTGTTCCAGCCCTGGACCACCGCGCTCGGCATCGCCGTGATCGTCGCCCTGCTGGCATTGGCCGTCGTGATGCGCCGCCGCGCGCCGCTGGTGACACTGGGCCTGGCCTTGTACTTCGGCTGCCACACCCTGACCGGCACCATCCTGCCGCTGGAGCTGATCTACGAGCACCGCAACTACTTCGCCAGCTTCGGCCTGCTGCTGGCACTGATCCCGTTGCTGGCCGCACCGCGGTCGCAACACGCCGGCGGCTTGCCGCTGGCCTGGCCACGCCATGTGCTGTTGATTGGCCTGCTGCTGCTGTGGACCGGCCTCACCGCCGTCACCGCCTACGCGTGGGGCGAGCCGCTGCGGCTGGCCCAGGCGCTGGCCGCACGCGCCCCCGATTCGCCGCGTGCGCAATACGAGCTGGGGCGCACCTACATCGTCTATTCCCACTACGATCCGGACTCGGTCTATACCCGCCTTGCCTACGCCCCGCTGGAACGCTCGGCCGCGCTGCCCGATTCGTCGATCCTGGCCGAGCAGGCACTGATTTTCATGAACGCGCGCATGCATCGTCCCCTCAAGGACGCCTGGTGGGACAGCATGATCGCCAAGCTCAAGGCCCACAAACCCGGTGTACAGGACGAAAGCTCGCTGGGCGCGCTCACCAAATGCGCGCGCGAAGGCTCCTGCGACCTGCCCGAAAACCGCATGGTCGAGGCGTTCCGTGCCGCCCTCGCCCACCCGAGCCCGCGACCCCGCCTGTTGGCGATCTACGGCGACTATGCCTGGAACGTGCTCGACGACCACACCCTCGGCGTGCGCATGACCGCCGAGGCGGTGAAAGCCAAACCGTCCGAGCCGGCCTATCACATCACCCTGACGCGCATGCTCGCCGCGCAAGAGCGCTACGACGAGGCCCGCCAGCAGATCCGCGCCCTGGAAAACCTCAACATCGGCGGGCGGCTGGATGGCAGCATCGCGGGACTGAAAGCCCTGCTTCCGCCATAAGTGTCTGGACCGCTTCAGCCATCCGGTCCGAAGATGCCCCCTGTTCTCGTGAAGCACCTCGAAAAACCCGAATGCTCATCAAGGCCATTGGCAGGAGCGCTGGAAGGCGCGACAGGCAACGCGGGAATGACGTGTCTTGCCGCAAGACCGCATCGCGGC
>CAZMKO010000156.1:0-3305 GCA_964566965.1 uncultured Rhodanobacteraceae bacterium
TCTTCATCTACTACTCGTTCTTCGGCTTCCGCCGCGTGGGCGACCTGATCTTCGCTGCCGGCGACCAGCGCACGCGCGGCTTCCTGATCGGCGCCACCGCCGGTGCCAGCTTCCCGGGCGAGGGTCTGCAGCATTCGGACAACAACTCGCCGCTGCTGGCCGGCACCATCCCCAACTGTCGTGCCTACGATCCCACCTTCTCCTACGAGGTGGCGGCGATCCTGCACGAAGGCGTCAAGGAGATGTACCAGGACCAGAAGGACGTCTTCTATTACATGATGGTGACCAATGAGAACTACAGCCATCCGGAAATGCCGGAAGGTTGCTACGACGGCATCATCAAGGGCATGTATCTGTTCCGGGAATCGGAATCGAAGAAAGGCAAGGACAACGGCAAGATGCCGCGCGTCCAGTTGATGGGGGCGGGCGGCTCGCTGCGCGACGCGATCAAGGCGGCCGAGATGCTGGAGGCGGATTACGGTGTCAAGGCCGACGTATGGTCGTGTCCCAGCTTCAGCGAGCTGTCGCGTGACGGTTTCGATTGCGAGCGCCACAACCGTCTGCATCCGGAAGCCAAGAAGCCGCGCGTGCCGTACATCACCGAGTGCCTGTCCGCCCACGATGGCCCGGTCGTGGCGGCCACCGAATACGTGCGCGCGGTGGCCGACCAGGTGCGTGCCTTCATCCCCGAGGGGCGGCGCTACACCGTGCTCGGTGCCGACGGTTACGGCCGCAGCGATACCCGCGAGGCGCTGCGCGAGTTCTTCGAGATCGACCATCGCTGGATCGTGCATGCGGCGCTGTCGGCCCTGGCGGCCGACGGCACCATCAAGGCATCGGTGGTCAGCAAGGCGATCAAGGACCTGGAACTGGATCAGGGCAAGCCCAATCCGATGACGGTCTGAACGCCGAAAAACCCGGCGGCCGGCTCTTTCGGGCCGCCGCCGGCGCGGCCGTTTGGCGGCAAACTGGGTAGAATACGGCCCTCCATCCTCAAGGACATTCATCATCATGGGCCAGCATGCGCCAACCACTGTCACCGGTTCCGCCGACGTCAAGCGCCTCGAGGCGTTGATCAACCAGTTGCCCGGCAACGCCCGGGTGTCGGTGGTCTGCCGCGGCGGCAAACAGTACAGCGGCATCGTCTGCATTCGCCCCACGATCCAGGCGTTCCGTGAGCAAAAGGGTGGCAAGGAAGGCCTCAACGGCGTACTACGCCTGGAGGATGCCGCCGCGCCCGGCGGTGAGCACCGTATCTGGTTGGACCGGATCGACCACGTGCAGCGTCTGGACGGCATCAGCGGCACGTTCGCTTCCTGAACCAACCGCCCCGGCGCGGCGTGGACGACGTCAACCCGGCGGCGTGCCGGGCGTTTCGTGGTCTATTGCGAGATTGCCGGAGGACGCCATGAAATCCGTGATCCAGGGACTGCTGGCCGCGTCATTCCTGATGCTGGCCGGCTGCGCCGCGCAACAGGCCCGTGCCGACCGTGACCAGGCCCACCTGCAGGCCGTGCACGCGGCGGCGGGTGAGCGCGTCGGCTCGTTCCGCTACACGGCACAGACGCTCTATTCCTGGGAGCCGCTGGGCGAGCGCGAACTGCTGATCTACACCCGGCCCAACCGCGCCTGGTTGCTGGATGTCGGCATCTGTCCAAACCTGCCCTTCGCGCAAGCCATCGGCCTCACCTCGCACACCGGCCAGGTCAGCAGCGGCCTGGACAGCGTCATCGTGCATGGCGGCCATTTCCCCTGCCGCATCCAGGGCATCCGCTCCGTGGACGTGAAGAAATTGCGCCAGGCCGCAGAGCAGCGGTCCGGCGGCAAGGTGGTGCCCTCCGGCGAGACGGACGACCGGACGGGCCAGGATCTTGGCAAGCGCGGGGTCAATCGCGGCTGAAGCCGCTCCCACAGGGCTTGCTCGGAATTTCATGAAGCCCTTGTAGGAGGGGCTTCAGCCCCGATGGCGTGGGGGCGGGGCCTTGGCAAGTGTGGGGCATCGCGGCCATGGGCCGCTTCCACAAGACTTGCCTGACACTCCCTGAAATCGTTGTAGGAGCGGCCCATGGCCGCGATGGGCTCATTCGGGCCAATACCTTTTCACCCGCTTCTGCCAACATGCCGAAGGCCTAAGCCACCACCATTCCCGAGTCCCGTCAAAAAATCTCCGCCACACAACAGCGCAGGCTGCCACCGGCTTTCTCGATCTCGTCCAGTTCCGCGCTGCCGACATCAAACCCCCATGTGGACAAGTCTTTTTGCTGCCCGGCCGTGAGGCTGGCAGCGCCGCGGGCGCTCATCCATACGCGGTTCTCGGCAAGGGTGATCGCGTTGCCGGCGAAGGCGGTTTTTTGTTCTGCAGAAAGCCATACTGCCTGCCCGCCATAGGCCCGTGCGATGGCCTCGGGCACGGCGGGATCGGCGAATCCGTCGGCGGCCAGGAGCACGGCGCGACTGGCCAGCAGGGCCATCACCACGTTGGTGTGGTATTCGCTCTCGGCGAGGTCGAAGCAGAACGTCAGTTCCAGATCGAAGGCCTTGTGCATGGCCTCGGCACCGGCGGCGTTGCAGCGTTGGCCCAGGCCGCAGAAGCCGACCCGGCGCGCCCGGTCGATGATGATCGAGCCGGTCAATTCGCCGACCAGGTCCGGGCAGCCGGAAAAATCGATTTCCTCGTAGCCGAGCACGTCGCCGAAGAAGGCGCGGATGTCCGTGCGCGACGCTTCGTGCTGGCGTACCGGGTGCTGCATGCGGCCGACGACCAGGCGTCCCGGCGCCGTGGCGAAGACGTTGTTGGGAAAGACCCCGTCCGGGCTTTCGGCGTCGCCGGGAAACACCACTACCGGCAAATCCGCGCGCAGGCGCTCGGCCAGCGTGGCGTGCTGGGCCATGGCGCGCGCGGCATCGGGCACCTCGGCCAAATCCATGTAGCGGTTGTCGCTGGCCGATTGCTCGGCCAGTCGGAATGCCGAGGGCGCGACCAGAAAAGCGGCCCGCGCCGTGGCCGGCGCGACCGGTTCGAGTGCCGCGAATGCGTCCAGGAAGGTATCGGGGGAGGTGGTGATCATGGCGTCATGGCGTGATGGACTGCGCGCAGTGTAAGGCAAGCGTGGGCCATCGCGGCCATGGGCCGCTCCCACAAGGCTTGCCTGGATTGTCGTAGGAGCGGCCCATGGCCGCGATGGCCTCATTCGGGCCAATACCTTTTCACCCGCCTCCGCCGACATGCCGAAGACCCAAGCTGCCACCATTCCCGAGTCCCGAGTCCCGAGTCCCGAGTCCCGAGTCCCGAGTCCCGAGTCCCG
>CAZMKO010000157.1:0-3264 GCA_964566965.1 uncultured Rhodanobacteraceae bacterium
CCATCGAGCCGTAGGTGATGATCTGGCTGACGTGGTCGCGGCCGTATTTGCGCGCCACGTAATCGATCACCTGGTCGCGCTTGTCCATGCAGAAGTCGATGTCGAAATCGGGCATCGACACGCGTTCGGGATTGAGGAAGCGCTCGAACAGCAACTCGAAACGCAACGGATCCAGATCGGTGATCTCGAGCGCCCAGGCGACCAGCGAGCCGGCACCCGAACCGCGACCCGGGCCGACCGGAATATCGTGTTCCTTGGCCCAGCGGATGAAGTCCGACACGATCAGGAAATAGCCCGGAAAGCCCATCTGGATGATGGTTTTCAGCTCGTGCTCCAGGCGTGCGTCGTAGTCGGCACGGTCATGGCCCGGTGCCAGCGGGTGTTGCGCCAGACGCTCGCGCAGCCCTTCCTCGGCGCGCTCGCGGATGTAACTGTCCAGATCGTGTCCTTCCGGCACCGGGAACTGCGGCAGGTAGTAGGTGCCGAAGCTCATCTCCAGGTTGCAACGCCGCGCCAGCTCGACGGTGTTTTCCAGCACCTCGGGCAGGTCCTCGAACAACTCGACCATTTCCTCGGGCGACTTGAGGTATTGCTCGGGGCTGTACTCGCGTGGGCGTTTGGGGTCGGCCAGTACGCGGCCCTGGTGGATGCACACGCGCGCTTCGTGGGCCTCGAAGTCCTCGCGATGCGGGAAGCACACGTCATTGCTGGCCACCAGCGGCAGGTCCATCGCTTCGCCGATGCCGAGGGCCGCCTGGTTCCAGTGTTCTTCGCCGTCGCGGTCGGTACGCGTCAGTTCCAGGTACAGCCGGTCGGGAAACAGTGCTTGCAGCGGAGCCAGGTGTTGCCGGGCCGCCTCCAGCTTGCCGGTGCGCACGATGCGACCGGCGCCGGAGCGGAACCCGCACAAGGCGATCAGGCCGGTGCTGGATTCGGCGTTGAGCCAGGCCGAATCGAGCAGGGCATGGTTGCCGTGCTGGCCGTCGCGCCAGGCGCGCGAGATGAGGCGGGACAGGTTGAGGTAGCCGTCGCGGTCCTGACACAGCAGGGTCATGCGCCACGGTCGCGGGTCGTCCGGTGACACCACCCACACGTCGGCCCCGGCGATCGGCTTCACGCCGGCCGCGCCGGCGGCCTGGTAGAACTTGACCAGGGCGAACAGGTTGTTGACGTCGGTCAGCGCCACCGCCGGCATCGCGTGGTCGACGCAGCCCTGGACGAGGGGCTTGATGCGCAGTGTGGAATCGACCAGCGAGAACTCGCTGTGGACGTGGAGATGAACGAAGCGGACAGGCATGCGGCTAGTTTAGCCTGCTTGACAGACACCGGGTGCGGCGCCGGATCATCCCGGGCGCCGTTCCAGGCACCGTCGTACCGGCGCGAAGCTGCGCCGGTGTTCGAGACAGGGACCGAGTCGTGTCAGCGCCTCCAGATGGGCAGCTACGCCGTAGCCTTTGTGTCTGGCGAAACCGTAGCCGGGATGTCGCGCGTCCAGTTCGACCATGTAGCGGTCACGGGTGACCTTGGCGAGAATCGACGCGGCGCTGATCGACGCGTGCAGGTGATCGCCACCAATGACGGCACGCGCCGGACATGGCAGGCCCTCGGGCAACCGGTTGCCGTCGATGAGGGCGTAGGGAGCCGCCGGTGTCAGTTGTTCCAGTGCACGGCGCATGCCCAGCAGGGTGGCCTGCAGAATGTTGATGCGGTCGATTTCGGCGCACGGCACCAGCACGATGGCGTGGGCCATGGCCCGGTCCAGGATCTGTCCGAACAACTGCTCGCGGCGACGTTCGGTGAGTCGCTTGGAATCATCCAGCCCGTCGATCGGCCGCGCCGGGTCCAGGATGACCGCCGCGACCGCCACGGGTCCGGCCAGTGGACCGCGCCCGGCCTCGTCCACACCGGCGGCGAGGTCCGGAATGGGGGTGTCGAGGGGCAAGGGCAGGGTAACGGGATTCATCGCGTCAGCATGTCGACAACGGCATCGGCGGCCGGACCGGCCGGGTGTGCCGGGTCCATGTTACCCAGCAGTTCCCGGTGCAGGTGCTCGAAGCGGGCCACGATGGCACCGCGACGTTGCGAATCGTGCAGCAGCGCCGTGACTTCGTCGGCCAGGTTGGCGGCGGTGCAATCATCCTGCATGCACTCCGGTGCCGGCAGCGGCGCATCGGGTGCATCGGCCCGGGCCAGGATGTTCGGCAGGGCATAGATGTCGGTCTTCAACATGCGCAACACGCGGGCGATGCGGTAGCTGCTGGGGGCCACGCGATAGCCGACCACCATCGGCCGCTTGGCCAACATGGCCTCGAGCGTGGCAGTCCCGGAGGCCAGGAGAACCACGTCGGCGGCTTGCATGGTTTGGTGGGAGTGGCCGGAGAGGATGGTCACGGGTTGCGAAAATCCGACGGCCATCCCTTCCAGCATCGCCCGACACTTTTCATTCGCTGCCGGCACCACTACCTGCAACTCCGGCACGCGCTGTCCCGATTTTTGTGCGGCGCCGAGGAAGATCCGGCCCAGGCGTTCGATTTCGCTGCGGCGGCTGCCGGGCAGGACGGCCAGTACCGGCTTGTCGTGGGCCAGGCCGAGGGCGTCGCGGGCGGCAGCACGGTCGGAAACCATGGGAAAGCGCGCGGCCAGCGGGTGGCCGACGAAGCGGGCGTCGATGCCGTGGCGGGCATAGATGGGCGGTTCCATCGGGAACAGGCACAGCACCCGGTCGACACTGCGGCCGATCTTCTCGGCGCGGTTTTCGCGCCAGGCCCAGATCGACGGGCTGACGTAGTGCGCCACGGGAATGCCCGCATCCTTCAAACGACGCTCCAGACCGAGATTGAAGTCCGGCGCATCGATGCCGATGAACAGGTCCGGCTTCAGGTCGCGCAGCCGGCGCGTCAGGTGTCGGCGTAGCGCCAGCAGCCGCGGCAGGTCGCGGATCACTTCGGCAAAGCCCATCACCGACAGGACGTCGATATCGTGCCAGGCCTCGAAACCCTGTTCGGCCATCAACGATCCGCCCACACCGACGAAACGAGCCTGCGGAAAGCGTTCGCGCAAGGCCGAGATCAGGTGCGCGCCAAGCTGGTCGCCGGAGGCTTCGCCGGCCACCATGGCGATGACGGGCCCCGGGTTCCGGGATTCCGGCGCGTGCGCGGGTGCCGCTGCCATGTCGTTTTCGTGGTGCATAGGCGACCGAAGCTTTTTATCCTTTCCCGAGTCCCGAGTCCCGAGTCCCGAGTCCCGAGTCCCGAGTCCCGAGTC
>CAZMKO010000158.1:0-3223 GCA_964566965.1 uncultured Rhodanobacteraceae bacterium
ACGCCATGAACGAAAAGGCCGAGGGCAGTGCCTGGTTCGCCAACCAGTTCGACAATACCGCCAACCGCGACCTGCACGAACACGTCACCGGCCCGGAAATCTGGGAGGACCTGGACGGCGCCATCGACGGCTTCGTGTGCTCGGCCGGCACCGGCGGCAGCCTGGCCGGCATTGCGCGCGCGCTGAAGGCGCGCAATCCGGAGATCGCCACCGCCCTGGCCGACCCGGCCGGCTCGGCATTGGCGCATTTCATCAACCACGGCGAATTGAAGGCCGAAGGCAACTCCATCAGCGAAGGCATTGGCTCCAGCCGCATCACCGCCAACTTCAAGGACGCGCCGATCGACCATGCCTGGTCGATTCCGGATACCGAATCGGTGCCGCTGCTGCACGACCTGCTGATCCACGAAGGCCTCAACGTCGGCGGCTCCAGCGGCGTCAACATCGCCGGCGCGATCCGCCTGGCGCGCGAACTCGGCCCCGGCCACACCATCGTCACCCTGCTCGCCGACGCCGGCACCCGCTACCGGCGCAAGCTGTTCAACCCGGCTTTCCTGCGCGAGAAAGGCCTCCCCGTGCCCGCGTGGCTGGACCGGGCGTTCCCGTCCCCCTGACCCGCCGCCGGCCGGAGCACCCGGCAAGACCCTTCAACAAGGATACCGGGCCACCCGCGCCGACATGCGTGCATGCCGACGCGGCGGCCCGGTGCGGTGCGCCATCAGCCCGGCGCGGGTCGCGTGCGCTTATTCGTCCGTCTTGATGTCGATCCGGCGCGGCGTGGTTTCCGGCCGCTTGGGAATCGCGATCTCGAGCACGCCGTGCCGGCCGGTGGCGCTGATGCCGTCCGGATCGGCGCTGTCGGGCAGCGCGAAGCGCCGGTAGAACACGCCATGCGAACGCTCCACGCGCGTGTACTTGCCATTGTCGCTGGTGCTCTCGGACTTGCGCTCGCCGCGGATGGAAAGGACGCCGTTGTCCATGTGCACGTCGATGTCCTTCGGATCGACGCCGGGAATGTCGGCCTCGATCACGAAGCGCCTGTCTTCCTCGCGGATGTCCACGTGCGGCGCCCACTGGCTGGTGACCACGTCGGAACGGTCGCCCGTGTCCTCGTCGTCGAAGAAACGGTCCAGCATCTGCCGGAACTCCTGCAACGGATACTGCGAACCCCGCGGGCGGTGATAACGGATCATGTTCATGGCATTTCTCCTGTCTGGGTCTGTGGCTGCCCGATGCAGCCCTCTTGATGCCCAAAATAGGGCCGGCCGACCGGCTTTCAAGGCCGTCCGCAAACGGAACAAAACCCATGTTTGTCAACCGGTTGGCCATGATTTCCCGATGCACGACGGCAACAACGACCGAAGTGGCCGGACGCCCGTAAAACCGCGCCGGAACATCCGGCCCCGCGGCGGCACCCCGTGCTTCCCGCGCTCCGATGCCATCGCGCCCGTTGCCGCCCGCGGCGCCACGGGGGAAGCGGGTAAACTGGCCGCATGAGCGACCCGCAACTCACCCTCACCCGCCCCGACGACTGGCACCTGCACCTGCGCGACGGCGCGCTGATGGCCGCCGTGCTGCCGGACACCGCGCGCCGCTTCGCCCGCGCCATCGTCATGCCCAACCTGAAACCGCCGATCGCCACGGTCGCGCTGGCGCGTGCCTACCGCGAGCGCATCCTCGCCGCATTGCCCGAAGGCTCGGATTTCCAGCCGCTGATGACGCTGTACCTGACCGGGGCCACCACGCCGGATGACATCGCCGAGGCTGCCGCCAGCAACTTCGTGCATGCGGTCAAGTACTACCCGGCCGGTGCGACCACCAACTCCAGCAATGGCGTCACCGACATCCGCAAGGTGTACCCGGTGCTCGAAGCCATGCAGAAGCACGGCCTGCCGCTGCTGATGCACGGCGAGGTCACCGACCCGGCCGTGGACGTGTTCGACCGCGAACCGGCCTTCATCGAACGCCACCTGACACCGCTGCGTGCGGACTTTCCCGAGCTGCGCATGGTGCTGGAACACATCACCACCACCGAGGCCGCGCAGTTCGTGCGCGAGGCGCCGGCCCACGTCGGCGCCACCATCACGCCGCAGCACCTGCTGATGAACCGCAACGCCATCTTCGCCGGCGGCCTGCGTCCCCACCACTACTGCCTGCCGGTGCTCAAGCGCGAGAAACACCGCCAGGCCCTCGTCGCGGCGGCCACCAGCGGCGATCCGCACTTCTTCCTCGGCACCGACAGCGCACCGCATCCGCGCCAGGCCAAGGAAAGCGACTGCGGCTGTGCCGGTATCTATTCGGCCCACGCCGCCATCGAGCTCTACGCCGAAGCCTTCGACGCCGCCGGCACGCTGGACCGGCTGGAAGCCTTCGCCAGCTTCCACGGCCCCGACTTCTACGGTCTGCCGCGCAACACCGACACCATCACGCTGCGCAAGCAGCCATGGCGCGTACCCGATACCGTCGATTTCGGCGGCACTCCCGGTATCCCGCTGCGCGCCGGCGAAGACATCGCCTGGCGGCTGCAGGACTGACCGCCCGCGAGCACGATCACGGCTTGGCGTACCCGGGCCCGCCGCTGCCGATGCATTCGGAAGCCATGCGGGCAAACCGCCGATCCGTCCGCCCCGGGTCACGCCACCGGAAACGCGAAAGGCCGGCATCCGCCGGCCTTTCGCGTTTTTCAAGCTGGTGGGCGGTACTGGGATCGAACCAGTGACCCCTACCATGTCAAGGTAGTGCTCTACCGCTGAGCTAACCGCCCGAAGAGCAGCGCATCATAGCAGTCGATGGCGGGATCGACAATACTTTTTCCCGCCGTGGCAGCCATGAAGCGTCGCCCGCCGCACGCGGCTCAGGCCCCGGCCGTGTTACCGGTGCGGATGCGGTAGCAGGGCTCATAGGCCGCACCGCCGGGCAACTTCATGCGGTGCTGCTCGACGAAGGCAGCCAGCATGTCGTCCAGGGCCTGCATGACCTCCGGGTCGCCGTCGATCTCGAACGGACCGTGTTTTTCGATGGCCCGCATGCCCTCTTCCTTGACGTTGCCCGCGACGATGCCCGAAAACACGCGGCGCAGGTCGGCGGCGAGCTCGTCGCGCGGGCGGTCGCGATGGATGCTGAGGTTCGCCATGGCCTCGTGGGTGGGATGGAACGGTTGCTGGAAGTCGTAGGGGATGTTGAGGCCCCAGTTGAAGTAGAACGCGTCCTTGGTGTCCAGGCG
>CAZMKO010000159.1:0-3050 GCA_964566965.1 uncultured Rhodanobacteraceae bacterium
GGCATGCCGCTGGCGCTGGTGATGAGCTACGTCAAGGCCGCCATCCCGGTGCTGGCCTCGATCTCCGAGCGCCGTCTCAACAAGCTGGTGGACGCCGCCAACAACGACGGTCTGCCGGCCTTCCTCACCGGCAACGAGGACGCCACCGATTCGGGCTTCATGATCGTGCAATACACCGCCGCCGCGCTGGTCAACGACCTGGCCACGCGCGCCCATCCGGCCAGCGTGTATTCCATCCCGACCAGCGCCAACGCCGAGGACCACGTGTCCATGGGCGCCAACGAGATCCGCCACGTCCTGGACATGACCAACGACCTGGGCCATGTGCTGGGGCTGGAGCTGTACACCGCCGCGCAGGCCCTGGAATACCGCCAGGACATGCTCAACGCCGCCCGCGATTTGGCCGGTACCGGCGATATCGACGCGCTGGCCGCGAAGATCACCGGCGCGCCACGCGAAGGCAGCGAGGCCCATGCCGTGTTCCGCGAGGAAGTCGCGCAGCTGATGCGGGCCCTGGCCGACGCCGACGAATTCCGCCCCGGCGAGGGCGTCGCCAAGGCCTTCGCGACCCTGCGCGAACACATCGATTTCCTGCGCCGCGACCGCGCCATGGACAAGGATGTGCAGACCGCCTGCCAGCTGGTGGCCGACGGCGCCTTTGTCGGCGGTCAGTAGCGCTGACATCCGGCACCAGGCAGGAGGCAAGGACGTCGGGGTTCCAGGAATCAACCTCTGGATTGATTTTGCAATAAACAATCTGCAGATTGTTTTCGTGCTTTTCAACCTTGAGGTTGTGCCGCTGTGGACATTGTCCGTGTGCCTGAACAAGTGGGGCGGGGCATGCGACGCGCCGCGAAGCGACTGGCCGACGAGGTGGGCACGGCGGGTTGACGTCTTCCCGCACCCGCGGCAATTTCCTTCGGCGGCAGTCCCCGCCCCGGTCCATTCCAATAAACACCACCGGAACATCCACGGCCCCATGAACCAGCTTTCCCACAGCCAGCTCGTGTCCTTCATCTGGCGCCCCGCCGCCGATGGTGTTCACCGATGCCTGGAATGTCATAGGCTCCTGCAGGATTCTCCTGGTGATCGGCCAAGCGGTGTGCGTACTCCGTTAAGAGCTGGCCAGCGTTTCGGCAATCGTTTTGCCCACCGTGCGGGTGTTGACCGGCACGCGGCGCCATATCGCTTGCGGTTGGCCGTTTACGGCCCGAAGCAGCCCCTCCCGTCTCACGCTGTTTTTGCGTGACGCAAAAAAGCTGCGCGGCGACGCACCGAGCAACTCGCGCATCGTCGAAGGTGACGTGCTCGATCGCAAGGCGCTCGATGCCGCGATGGCGGGGCAGGATCTGGTGTACGTCAATCTCGCCGGCAACCTCGACGCGCAAATGCAGAACATCATCGCGTCGATGAAGGCGGCTGACGTCAAGCGAATCGCATTTGTCGCTTCACTGGGCATCTACGACGAGGTGCCTGGCCGGTTCGGTGAGTGGAACCGTCGCGAAATTGGTCGTTATCTCGGGCCGTATCGCCGCGCGGCGGACCTGCTCGAAGCCTCCGGGCTCGACTACACCATCCTGAGGCCCGCGTGGCTGACCGATCGCGATGAAGTGAGTTATGAAACCACGAGCAGGGACGAACCTTTCAAAGGTACGGTGGTTTCACGCAAGAGCGTCGTCGATCTGATCGTGAAAATCATCCAGTCATCCAAGCTGCATCTGCGCGACAACCTCGGTGTAAACAAACCGGGCACCCAGGCCGACAAGCTGGTATTTCCCTGAGGCAAGGGGGCTGTCGCAGGAATGAGGCTTGTCGGCACCATGGCGAGTGCTTGGTGATCGTGGCGATGACACCGGCGATCTGGCTGAAGATATTGGCAAGTCTTGATCGCGGCCATGGGCCGCTCCTACATGGGATTCGGGATGTTTCAGGCAAGCCCTGTGGGAGCGGCCCATGGCCGCGATCAAGACTTGCCGGAATGTGTCATTCGACAGCGCGGACATCCTGAGCCGGAGGCTTCCCGATGCCGCCGTGGCCAAGTGATGGGGCTTGCCGGATGCGTGCCGCGCAGCAATTGTCAAAAACGGGTTGTGCCGTCGCCCGGCGGGGAGTACGATTGCGCCATCGTACTAACACGCTATTACATTGATCCGATGAAACGTCGAAGCATCGAACCCGCGGATTCGCGCAAACCGGCCGAGGAGGCCTTGTGTCGCGCGCTGTTGTCGTTGAAGGACGTGCCCACCATGCGGGCGTTCCTGCATGACCTGTGCACGCCGGCGGAGCTGGAGGCGCTGACGGATCGCTGGAAGGTGGTGCCGTACATCCTGGAGGGCATGCCGTACCGCGAAATCCACGAGGTGACGGCGGTCAGCATCACCACCATCGGGCGCGTGGCACGCTTTCTCAACGAAGGCAACGGCGGTTACCTCAAGGCGGTCAAGGCCACGGCCCGGGGGGCCGGAAAGAAGAAGCCGGCATCATGAAACCACGCGATCGTTTGCGTATCGCCGCGCAAAAGAGCGGCCGTCTCAGCGAGGCCGGGCTGGACCTGCTGGCGCGTTGCGGCGTGCGTTTCCGGCGTAGCCGCGACAAGCTGTTCTGCTTCGGCGAGAACCTGGCCATCGACCTGCTCTTGGTGCGCGACGACGACATTCCGGGCCTGATTGCCAGCGGCAGTTGCGATCTCGGGATCGTCGGGCGCAACGTGCTGGAGGAGGTCGCGCTGGGCATGGCCGATGCCGGGGCGCTGCAGGAACTGCGGCCACTGGGTTTCGGCCAGTGCCGCCTGTCGCTGGCGTTGCCGCAGGATGTGGCTTGGCAGGGGGCGCAACAGCTGGCCGGACAGCGCATCGCGACCAGCTATCCGCGTCTGTTGCAGCGCTGGCTGCGGCGGCAGGACGTCGAGGCCGCCATCGTCGTGTTGTCCGGCTCGGTGGAGATCGCGCCGCGGCTGGGCAGTGCGGACCTGATCTGCGATCTGGTGCAAAGCGGTGGCACGCTGGCCGCCAACCAGTTGCGCGAGGGGGCCGTGGTGCTGGACAGCGAAG
>CAZMKO010000160.1:0-3006 GCA_964566965.1 uncultured Rhodanobacteraceae bacterium
CAACGTGGAGGTCGACATGGGCAAAGGTGACAGGAAAACGCGTCGCGGCAAGATTTATCGTGGCAGCCATGGCAACGCGCGGCCGCACAAGGTGCGGCGCGGTACGGCCGATGCGGCCAGGGGCACCGCGCGCCGGCCGGCACGGCGCGGCCGGCAGACCTGAGACGGTAAGCCTGATCAGGGCACGACGGCGGCCCACGCCGGCGTACCGATCTTGTCGCGGTACAGCGCTTCGGCAGCGGCCAGTTCCGCCGGTTGCAACGGGCTCTCGGTGAGGCCGTGCTGGCGACGGAAGGTGTCGATCATGTGCGCGATGATGCGCTGCCGTGGCAAGCCGGTCTGGCTGCGCAGCGGGTCGACGCGCTTGGCGGCGCTTTGCGTGCCCTTGTCGGACAGCTTTTCGCGCCCGATGCGCAGCACTTCCAGCATTTTCGCGGCGTCGATGTCGTAGGCCATCGTGACGTGGTGCAGCACGGCGCCGTTGCGTCGGGCCTGGGCCGCGCCGGCGATCTTGCCGCCGGAGGAGGTGATGTCGTTGAGTGGCTGGTACCAGGCCTCGATGCCGAGCTCGCCGAGTGCATCGATGACCCATTGGTCGAAGAACGCGTAGGACTCCTGGAAAGACATGCCGTCGACCAGCGATTCCGGCGCATGGATGGAATAGGTGATGCAGTTGCCCGCTTCCATGAACATCGCGCCGCCGCCGGTGATGCGGCGTACCACGTTGATGCCGTGACGGCGCGCGCCGTCCGGATCCACTTCGTTGGCCAGCGACTGGAAGCGGCCGATCACCACGCAGGGCGAGTCCCATTCCCAGAAGCGCAGTGTCGGGGCGCGGCGCCCCGCGGCGACTTCGTCGGTCAGCACCTGATCCAGTGCCACATGCAGGCCGGGGTCGCGCGGCCCGTCGTGGATGAGTTGCCAGTCGTGGTCGTGCCATTGGCTGCGGGTCATGCCGGATTCTCCAGAGCGCGTGTGACCGCCACGGCGACGGCCTGTGCCGAGATGCCGTACATCGCTACCTCGTCGCCGAGCGCGGCCTCGACGGCATGCGCCATGGCCTGTTCGCCGGCGTCGGCGGAAAGGCCGGTCAACGCGCGGTTGATGGTGTCCAGCGCGCTGTCCGGTTCCAGGAAAAAGTCGCCGCTGACGTGTACCTGGACCAGTTTGCCGCCGGCCACGTCCACGTCGGCCACGATCAGTTTGCCGCCGGGCATCTTGTATTCCCCGTGCATGTCGGCCTCCGTCACGCCTTTCAGGCGCTGGTGATGATGCGTTCGACGCGGCGCAGGCCGCGTGGCAACAGGCTGCCGCGGCTGGCGCGGTTGCCGCCGTATTCGACCAGGTCGTTCCAGCGCAGTGTCAATTTGCGCTGGCCGGCGAACAGCGTGACTTCGCCGCTGCCCTCGGCGACCACCGCCACCCCGGCCAGCCGTTCTTCACCGGAGCCGCGTTTGGCCCGTGGAATCTCGATCAGCTTGTTGCCCTTGCCCTTGTCCAGCTCGGGCAGCTCGGCCACCGAGAACATCAGCAGGTGGCCCTGCGTGGTCACCACCACGATGCGGTCGCGGGCCGGGTCCGGGCTGGACACCGGCGGCAGCACGTGCGCGCCGTCGGGCAGGTTGATGAACTGCTTGCCGGCCTTCTTGCCGGACAGCATGGCCTCGAAGCGGGTCACGAAGCCGTAGCCCATGTCGCTGGCGATGATCAGACGGGTGTCCTTGTCGCCGCTGGCCACGGCATCGAAACGGGCGCCGGCCGGTGGGCTGAAACGGCCGCTCAACGGTTCGCCGTTGCCGCGCGCCGAGGGCAGGGTGTGCGCGGCGGTGGAGTAGCTGCGGCCGGTGGAGTCGATGAACACCACCTGCTGGTTGGTACGCGCGTGGGTCCAGGCGCCGAGGGCATCGTCACCGCGATAGTTGAGTCCCGCCGCGTCGACGTCGTGGCCCTTGGCGGCGCGCACCCAGCCCTTGGCCGACAGCACCACCGTGACCGGCTCGGATGCGACCAGGGCGCTTTCGTCCAGGGCGTGGGCCTGGTCGCGCTGGACCAGCGGGGAGCGTCGTTCGTCGCCGTATTTCTCGGCGTCGGCACGGATCTCACCCTTGATGAGGGTTTTCAGTTTGGCATCGGATTTCAGCAACACGTTGATGCGCGCGCGCTCCTCTTCCAACTGGTCGCGCTCGGCCTTGATCTTCATCTCTTCCAGGCGCGCCAGCTGGCGCAGCCGGGTCTCGAGGATGTAGTCGGCCTGCACCTCGGTGAGCTTGAAACGTTGCATGAGGACGGGCTTGGGCTCGTCCTCGCCGCGCACGATGCGGATCACCTCGTCCAGGTTGAGGAAGGCGATGCGCAGGCCTTCCAGCAGGTGCAGGCGCTTCTCGACCTTGTCCAGGCGATGCTTCAGGCGCCGGGTGACCGTCTCGATGCGAAAGTGCAGCCATTCGGAGAGGATGGTCTTGAGGTTCTTGACTTGCGGGCGGCCATCCAGGCCGATCATGTTGAGATTGACGCGATAGCTCTTTTCCAGGTCCGTGGTGGCGAACAGGTGTTGCATCATCTGCTCGGTGTCGACGCGGTTGGAGCGCGGCACCAGCACCAGGCGGATCGGATTTTCGTGGTCGGATTCGTCGCGCAGGTCGTCCAGCATCGGCAGCTTCTTGGCGCGCATCTGCGCGGCGATCTGCTCGATGATCTTCGACGGGCTGACCTGGTGCGGCAGGGCCGTGACCACGACGTTGCCGTTTTCCTTCTCGTACACCGCGCGGGCACGGATCGAACCGGTGCCTTTCTCGTAGATGGCGAGAATGTCCTCGCGCGGGGTGATGATCTCGGCCTCGGTCGGGTAATCCGGCCCCGGCACGTGTTCGGTCAGCGCCTTGACGCTGGTGTCCGGTTCGTCCAGCAGGCGGATGCAGGCGGTGGCCACTTCGCGCAGGTTGTGCGGCGGGATGTCGGTGGCCATGCCCACGGCGATGCCCATGGAGCCGTTCAGCAGCACGTGCG
>CAZMKO010000161.1:0-2952 GCA_964566965.1 uncultured Rhodanobacteraceae bacterium
CAGAACGCCTTGTTGTACACACCGCTGGAGTAATGCACGTCCAGACCCGGGTAGTAGTCGTTGGCGTTGTCGATGGAACCGCCATCCTGGGTCGGGGTGCACATGTAACGCAGCGCGCCGTTGCCTTTGAAGATCTCGGTACCGACCAGCCAATCATTGCTGCCGCGGTCGAAATACTCCGCCGCCTCGCCGGCCATGTCCGAAAACGCCTCGTTCATGCCACCGGATTGCCCGGTATAGGCCAGATTGGAGTGCTGTTCGGTAAAGCCATGGCTGATCTCGTGGCTGGTGACGTCCAGCGCGGTCAACGGATAGAACATGCTGGCGCCGTCACCGAAGTGCATGGCGGTTCCATCCCAGAACGCGTTCTCGTAGCTGTTGCCGAAGTGCACACGCATCAGCAACACCTGATTGAGTGGCGGGGCACCAAACCAGTCGCTGTACATGTCATGCACGACCTGACCGAAATGATGGGCATCGTTGGCCGCCGAGTAGCCGCCGTTGATGCTGTCGCCGGAGTGGGTGTAACAGCTGAAGGTGACCAGCGTGCCCGAACCCGACTGCGCATGATTCATGTTGTACGTGCGCACATCCGGGTTGGACAGGGAACACGTGTTTCCGCTCTGCGTCGCGATCAACGGCGGCAGGCCGTCCTGTCCCCAGTAGTAGATTCCGGTCTTGCTGTTGCCGCCGGGACCGTTGGCATCGACCAGCTGGTCGGTGGTCAGGCCGTCCCATTCCTCGACGATGGCACCGGTGTTCGCATCGATGATGGCGGTGGGACGCGCCACCTTGCCGGCACCGCTGACGACGTAGGACGTCAGATACACCAGGCGTGCCTTCTCGCCCTGTTCCTGCGCCGGGTAGACGTAAAGGTCGCTATTTTCGTTATAGATGGTCTGCCCGAAATCAAACAGCTTTTGCTGTGCATGACGGCGCAGCACCGTCTGTGCCCGTGCGGCGTCCAGACGCGGGGTCACCGAAGCCAACTCGGTGGCCAGGCTCTTCTCCAGCGTTCCGGACACCTTGACGGCTTCGCCATGCGTGTTCTTTTCGACCGCCACGTTGCGGCCATACACCGGTACGCCCTTGTACATCTGCTGCATGCGCACGGTGGTATTGCCGTCGGCATCCGGTTTGGCCACCTGGGCCTTCAGGGTGGCATCGGACCCCAGGCCCAGCTGGGCCGTGAGATTGGCCGCGGGCACCGCCGACAGGCTCTGCGCACGCAGGTGGTCCACGCTTGCCGCGGTGGCCGTCGACATGGCCGCCGCCCCCAGGGCCGCAACAAGCAGTTTCAGTCGCAAATGGTTCTGCATCACAAGCTTTCCTCCAAGAAATTTTGGACAAACGGACCCGTCATGGCCCGAATGGTCCAATGAACAGGTAGCGCCCGAGATCATCGTGGCGCATCGGTTTCGTCGTGCTGTGTTGATGCGTTCCGCACTGCCCAGCGGTGCGCCATCTCCCCTGAATCCATGAGACGGCTGTTCGTGGGACTGGAAGGGCGTGGTCCTCCCCAAGGAATCACGCGACTGCAGAACATCCGCCAACCTCCCCGCCGGCGGACGCCACCTACCCTAGGACGTCCGGAACGATGATTTCAAGTGAAACCAACGCGATTCGATATGTCATTTCCCTATGACTAAAGTCACGGCTTCGAAAGTGTGATGCAGATCACATTGAACAACGGAACTTTTACAAATCCGCATACGTCCACGTCGGTGAACGAGCCGCCGGCCATGCCGCCCGTCATGGCAGTCCAGAAGTCCATCCAGCGATCCTCCATGCGGCGTGACGCCCGAGACATCCGGGCTGCGCTGCTTGCGGGTCACGCCGTTTCGCGCCCTATACAATAGGGCGACACGCCGACCACGACCGCCAACGCTTCAAGGAGGACACGATGACACCACGCGCCATTGCCGGAGCGATCGCCAGCTCACTGCTTGCCGCGGCAGGCATGGCAAACGCCAACGTGGGAACGGACACCGTCCCGCCGGACATCCTCAAGCAATACACGTCACGCGGCATCTCCGCGGACGCGATCCGGGAAGGGATTGCCAACGGCATCTATCCCGATGTGAAGAAGTATCCCGTCCCCGCGGATGTGTCCCGATTCAAGCAACCGGCATCGCTGGTCAAGGCCATGAAAGCCATCCAGACCGGCACCCTGGAACAGCGGCTGGAAGCCCTCAAGGCCAAGGCACTCGACGACCTGGTCTTCGTCAAGGGCGGCACGTTCCTGATGGGCGACTTCGGACCGTTGCAGAGCAAGGAACATCTGCCCTGGGACAACAACGCCAACAGCCGCCCGCTGCACACGGTGACGCTGACGGGTTATTCGATCAGCAAGTACAAAGTGACACGCGCGGAAGCTGATTTGTATGCGGAAGCCAACGACATCGAACAATTGGACGCCACAACCAAATCATCAGGTCGTGCCATCCGGCGAAAAACATCACTTCCGAGCTCACCAATAAGTGCCACGTGGAGCCAGGCGAAAGCTTATTGCTCATGGCTTGGCAAACTCACGGGAAAGCCGTTTTCTCTTCCGACGGAAGCGCAATGGGAGTATGCGGCACGCAGCCGCGGCGAGTTCATCCTGTACGCAACAGGAAACGGCAAATACGAGCCGAACCGTAATTCGCCAACATCCGACCTGACAAAACAATTCAGCAACCCTTGGCACAACATGCGTTTGCCAATCGCTTCTCCCGTAGGCCTGTTCCCCGCAAACAACCTCGGCATGCACGGAATGACCGGGAACAATTATGAATGGGTCGGGGATTGGTACGCCTCTGATTACTACACGCACTCGCAGGGCGCAAACAACCCGCGTGGGCCAAGCACGGGAACGGACAAGATCGTTCGCGCAGGTGGAACACCATACAGCACCACCATACATCGTCACCACGGACCGGAAAATGTTTCAGGTCCGACGTTCCGCTGCGT
>CAZMKO010000162.1:0-2569 GCA_964566965.1 uncultured Rhodanobacteraceae bacterium
TCGGCGGGCACGTACACGGCCTGGATGGAGGTGATCGAGCCGGTCTTGGTGGAGGTGATGCGCTCCTGCAGCACACCCATTTCCTCGGCCAGGGTCGGCTGGTAGCCCACCGCCGACGGCATGCGGCCGAGCAGCGCGGACACTTCGGTACCGGCCAGCGTGTAGCGGTAGATGTTGTCGACGAAGAACAGCACGTCCTTGCCCTTGCCGGTCTCGTCCTTCTGGTCGCGGAAGTACTCGGCCATGGTCAGGCCGGTCAGGGCGACGCGCAAGCGGTTGCCGGGCGGCTCGTTCATCTGGCCGTAGACCATGGCCACCTTGGACTCCGGCAGGTTGTCCAGCTTGACCACGTTGGCTTCCTGCATCTCGTGGTAGAAGTCGTTGCCCTCGCGGGTACGCTCACCGACGCCGGCGAACACGGACAGGCCGGAATGCTCGGTGGCGATGTTGTTGATCAGCTCGAGCATGTTCACGGTCTTGCCCACGCCGGCGCCGCCGAACAGGCCGACCTTGCCGCCGCGCGCGAACGGGCACACGAGGTCGATGACCTTGATGCCGGTTTCCAGCAGCTCGTCGGCCGCGGCCTGCTCGTCGTACTTGGGCGCCTCGCGGTGGATGACCCACTGGTCCTCGGCCTCGATCGGGCCGACCTCGTCGATAGGCTCGCCCAGGACGTTCATGATGCGGCCCAGTGTCGCCGAACCCACCGGCACCTTGATGCCTTCGCCGGTGTTGGTGGCCTCCAGACCACGCTTCAGGCCCTCGGTGGCGCCCAGCGCGATGGCACGGACCACGCCGTCACCCAGCTGCTGCTGCACTTCCAGTGTGGTGCCCGTGGCCTCGACCTTCAACGCGTCGTAGACCTTGGGAACCTCGTCGCGCGGGAATTCGACGTCGACGACCGCGCCGATGATCTGAACCACTTTGCCTTGAGACATGCTCTCGTCCTCTCGGAGTATCTATTTTCTTTGTAGGAGTCTGCTTGCAGGCTCCTGACGATGTTGGATGGCTATACGGCGGCGGCGCCACCGACGATCTCTGAAATTTCCTGGGTGATGGCGGCCTGGCGCGCCTTGTTGTAGCTGAGCGTGAGGTTGTCGATAACCTTGTTGGCGTTGTCCGAGGCACTCTTCATGGCCACCATGCGCGCGGCGTGCTCGCTGGCCAGGTTCTCCAGCACCGCCTGATAGACCAGCGACTCGATGTAACGGCCCAGCACGTGCTTGAGCACGGTCTCGGCGTCCGGCTCGTAGATGTAGTCCCAGTCGTGGTCGCGCTCCAGCTGCAGCGCCACGATGGTGTCGCCTTCGCCTTCCTGCTGCTGTTCCAGTTCGCGCGCGGCGATCGGCAACGGCAACAGGGCATCCACGCTGGGCTTCTGCGTCATGGTGTTGACGAAGTCGTTGTAGGCCACGAACACGCGGTCGAGCTTGCCGTCGCGGTAAGCGTCGAGCAGCACCTTGATGGAACCGACCAGCTGCTCCAGGCGCGGTTTCTCGCCCAGCGCCGTGATGCTGGCAATGAGGTTGACGCCCTTGATGCGGCGGAACATCTGCGTCGCCTTGGAGCCGATGGCGACCACATCCACGCCGACGCCCTGTTCCTGCCACTTCTGGACCTCGGCCAGCGTCTTGCGGAACAGGTTGGCATTGAGGCCGCCGCACAGGCCGCGGTCCGTGGACACGACCACGAAACCGACGTTGCGCGTGGTCTCGCGCTCGACCAGGAACGGATGCTTGAAGTCGCTGGCCGTGGCATGCGCCACGTGTGCGATCAGGCGCCGCATCATCCGCGCATACGGACGCGATGCCTGCATCAGGTCCTGCGCCTTGCGGATTTTGGAGGCCGAGACCATCTCCAGCGCACGCGTCACCTTGCGCATGTTCTGCGTGGATTTGATCTTGGTTTTGATTTCGCGTCCGCTTGCCATTGTCTACTCGGGACCCGGGACCCGGGACCCGGGACCCGTTGTTCGGATTCCGGTGCACCGCGTCGTGTTTGTCAAATGGGACCTGACACCCTGGAAACCTCGAGACACCGCCTGTATCGGCGGGTCCCGGGCCCCGGATCCCGGGTCCCGGCTCTTGTTACCAGCTGCCGGTCTTCTTGAATTCGGCCACGGCCGACTTGAAGGTGGCCTTGGTGTCGTCGTCCCACTTGCCGGTCTTGACGATGTCGGCCATCAGCTCGCCGTGGTTCTGGTGCATGAAGGCATGCAGCGCCTTCTCGAACGGCAGCACCTTGTCCACGGCCAGGTCGTCCAGGTAACCCTCTTCGGCGGCGTACACCGACACCGCCAGCTCGGCGATGGACAGCGGCGCGTACTGCGGCTGCTTCATCAGTTCGGTGACGCGCACGCCGCGGTCCAACTGGGCGCGGGTGGCCGGATCCAGGTCCGAGGCGAACTGCGCGAAGGCGGCCAGCTCGCGATACTGGGCCAGGGCCAGCTTGATGCCACCGGACAGCTTCTTGACGATCTTGGTCTGCGCCGAGCCACCCACGCGCGACACCGAAATGCCGGCGTCGACGGCCGGGCGGATGCCGGCGTTGAACAGGTCGGTCTGCAGGA
>CAZMKO010000163.1:0-2523 GCA_964566965.1 uncultured Rhodanobacteraceae bacterium
GCAAGCGAGGAACGCGTTGATCGCGCTGATCGTGGGCGGGATCGCGGCGATCCTGGACTCGACGCTGGTGACGCTGGCGATCCACCCGTTGGTGGTGGCGCTGGACTCGACTCCCGGGACCATCCAGTGGGTCACCAGCGGATTCCTGTTGGCGATGGCGGTGGCGATCCCGATCACCGGGTGGGCCGAGCACCGGTTCGGCGGCAAGCGGGTCTGGATGACCGCGCTGCTGGTGTTCGTGCTGGCCTCGGTGCTGGCGGCGGCGGCCTGGGACGCGGCCAGCCTGATCGGCTTCCGGGTGCTGCAGGGCTTCGCCACCGGGCTGCTGATCCCGCTGCTGCAGACGCTCGCGGTGCGCGCCGCCGGCGGCCGGGTGAGCACCCGGCTGATGGCCGCGGTGAGCCTGCCGGTCGCGCTGGGCCCCATCGTCGGCCCGGTGATCGGCGGCGTCATCCTGCACTGGCTGAGCTGGCGCTGGCTGTTCCTGGTCAACGTGCCGGTGGTCGCGGCAGGGCTGCTGCTCGCCTGGCTGTTCCTCCCGGGCGATCGTCCCGAGCCCTCCTCCGAGCGGGCGCCGCTCGACCGGATCGGCCTGGTGCTGCTCGCGCCGGGCCTGGCCGGGGTCCTGCTGGGCCTCTCCCGGCTGTCCGAGGCCGGCGGGCTCGGGCACCTCGGCGTGCTGCTGCCGCTGCTGGTCGGGCTCGCGCTGCTGGCCGCCTTCGTCGCCCGGGCGTCACGGCCCGGCGAGCGCCACCCGATCGTCGACATCCGCCTGCTGCGCCGGCGATCGCTCGGCAGCGCCTCGGCGGTGCTGTTCACCGCCGGGGCCGCGATGTATGCGGGGATGTTCCTGCTGCCGCTCTACTACCAGCAGCTGCACGGGCAGAGCGTGCTCGCCGCCGGGCTGCTGATGATCCCGCAGGGCGTGGGCACCCTCGTCTCCCGCCTCGTGGTCGGCAGGCTGGCCGACCGTTACGGTGCGCGCGCCGTCACCATCGCGAGCTTCCTGCTCGGCGCCGTCGCCACCATCCCGTTCGCGTTCGCCGGACTGGACACCAGCCTGGTCTGGTTGGCGGCCGTGCTGGTGGTCAGGGGGCTGGGGATCGGGGCGGTGCTGATCCCACCGATGTCGGTGGCCTACCAGGACGTCGCCCCGGCCGAGGTCCCGCACGCCACCATGAACACGCGCATCGCCCAGCAGGTGGGGGCCTCGTTCGGCACCGCCATCGTGGCCGTCGTCCTCCAGTCGATGCTCGCGAGCGGCGCCACCGGCGCCTTCCGCGGGGCGTTCTGGTGGGCGGTCGCCCTCACGGTCCCGGCGGTCGTCCCCGCGCTCGCCCTCCCGGGCCGTCGCGCCGCGACGACCCCGGACGTCACACCGCCGCGCTCTGCGCGGCCCGCGCCAGCCGACGCGAGCGCGAGCGCACCGACACGACCGAGTCGACGGTGAGCACGATCAGCGCGAGCCAGACGATGGCGAAGCCGACCCAGCGGCCGGTGCTCAGCGTCTCGCCGAGGAGCAGCACGGCACACAGCAGCTGCAGCACCGGGGTGAGGAACTGCATCAGCCCGATGCTCACCAGCGGCACCCGACGCGCCGCCGCGGCGAAGAGCAGCAGCGGCACGGCCGTGGCCACGCCCGTGGAGACGAGCAGCAGCGGGTGCCACGGGACGTCGATGCTGAAGGTCGTCTGGCCGTGCCAGGTGAGCACGGCGAGCACGATCGCGGCGACCGGCGCGAGGATCGCGGCCTCGGCCGTGAGTCCCTGCAGCGCGCCGAGCCTGGTGCCGATGCGCTTCTTCATCAGGCCGTACATCGCGAAGCTGAAGGCGAGGCAGAAGGAGATCCACGGCGGGCGGCCGTAGTCGATGGTGAGGTAGGCCGCGGCGATCACACCGATGCCGACGGCCAGCCACTGCAGCGGCCGCAGCCGCTCGTGCAGCACCACGACACCGAGGCCGACGGTGACCAGCGGGTTGAGGAAGTAGCCGAGTGCCGCCTCGGTCACGTGGCCGCTCATCACGGCGACGAGGTAGATCGTCCAGTTGGCGGCGATGAAGATGCTGGCCAGGGCCAGGCCCACGAGCGCCCGCCATGACGTGAGCAGCGGTCTGGCCCAGGCGAACTCGCGCTTGACGCCGAGCACGATGACGCAGAGCACGAAGGTCCACAGGATGCGGTGGGTGAGGATCTCGAAGGCGCCGCCGGGCTCGAGCGCACGGAAGTAGAGGGGGAAGGCGCCCCACAGCAGGTAGGCGGTGAGCCCGTAGATCGTGCCCGCCCGCGCGGAGGAGGGTGACGCGGACGGTGGGCTCACCCCACCACTGTCCTCCCGGCGCGCGTCTACTTCCAAATCGAATTCGGCCTCGTCTCGGCCGGTGATCGCCCGCGAGGGTCGGCCGATATAGTTGTCTTGGCTATATATGGATTTGTTCCAGTCTAGCCAGAGGCTGGGACGCGAGACGATCGGTGAGGAGAACTGAATATGACCGTGTTGATGGGTCCGCGCAAACTGGGGCCGC
>CAZMKO010000164.1:0-2504 GCA_964566965.1 uncultured Rhodanobacteraceae bacterium
CCCTTGCCGCGCATGGCGTCTTCGACAAGTCGCCGCAGTCGCGCCGAGGCGCCGCCCGGCTGACTTCCCAGCCAGGCCCAATGTCGCGGCAGCAACGTCACCTCGCGTGCCACCACGCCGAGTTTTGGTCGGCCACGCCCACGCGGTGTCACGTCCGGCAGGTCTTCGCCCGCCGCGACGCGCGCCCGTACCTCGTCCGCCGAGCCGCGCCAATCCACCTCGGCCTGGCGGCCGTCCCGGTCATCGAAGATCAGGATGGTGGTATCCGGTGTGGTGTCCAGAACCCGCCGCACGGCATGGGCGACATCGGGCAGGGTGCCGGCCGCGATACGGCGGTCGTCGGCGAAGGCGGTGTAGCTGGTTGGGGTATGCATGGCGCTGGTTCGCATCGTGAAAACGGAAGCGTATATTACCCGGATAAAAGTAACTGTCAATAGTACCCGGGTAATAACATGCAGACAGACGCTTCCACAATCGCGGCTTCCGCCGCTCCTACACCCACATTCGGGCCTCGAGGTTCATCTGTAGGAGCGCAGGAAGGCGCGACCGGCAATGCGGGGACATGGTGTGTCTTGCGGCAAGCACCATCGCGGCCCATGGCCGCGATGGCAGCCGGTCAAGGCGGTGCTTACCAGCTGAAGCCAGCGCCGACACCGACACTGTTTTCGTCACCGGAAAACGCGGCGCCGATGGAGACGCTGGCGTGGTTTGAGTGGAATGCACGCTGATAGCCAATGGACATGGCCGATTGGCCGCCGTATGTGCCGGCGCCGACCCCCAGACGATTCGACCGCTGAGCCCCGACGTGTTGGCGCTCATCTGCGCCATGGCGGTACCCATGGCGCCGACCCGGTCCAGGCGCCGATCGACCGCATGGAAGCGACCTTCGACCTGGTGACGGTAGGCATCCATAAAAGGGGTCATAAAAGGGGTCAGAGTTATTTATCCAGAATAAAATATTGAAATAAATGACTCTGACCCCTTTTTATGGACCCCTTTTTATGCGCGTGGATGGCAAGTGCGCCGGAGGATTGGCCGTGGTCAAGTTATCGCGCGCACGCGCAAGGCCACGACGACCCGCTGTTGACGCCACATCCGTGCTATCTGACACTTGGCACCGATGCAGCCAGCCGTGCGGCCGCGTGGCGGGCCTTGTTCGATGAAGCCATGGCGCCGAAGGAACTGGCAGCCATTCGCGCGCACCTGCAGCAACAGAAGGTTTTCGGATCAGACCGCTTCCAAGCCTGGGTTGAGGAACGCACGGGGCGGTTCCAGGGAATTCGTCCACGCGGCCGACCACGCAAAAAGCAGGAAAAATGTCCCTGACACCTTTTGTGGACACCTTTTGTGGCCTGTCAATGTTAGACGCGCTTACGCACGGGCACAGCGCCGAATAGCACACTCCATTGATACTCTTGGTTTGCCTGAGGACAAAGCAGCATTGGGGTATCCAAGCCCGACGACTCGACTGCTACCTTCGCGCCAGCATCGGTGAGTAGTCCCGCGGCATGCTCCGCTACCTTCTGCTCTATCCCGGAAACAAGCACACACGGGGCTGCATTGCTGAGGTAGTCTGACAGGTCTTTTGCGGTCTTGAGGCCAAGATCTGCAATGATGCGCAAGGACTTGATCATTGCGACCGTCGCATCACCGGTCGATAAAACGCGTACTTGATATTTGGCCATCTCAGTCTCCGTGTAGTGCCATTGTGTGACTAACTAAAAGCAGCTTGCAAATTGCAGCATAACGTTGCCGCCTGTCCGGTGGCCTGCGACATCAACGCTCTTGCGAACTGCTGACACATCAGCCACTTGCCTGTCTTCCGTCCGCCTGATCCGGGCGCGCTCCCGTGCACAGCAACGCCGCCGAGCTACAAGTGCTCCGCGCAAGTCGACACGGTGAAGTTGTTTCGCCACGGCTCCCGCTGCTCGTTTGGCGTTTCGCTGGATGGGGTGAGTATCCTGCCGGGATACCTGCGGGGCAATCGGGAATTTTCCTACGGACGTGTAGCGGATTTCCTGCACGAAGCCGGGTGGTGTGGTGAGGCAGGGGCTCCGCAGGTGGCAAGGCGGGCGCGGGCGGTATCGCGGCCATGGGCCGCTCCTACAAAGGGAATGGAGTATTCTGGAAGGCGGTTGGGTTTTCCAGGCTGCCGACAGCGAAGAAGAAGGCGGGCCTTCGGGCCCGCCTTCTTCGTGTGGCGCCACCGCTGGCTCAGGCGGCTTTTTTCTTGGCCAGCCGCAACCAGGTATCGATGACGGTGTCGGGGTTGAGCGATACCGATTCGATGCCTTGTTCCATCAGCCATTCGGCCAGGTCGGCGTGGTCGGAGGGGCCTTGCCCGCAGATGCCGACGTATTTGCCCTTGTCGCGGGCGGTCTTGATGGCCATGGCCAGCAGCTTTTTGACGGCGGGATTGCGCTCGTCGAAGCTCTTGGCGACGATGCTCGAGTCGCGGTCCAGGCCCAGGGTGAGCTGGGTGAGGTCGTTGGAGCCGATGGAGA